>NZ_BAABIE010000014.1:0-98692 GCF_039542465.1 Gordonia alkaliphila | reverse complement strand
ACATACGGAGGCACCCACCGAACATACCCGACCATTTAGTGCCCGAAACTGACCACCCGAACAGCCCTGGCCTGCACCGATCCAAGAACCGCCCCCGAAAATCAGCTCAGGAGGTCCAACTCAGGTCAGGTCAGGAGGCAGTGCACGACAAATGCTGCCGTGACGGGCAAAGGCGGCAGCCGGGGCTGCCGCCTTTGGTGTCGGGTGACGCGGGTGTTGGTCGGTGCCGCGAACGGCGGGCGAGCGACGTTAGGAGGCGGGGGCGGGCGCCGCGTCCTTGAAGGGGGCATCGGGTTCGTCCACCTGACCCTTGGCGACGAGGCCGGCCTGGGTGGAGAGGGCCTTGTTGCGCAGGAACAGCGAGAGGATGAAGCCGATCGCGGCGATGGGCACCAGGAACCAGAAGGTGGGGGCCATGGCGTTGACGTAGGCGTCGACCACCTGCGTGTGCAGGGGCTCGGGCAGGTTCTTGACCACGGTGGGGGTGAGGTCGCCGTCGAGCAGCCCCTTGGGCAGGTCCTCCGGCGGGATCTTGTCCATCACGTCGTGCAGGTTGGTGGTCAGTCTGCTGGTGAACAGGGTGCCGAAGATCGAGGTGCCGACGGCCGCGCCGATCTCGCGCAGGAAGTTGTTCGTGGAGGTCGCGGTACCGACTTCGCTCGGATCCACGGCGTTCTGCACGGCGATGACGATGGTCTGGATCACCAGGCCCATGCCGAAGCCGAGGACGAAGATCATGGCGCCGAAGAGGATCATCGACATGCTGCCGGTGAGTCGGGTGAGCCAGGCGATGCCCGCGGTGGTGATCGCCATACCCATGATCGGGTAGATCCGGTACTTGCCGGTCTTGGTGATCAACAGACCGGAGACCACGGCGGTCAGCATGACGCCGGCGGTCATCGGCAACATGAGCAGACCCGAATCGGTGGGGCCGGCGCCGCGGGCCATCTGCAGGAAGGTCGGCAGGTAGCTCAGGGCCGCGAACATCGTGATGCCCAGGATCAGCGCGACGAGGACCGAGACGGTGAACACCGAACTGCGGAACAGGCGCAGCGGCACGAGGGGCTCGTCGACGCGGGTTTCGACCAGGATGAACAGGCCGAAGGCGACGATGGTGGCCACCAGCAGGGCGCCGAGCCACGGGTTGGACCAGTCGTACTTGCCGCTCGGGGCCACGCTGGTCCAGCTGGTCAGGAAGACGATGCCCGACGTGAACAGGGTCAGCAGGATGGTGCCCCACCAGTCGAACGGCCGCGTGGACTTCTGCATCGGCAGCTTCAGCGCGAAGAACGCCACCACCAGCGCGGTGAGGCCGATCGGCACGTTCAGCCAGAAGCACCAGCGCCAGCCCGGGCCCTCGGTGAAGTAGCCGCCCAGCAGCGGACCGGCCACCGAGGCGACACCGAAGATGGCGCCCATCGGGCCCATGTACTTACCGCGATCGCGCGCCGAGACGATGTCGGCGATGATCGCCTGCGACAGGATCACCAGGCCGCCGGCGCCCAGGCCTTGGAAGGTGCGGGCCGCGACCAGGATCCAGAACGATCCGGCCAGGGCCGACGCCAACGAACCGATCACGAAGATCGTGATGGCGAACAGGAACGGCCAACGACGACCGTAGAGGTCGCCGATCTTGCCGTAGATAGGCATCACGATGGCGATGGCCAGTAGGTACGAGGTGATGATCCAGCCCTCGTGCGCCACCGCGCCCAGGTCGCCGACGATGGTCGGCAGCGCGGTGCTGACCACCGACTGGTCCATCGACGACAGGAACATCGCGGCCATCAAGGCCGCGTAGATGATGTAGACCAGGCGGCGATTGATCTCGACGGTGGGCCTTTCGTCTGCGGCCGAGTCAGCGGTCGCAGCGGAGGGAGCGTCAGTCACGATGCTCACCATATCGCCGGACGTGTGATCGGGCGTACTGTCCGATATTTCCGGCTGCAGCCTCAGAACAGGGTGGCGGGGCGAACCAGATTCGCGAGGTCTACCAGGAGGAATCGGTGGGCCCGGTTGTCCCGGGTACGGCGGGCCAGCTCGCGCAGCGACCGCTCGGTCCCGGCCCGCAGACCGTGCTCGGTGAACGGGAAGCCGAGGAAGTCGTCGGGGGAGTCGCCGTCGTTCTCCTCCGCTTCGATCTGCTCGCGGTGCGTGTCGATCCAGCCCAGCGTGGTGCCCAGGACGATCAGCCGCAGACGCCCGAGCCGCCGGTCCTCGTCGTGCAGCTGCGCCAGCCGGTCGGCCGCCTCGAACAATTCCTCACGCGCCACCTCGCTCGGCGGCCGGCCGTGCACCAGGCAGAGGATCGCGCTCTCCTGCGCCACCCCGTAGTGGCGGCTGGTGGTGGGCACTTCGTCGAGCGGTTCGATGGCTTCCAAGTGGCGGCCGTCGGCGATCAACATGCGCGCGAGGCCGAAAGCCGCGGTGACGATCGAATGATCGGTCAGCCACAGGTCGTGGTAGTGGTGCCGAGCGATGTCGTACCAGTGCTCGATCTGAGCGATCTGCTCGTTGGAGGTGTCGTCCTGCTCGGACAGCCAGTAGCCGATCAGCTCGGCGGTCCCGGCCACCGCCAGCTTCGGCGCCACCTCGCCGGGCAGCGCTTCCAGCACGGTCTGAAAGCGTTCGTAGGCGAGTTCGGCGTCGCCGTCCTTCAACGCGTACATGCCGAGATACCAGTGCAGCCGCCACGACTCGCCGTGGTTCCGCGAGACCTCGTCGAGCAGTCGTTGCGCGATCATGAGGT
Organism: Gordonia alkaliphila; assembly: GCF_039542465.1. Classification (NCBI taxonomy): domain Bacteria; kingdom Bacillati; phylum Actinomycetota; class Actinomycetes; order Mycobacteriales; family Gordoniaceae; genus Gordonia; species Gordonia alkaliphila. The sequence continues at coordinate 95,946 of NZ_BAABIE010000014.1, read as the reverse complement.
TGCCCAGTTCCAGGTGGGCACGCGCCTCCGCGAGATCCACTTCCGGTGACGGATGCTGCGGCGGCTCGGCGCAGGACGATTCGGTGGAACCGGCGGGCATGCCGGGGAAGCCCTCGGCCCGGGCCACCTGGATGCTGTCGAGCGCCTGCCGCGGGTAACTCAGCGCGGCCGAGCTGAGCAGGCCGGCGGCCGGATCCTCGGGGTCGACGAGCGGCACGGGCAGGGCGCGAGCGATGTCGGCCGGGTCGGGTTCGGCGGCCTGACTCGGGTCGAAGAAGCCGTCGATCGGTCGCAGGATCAGGTTGGTGCCGAAGGTGGAGCGCTGCGGGGTGAAGACCTTCGACATCGCCGGCCGGGGCACGCCGGTGTGGAGTGCGACGGTCTCCCGCAGGACCGCCATCACCTGCGTGGTCATTTCCTCGGTGGACTCGAAACGCTCGGCCGGATCAGGCGAGGTGGCCCGCTGCAGCAGGTAGTAGTACGACGGATTGGCGGCCAGCAGCTCGGTGGTCTCCGGGTCGGGCAGCCCGTCGTCGTACCGCCCCTGCGTCATCGGCAGGTCCAGGGTCAGCGCGGCCAGCGTGCGACCGATGCTGTAGATGTCGGTGACCACCTGTGGGCCGGTCTCGACGATCTCCGGCGCCTGGAAACCGGGGGTGCCGTACAGGTGCCCGTAGCCGTTGATGGTCGACACCGCACCCATGTCGATCAGCTTCACCTCGTCACTGGTGATCATGATGTTGTCCGGCTTGACGTCGTTGTAGGCCAAGCCGAGCGAATGCAGATGCCCGACGGCCGAGAGCACCTCGAGGATGTAGGCCATCGCCTGCTCGATGGGCAGATTCACCTTGGCGCCGTCGGGCCCGGTGGTGAGCTGCTTGAGCGTGTGACCGCCCACGTACTCCATGACGATGTAGCCGAGCTGCCGATCCTCGGAGTCGGTGTACTCGACGAAGTTGTAGATCTTGACCACGCCGGGGTCGTTCACCGAGGCCAGGAACTGTCGTTCCGCGATCGCGACGGCGCGGGCCGCCGAATCCGACGAATTCAGCAGGCCCTTGAGGACGACGGGGCGGTCGGACACGTTGTGGTCGACGGCCAGATAGATCCACCCCATGCCGCCGTGCGCGATGGCGCCGGCGATCTCGTACTGGTCGGCCACCATGGTGCCGCGTTGGAGACCGGGCACGAACGAGTAGCGGGAACCGCAGTGCGGGCAGTACCCCGACAGTGGGCCCTTGTGGGGGCCGGAGCTGCGGCCGACCGGTTTGCCGCAGTTCCAACAGAACCGCTTGCTCTCCACGATGACCGGATTCGACAGCACCGCGTCGTCCGGATCGATGTCCTGCAGCGGCGGCAGCTGCACCAGGTCGCTGCCGAGACGGCGGTCGTGCACGGGGAAGGCGCCGCGGCGCGGTCGGCGCAGCGTGGGCGACGACGGGCGATCCTCGAAGAGGCTGCCGCTCGGCGTCGCCTGGGTCGGCAGATGGTCGTCGTCATCGTCGTAGTCGTCGAGGGAGAACGGGACGGCGGCTTGGGTGCGGGCGGTCTCGTGCGAGTACGACTGCTCGTCGTCTACCTGGTCGTCGAGCTGCTGCCCGTCGAGGTGCTGCTCGTCGAGATCCGGGTCGGAATCGGTCACGGCATCAGTCCCGATAGGAGACGGCCGGAGGGGACGATGGACCCAGCACCGACAGCCATTGGTCGTAGGCGCGTTGCCAACTGCCGTCGGCCCTGCGCTGCTCCAAGACGCCGTTCACGAATCGCACCATATCGTTCTCGCCCTGCGGAATGCCCACGCCGTAATACTCGGTACCGATCGGGTCGCCGACGATACGGACCCACGGGTCCTGGGCCGCGATTCCGGACAGGATGGGGGCGTCGCCGACGACGGCGTCCACCTGGCCCTGCTGCATGAGGACCAGGCAGTCGGCCCACGTGTTGGTGCTGACCATCTGCGCGCTGGGCACCCGGTTCTGGATCCGGCTGACGGCGGTGGAGTTCCGGGTGGCGCACACCGACTTGTGCGCCAGTCCCGCGACGGTCTCGATGCCGGAGTTGCGGTACACCAGGATCCGCTGCGAGGCCACGTAGTACGGGGCGGAGAAGTCGATGCTCTGGCGGCGCTCGCAGGTGATGCTCAGGGATTTGAGGACCACGTCGACGTCGCCGCCGCGCAGTGCTTCCACCCGGTCGCCGGCCGACAGGATCCGATACTCGACGCGGACGTCGCCGAAGATCGCATCGGAGATCCAGTGGGCGACGGCGATGTCGAAGCCCTCGATGTCGCCGGAGATCGGATTGCGGAAGCTGAGCGGGTTGCTGCCGATGTCGGTGCCCACCACGAGTCGGCCGCGGGCGGCGATCCGGGCCATCGTCGATCCGCGCGGCATCTGCCCCGGATCGGGCATGGGTGAGAGCGGACGCAGGCTGGTGGTGGCATCGCAGGACTGCGCGTCGGTGCCCTCGACCGGCTGCACCCCGAACGACGCGCCCGGCGGGATGGGGAGTTCGGCGCTGGTCGTGGGCGGATCGTTCGCTGCGAGTTCCTGCGTCGAACAGCCGGTGAGGGCCAGCATCAGGGCCATCACCACCGCGGCCGAGGCCCGCACGCCCGTTCTCATCGGTACTCCCGAATACGTGCCACCAGGCCGCCGATCACCGCGATGCCGGCCACCACGCACAGCCAGCCGATGACCGTTCCGGTGTAGCCGAGGAGTTTCTGGGCGGTGTTGATGTTGTTCCGGAACGTGTCGCGGGCTTCGTCGATCGCCGACAGCAGCGAGGTGTTGACCTGCTCGTATCCGGAGGCCGTGCTGATGTCGCCGGTGCCGATGGTCAGGGCGCGGGCGGCGTTGAAATCGCCGGCGGCCAGCCGCTGCGTCACCTCCCGATGCGCGCGCTCCCAGAGGACGAGCGAGTCCTGCACCTGCTTCAGGGGCGTCACGATGTCGGAATCGTCGTGGTCGGCGAGCAGGTTCGCGGTGGTGCCGCGGATCTGATTGATCGCGGAATTGAAGTCGCGGTCCAGCTGCCCCGGATCGCCGCGCCGGACCAGGCTCAGGGTCTCCACCGAGCGGGCCTGCTGGGTGAGGATGCGCATGGTGGTGAGCTCGTGCAGCGGTTCCGCGCCCGACGTCTTGGCCGTGTTGGCGGCGGCCACCGAGGCCAGGCCCGTCCCCAACAGCCAGACGGTGCCGAAGCCGAGGGCGACGAGGGCGGCGACCAGGCCGAGGTTGAAGTGGCGCCGGGTGCGTCGGGCGAGGTAGCGGCCGGAGATCACCAGCATGGCGATGGTGGTGAACAGTGCGACGTACACGCCCCACGGCGGCACGGTGAGGGTGCGCTGCGGCTCGGAGATGGCGGCCGACCGCTGGTTGTACAGCCGTTCGGCGGCGGGCAGGATATTGCCCTGCATGATGGCCGAGGCCTGCACGAGGTAGGCCGATCCGACCGGATTGCCCAGGCGATTATTGGTGCGGGCGGTCTCGATCACGCCCGTGTACGACGGGATCTGCACGGCCATCGTGTCCAGGTCGTCGCGCACCGAGACGCCCGCGGAGGGTCCGGTCGTCGCGCCGAGGTCGCCGCCGTCGGCCGAGGCGACCAGCGCGGTGCCCGAACTCGCGATCGCGTCGGCGTACTGGTGGCGCAGGTCCGGCGACTCCCGGCCGCCCGAGATGAACGCCGAGTTCGCGGCCGCGTCGGCCACCGACAGCGAGCTGTACAACACCTCCGCCGCCTCGGCGAGCGGCTCGCTGCTTTCGATCAGCGATTCCATCGTCGCGCTGCGCTGGTTCAGGTTCGACGACGCGTAGAAACCGGTGAGGGCGCACGCGAGGACCATCGCGAACATGATCACGCCGAGCTTCCCCGGGGTGGTCAAGGCGTAGAACTTGAACGCGGTGATCGGCGAGCTCACCCGATCGCGGGTCATCGCAGCGATTTCGCGGCGGTCGGCGATCACCTGCCGCAGGCGCGGATTGGCCTGCGTGCTCTCCGGCAACACCCGGCGACCGGCATGCGTCAGCGCACTGCGTACTGACGTGTCTTGGCCGCTCACGAATGGGTGCCTTTCTGTCGTGTCACAACCCTAGTCGGCGAACGGCCTGTGTCACTGCGGCACCCGGTACGGTGGGTCTGGAAAGAGAGGTCGGCGCGTGCGCGGAGATGGCGACGGTTGGGTGTTCGACCCCGACGGTGCTCGGTACTGGGGTCGGCACGGAGCGGCGGGGTTGCTGCTGTGTACCCGCCTGCCCGACGGTGGACTCGGCGTGCTGCTGCAGCATCGCGCGGTTTGGTCGCACCAGGGCGGCACCTGGGGTCTGCCGGGCGGCGCCCGGGACTCGCACGAGTCGGCGGTGGACGCCGCGGTCCGGGAAGCCCATGAGGAAGCCGGGATCGACGAGTCCGCGATCGAGGTGCTCGAGACCGAGGTGACCCACGAGGCGGTCAGCGGCTGGACCTACACCACCGTGCTGGCCCGGGTCGCCGAACCGATCGCCACCGTCGCCAACGGCGAGTCCGCGGAATTGCGGTGGGTGGACGAGACGGACGTCGAACACCTGCCGCTGCACCCCGGCTTCGGTCACGCCTGGCCGACGCTGCGTAAACGATTGCGCTGACGCGGCGGGGTAAACGATTGCGCTGACGCGGCGGGGCAAACGTCTGCGGGTCAGGCGGCCTGCAGGCGGCCGGTGAGCTGATTGGCCGCGGCGATCAGGGCGTGGACGGTGGCCTCGTCGCCGGTGGCGGCGCGACCGTACGACCAGCAGCGTTCGCCGTCGCGCAGGCACTGCAGATACGCGGTGACCTCGGCGCCGTCGTTCTGGTGGTACAGCCCGACGATCTCGACGCCCAGGCCCAGGCCGTAGAGCATCTCGCTCATCGCGCCGATCGTGCCGTGGGCGCTGGTCTCCAGGTGCAGTTCCCGCTGGTCGACGATCAGGGTGGCCCGGCAGCGGACGGTGTCACCGACCTCGGTGTGAATCTGCAAGTGCTGCAAGGTGATCGAGCCGGACGGGGCGAAGGCGCTCGCGAAGCGCTCGGCGCTCATGCGCGCGGCCCCCGCGGGAAACCAGCGCGGCGGGCGGGGACGGAAGTTGTGGGTCCTCGGTGAGCTGTCGTGGTGTTCACGAGTACAGCTTTGACGAGCGTTCAGAATTATGGGCATCGTGACGATTCATTTCAGTCGACAGGGAGATGACCGACGAAAGATGGTGGAAAGCACGACGACCCGCAGCGGGGGGTCGGTCGAATCAGACCCCGCTGCGGCGGGTTACGAGAAGCTTGTGCCACGACATGATGCCGTTCAGCCTACCCGGATCCGACGGTTCTGCAACCGAGTAGGGCCGCCGCTCGGCGACTACCGGGCGGCGCGCAAGGCACGGGCCGCAGCGGTCGGATCCGCCGCAGCGGTGAGCGCACGGACCACCACGATGCGGGAGGCGCCGGCCGCAGCGGTCTCCGGGACACGCGCCAGATCGATGCCGCCGATGGCGAACCACGGCTTGTCGGTGCCGGTGGCGGCGGTCGCGCGCACCAGGTCGAGGCCGGTGGCGGTGCGCCCGGGTTTGGTGGGCGTGGACCAGCAGGGGCCGGTGCAGAAGTAGTCGACTGCGTCGTCGGCCACCGCGGCTCGCATCTGCTCCTCGTCGTGCGTGGAGCGACCGATGATCATGTCGGCGCCGACGATGCCTCGCGCGGTGGTCGGCGGCAGATCGCCCTGGCCCAGGTGCAAGACGTCGGCCTCGGCGGCGGCGGCGATGTCGGCGCGATCGTTGACGGCCAGTAGCGCACCGGCCGCACGGGTCAGCTCGCGCAGCGCAGCGAGCAATTCCAGTTCCTGCGCGGCTTCGAGTGTGCCGAACTGCTGGGCGCCCGGCGATCCCTTGTCGCGCAGTTGCACGATGTCGACGCCGCCGGCCAGGGCCGCCGCGACGAATTCGGTGAGGTCGCCGCGTTCCCGGCGAGCGTCGGTGCACAGGTAGAGGCGCGCATCGGCCAAGCGGCGACGGAGGTTCATGGCGCCAACGGTAGGCTAGCTGGCACACAGAAACGACACGGGTGCCCGGAGGACCGCCGGGCTGAGATCGCGGAATCGCCGCCGCGGACCGTCGCACCTGATCCGGATAATGCCGGCGAAGGAAGGTCCTCACGTGCTTGAAAAGTTCAGTGCAGCACCGCTGTTGGCGGTGGTCGGCGGCGGTGCCGTCGGGTTGGTCTGCGCCTTGGCCGCGGTCGACGACGGCTGGCGCGTCCAGGTGTACGACGCCGGTCCGCAGCGCCGGGCCGCGCAGGTGGCCGGCGGCATGCTCGGCTGTCTCGGCGAGGCGCGACCGGGCGAGGAGCCGCTGCTCGCGGCGTCGGCGGCGTCGGTGGCGCACTGGCCGGCGCTGTTGCGACGGCTCGACGACCCCGAGGTGTCGGTGGCCGACGACACCCTGCTGGTGGCCGCGGACGTCGCCGACCGCGCGTACCTCGACGAGGCCGTGGCCGGCGCGCGCGGTGTGGCGGGGGCGGCGATCGAGGAACTGTCCGGCACAGGACTTCGCGGCCTCGAGCCCGGACTGACGCGGCCGGCGGTCGGCGGGTATCGCCTGGTGGGGGAGGGTGCGGTGGACAACCGGCGGCTGCTCCGGGCGCTGCGCGCGGCGCTGACGAGTGCCGGCGCGGAACTGATCGATCAGCACGTCACCGATCCGGTGGCCCTTCCGGCGGACCAGATCCTGGTGGCCTCCGGGCTGGACTCCGGCGCGGTGCTGCCGGGCGGACTCGACGGACTGCGCGGCGAGAAGGGCGAGATCCTGCGACTGCGCCGGACGACGTGGTCGGTCGCGCCGCCGCGGCAGGTGGTGCGCGCCCGCTGGCGCACCCGCAACGTCTACCTGGTGCCGCGTGCCGACGGCGTCGTCGTGGGCGCCACGCAATACGAGGCGCTCGACGTCGACGACCGCAGCCCGCAGGCCGGTGGCGTCGCCGATCTGCTGGCCGATGCCTGCGAGGTGTTCCCCGGACTGCGGACCTACGAACTGACCGAGGCCGCCGCGGGGATCCGGCCGATGTCGGCGGACGGCCTGCCGATCGTCCGCCGGATCGACGAGCGGCTGCTGGTGGCCGCCGGCCACGGCCGGAACGGCATCGCGTTGGCGCCGGGGACATCCCGGCGCGTGCTGGAACTGCTGGGCGCCGGAGCTCACGGAGAACGAGCCCGGGCCCGCCGAGAGGAGAGGAGTGCACGATGAGCGTGCCGAATCCGAACGTGTCCGAGCCGGTGGAGCTGACGGTGAACGGGGACGTCGTGACGTTGCCGTCGGCGTTCGACGTCACCGGTCTGCTGGCCCATCTCGACCTGCCGGACACCGGGGTCGCGGTGGCGATCGACGGCGTGGTGCGACCGCAGTCGCGGTGGTCCGAGCCGATCGCGCCGTACGCGGTGGTCGACATCCTGACGGCGGTGCAGGGTGGCTGACGATCCGCTGGTGATCGCCGGCCGCACCCTGTCCTCCCGGCTCATCATGGGCACCGGCGGGGCGCCCAACCTGGCCGTTCTGGAGGAGGCGTTGGCGGCGTCGGGCACTGAACTGACCACGGTCGCCATGCGTCGGGTCAGCCCCGGATCCGGCACCGGGCTGCTGGATCTGTTGCGGCGCTTGCAGATTCAGGTGCTGCCGAACACGGCCGGGTGTCACACGGCGGCCGAGGCCCTGCTGGTGGCGCAGCTGGCGCGGGAAGCCACCGGCACCGACCTGATCAAACTCGAGGTGGTGGCCGACGACCACACGCTGCTGCCGGATCCCCTGGAACTGGTCGACGCCGCCGCCGCCATGGTGGCCGACGGGTTCTCCGTGCTGGCCTACACCAACGACGACCCGGTGCTGGCCCGCAAGCTCGAGGACACCGGGGTGGCCGCGGTGATGCCGCTCGGCTCGCCGATCGGTACCGGCCTGGGCATCTCGAACCCGCACAACATCGAGATGATCGTGGCCCGAGCGGGCGTCCCGGTGGTGCTCGACGCCGGGATCGGCACGGCCAGCGATGCCGCGCTCGCGATGGAATTGGGTTGCGACGCAGTGCTTCTCGCGACCGCCGTGACCCGGGCCCACGACCCGGTGACGATGGCCCGCGCCATGTCGCACGCGGTGCGGGCCGGACGACTCGCCGCCGGTGCGGGCCGGATCCCGAAGCGCTTCTGGGCGCAGGCGTCGTCGCCCACCACTCCCTGACGCGAACCCTGCTGGCCGAGTCGCGACCCTGTTCGCGCCTCGCTCCGCGAGCCCGAAAAGCGACTTGGGAACGGGGTCGCGACACGCGGGAAGGGGCCGGAGGGCGAGATCAGACGGTGGGCGGGTCGGCGCGGCCGCGCCGCCAGCCGCCGATCTCCTCCGGTGCTTCGCCGAAGTGATCGGGGTCGCCGCTGCCGTACCAGGCGACGAGGATCGCGCCGACCACCGCGCCGATGAAACCGGCGACGGCCAGCCAGCCGAGTCCGGCCTGGGCGTGGTCGCCGAGGAAGAGGACGCCGATGATGCTCGGCCCCGCGGTCTCGCCCACCACCAGCACGGCCGTCACGCCGTTGACCGCGCCCACCTGCAGCGCCACCGTCTGGATGTAGAAGCCGCTCGCGCCGGCCACGGCGATCGCCCAGGCCGCCGGGTCGGTGAGCAGTGCCGTCGCGTCGAATGGCGCCACGCCGTCGAGCACGCGCACGGCCATCGCGATGATGCCGAACTGGAGGCCGCCGGCGAAGCCGCCGACCACCGGTGCGAGCTTGCCGAACTTGTACACGCCCCACAGGCCGATGGCCCCGACGACGAAAGCTGCGGCCAGCAGCCACCAGTGGAAGGAGCGTGCCGCATGGTCCTCGGCGTGCGGAGCCGAGGAGATGCCGAGCAGGCACAGGGAGAGGACCACCATCCAGATGGCCACCCAGTCGCGCGTGTGCAGCGTGATATTGAGCATGAAGGTGGCCACGAGAGCGGTGACCACCAGGTTGGCCGAGACGATCGACTGCGCCAGGAACAGCGGCAGGAAGCGCGCGGCGACGGCGCCGCCGGCGAAGCCGATCACCACCATCACGGTGCCGAGGATGAAGGCGGGGTCGCCCAGCGTGGCCACCGTCGACGACATCGACGGCGGCGAGGAATCGTCGGTGGGCGCCGAAGCGGCACTCTCACCTGCGGCTGCACGTTCGGCGACGGCGACGCGGCGCGCACCGAGAGCGCGCAGGACGGTCGACATGCCGTACGCGACGGCTGCCATCATGCCTGCGATGATGCCGAGTGCGTACAACGTCGGATCCTTTGGTTCGCAGGTCAATAGAGCGACCGAGGCGTCGTTCGGCCACCTCAGCGGAGGCGAGTGCACGTCGGTTGCCAGTGAACGGTATCAGGAGGCCCTGACCGGACGGGCTACGCTTGCGGTCGTGGACCAAGGGCAGCATAAGCACATTCTCATCACGTTCGGGCGTTCGTTCCTGACGCTGAATCTGGCCCGACTGCTCGCCGCCGCGGGACATCGGGTCAGCACCGCGGATAGTGTGCCGATCGCCGTGAGTCGATTCTCCAAGGCCGTGGCCGGCTTCCATCGCGTCAGCCCGCCCAAGTATCAGCCCCAGAAGTACTGCCGGGAGATCGCGGCGATCGTCGAAGCCGAGGGCATCGACCTGGTGATCCCGATTCACGAGGAGACCGACATCCTGGCGATGATGGCGGGCCTGTTCCCGCCGTCGTGCGAGCTCTTCCTGTCCGACTTCGCCCTCGAGGACACGCTGCACAACAAGCTGAAGTTCCAGCAGGCCCTGGTGGAGATGGGGATCGAGACGCTCAAGTTCGCGTCGATCACCGGGCCGGAGGACATCGCCGAGCTCGACTTCGATACGCCGTTCGCCGTGAAACAAGCCTATTCACGCGGTTCGCAGCTGGTGATCAAGGCCTACCCCGGCGACGAGCTGAAGCAGCTGACCTTCGATCCGACCAACCCGTGGATCGCCCAGGAGTGGCTGGAAGGCGATCGCTACTGCACCTACTCCATCTGCCGTGACGGCGAAGTCTTCGCGCACGCCACCTACCCGGTGAAGTACGCGATCGGCGGATCGTCGTGCCTCACCTTCGAACAGGTGCGGCATGCGGGCATCGAGGAGTGGGTGCGCGACGTGATTCGGCGGACCGGCTTCACCGGTCACATCGGTTTCGACTTCATCGACCATCCCGACCGCGGACTGGTCACCATTGAAGCGAACCCGCGAGCCACCAGCGGCATCATGATGTTCACGCCGGAGAGTCGCGTCGATCGCGCCTTCTTCGGGGAGAACGACGAGGTGATCTACCCGCCGACCGGACGCGTCCGCATGATCGGTATCGGCATGGCGCTGTACGGCTGGCGCAAGGATTCCTTGCCCGGCAACAACTTCCGTCAGTTCGTCCGGGACTTCCGGGCGGCCGACGACGTGATCGCCGAGAAGGGCGACATGAAGCCGGCCGTGATGCTGGTGGCTGCCTACGGGAACATCCTGCGCCACAGTGTCCGGTACCGAGTCGGCCTGGCCGGCGGCTTCATGCACGACCACGAGTGGGACGGGCACCAGATCTGAGCGCGACGCGCTAGCGTGAGCCGTCCCGCACCCGGCGACAGAAGTCGACGATGTGCCCGGGGGCGGTGCGGTTCGGGTCCAACATCAGGCCGCCGTGCGCGAAACCGTCGATCTGGATGAACTCCGCGTCCGGGATCAGGGCGGCCGCGGCGCGGGACGTGGTCGGCGGGAAGAACAGGTCTTCCGAGAAGGACATCACGAGCGTCGGCACATCGATGGTCGCCAGTCGGGCTTCGCTGGGCTCGCCCGCCAGCACCCACGACTGCGATGCGGCGAGCTGACCGTGCTGTCCCTGCGGCGAGGTCCACGAGCTGGCACCGTCGACCAGCATGTCCCGCCAACCGCGGACCGTGGCCGGATCCTGCAGTGAGGCGCGGTCGAGCGTGGTCATCAGGGTCTCGAAGGCCGAGACCGTCTTGGGCAGTTCCCCGAGGCGTTCGAACAGGGCCAGTTCCATCTCGTTGACCAGCGCGCTGATCGGCGACGAGCGCAGGCCCGCGCACATCACGACGCCGAGCGCGGTGCCGGGTCGGCGCTCCAACAGAGCCTGCGTGACGTAGCACCCCATCGAATAACCGACGACGATGGCGCGGTCGATGTCGAAGTGGTCCAGCAGCCCGGCGGCGTCGTCAGCCATGGTCGGGATGTCGTACGGCGGCGGCGGCGCATCCGAGCCGGCCACTCCGCGGGCGCTGTACGACAGCACACGGAAGCCGGCGTCCACCAACTGGCCGGTGACACCGGTGAGGTCCCAGGTGGACTTGGGCATCGCCATGCCGGGATTGAGGAGGACGAACGGTCCGTCGCCGGTTCCGGCGAGGCCGGCCAGCAGAGTGACGCCGGTGGGCAGGACGACGCGGTTGCTCTCTGACACCGGACCGAGTCTAGACATCGGGGGCGCGGCGCGCGGGAGGTCGGCGGCGCGCGTGCACGCGCCGCGCGGGGCATGATGCGGTGATGATCGTTGTGGAACGTTTGACCAAGAGGTACGGACCGTTCGTCGCCGTCGACGACGTCTCGTTCACCTGTCAGCCGGGGCAGGTGGTGGGCTTCCTCGGACCGAACGGCGCGGGCAAGTCCACCACGCTGCGCGTGCTCACCGGGCTCACGCCGGCCACGGCGGGGTCGGCGACCATCGGCGGCTATCAGTACCGGGACATTCCCAATCCCGCGATGCAGGTCGGCACGCTGCTCGACGCGTCGGCGTTCCACTCCGGGCGCAGCGCGCGGGAGACGCTGCGGCTGAGTGCGCAGATGATGGGCCTGCCGACGTCTCGGGTGGACGAGATGCTCGCCGTGGTGGGGCTGTCGCCGTCCGAGGCGGGGCGCCGGGTGGCCAACTATTCGCTGGGCATGCGGCAGCGGCTCGGCGTGGCGAACGCGTTGCTCGGCGATCCGAGCGTGCTGATCCTGGACGAGCCGGTCAACGGTCTCGATCCGGCAGGCATCCACTGGATGCGCGGCGTGCTGCGCGGGTTCGCCGACGCCGGCGGCACCGTTCTGCTCAGCTCACACCTGCTTCACGAGATCGAACTGATCGCCGACCACATCGTCGTGATCGGCGGCGGCCGGGTGATGGCGCAGGGCACCAAGGAGTCGCTGGCCGGAATGCCCGGCACGCAGGTCCGCGCCGTGGATGAGACGGCGCTGGCCGCTGCGCTCGGCGCCGCCGGTCTGCCGTGCCGACCGGGAACGAGCGGCGGGATCGTGGTGGACGCGTCGACCCTGCAGGTGGGCGAGGTAGCCGCGGCCGCCGGACTGGTGCTCACAGAACTGGGGTCCGCGTCCACCGGCGGGCTCGAGCAGACCTACCTCCAGTTGACCGCAGCGGCGCAGCGCGGACCGCTCCCGGCGGGGCCGATGATGCCGCCCGGGCAGATGCAACCTCCGGGGCAACCCGGCTATCCGGGGCAACCCCATTATCCGGGCCCGCAGTCACAGCAATTTCCGGGAGGAACAGCATGAGCGCACCGATGACCGTCAAGGGCATCGATCCGAACCTGGCGTCGATCCCGTTCCGGCGCGAGGTGCTCGTCGAACTGCGCAAGTCGGTGGGTACGCGCGGTCCGTGGATCGTGCTGGGCGTGCTGGGGCTGGTCTGGCTCGGGGTCTGCGCGGTGGCTCTGTCGACGGGCACGCTCGGAAGTTTCGGCGAGTTGTTGACGTCGTTCGGCGTGATGACCCGGATCTTTGTGGGCGTCTTGGCGATCCTGCTGGTGACCTCCGAATGGGGCCAGCGCTCGGTGGTGACGGCCTTCACGCTCGAGCCGCGACGGGAACGGGTGCTGCTGGCCAAGCTCACCGCCGCGGTGATCGGGGCGGCCGTGATCTTCGCCGGCATGCTGGTTCTGACCAGCCTGATCGTGGCGATTCGCGGCGCCTCGTTCGCCGACGCCGCCGATGCGATCCGGGGTGACGGGATCCGGGCGCTGTTCGACGTCCTGATGGCCTTCGCGATCGCGATCGCCATCCTGAACACCGCGGGCGCGATGGTGACTTACCTGGTGGTGCCGGAAGTGATCGTGCCGACGGTGCTGTTGCTCGGCTCGATCGGAACCACTGCCGGCGAGGGCACCCTCTTCGAGAAGGTGGCGCCGTGGGTGTACCCGCGGGAGGCGTTGTCGGGTATCGGCCAAGTGGCTCCCGACGCCCAGGACTGGGGGCAGGTGCTGGTGTGCGCGGTGATCTGGATCGGTCTGCCGGGTCTGCTCGGCGTGTACCGGGTGATGACGAACGAAGTGAAATAGCGCCTCGGGCGACGTCGCGGGCCGGACCCCCCGGACGGCCTGCGCCGGATGGTGCAGGCGGTGCGCGAGGCGATGGCCGGTCCGCCGTTCCAGGCGGCGATGGAGTTGTGGACGGCCTCGAGGACCAACGCGGAACTGCGCGAGGCGCTGGTGCCGGCCGAGCGCCGGCTCGGCGCCGCCGTGCACGCGGTGTTCGACGCCCACGTCGGGATCGACGATCCCCAGCAGGCCCATTCTCGGTGAACTGGTACCCGCGTTCCAGGGCATCGCCGAGCGCGTGGTGCCGGGTGCGGTCCCCGCACTGGACGCGCCGATCGTCTTCCCGTACGCCCAGAACGCCGTCCTGATCGGCTTCCTCTCCAGCTTCGCCGCGGGTCTCGTGGGCCTCGCGATCCTCGCGTCCTGGCTGGGGCCGACGTTCGGCTGGGCGCTGGTGCTGCCGGGTCTGGTGCCGCACTTCTTCACCGGCGGTGCGGCCGGTGTGTACGGCAACGCCACCGGTGGCCGCTTCGGCGCCATCAACGGTGCCTTCGCGAACGGTCTGCTGATCACCTTCCTGCCGGCCCTGCTGGTGGGGGTGCTCGGCGGCTTCGGCGAGGAGAACACCACCTTCGGCGACGCGGACTTCGGCTGGTACGGACTCCTGCTCGGCAACGCCGCCAAGATCGGCGGGGTGCCCGGCGTGCTCGTGATGATCGCGATCGGTGCAGTGATCCTGGTCCTCGCCGTGGTGGTGCAGAAGAAGCTGGTGGAGACCGACTGGGATCCGTCGCCCGGACGGCCGATGCCGGGTGCGGGCGATCCGCCGGGACCGGGGAATCCGAACATGGTGGCCGCAGGTCGGCGCTACCCGAAGATCCCGCCGCCGGTCGGCGCGCCGAAGCCGCCGCCTCCGCTGCAGACCTGAGCGGACCTCAGCGAACGGGCTGGGTGCAGCTCGACGGCGCCGCGACCAGGGAACAGACGGTGGCCGGGCGGCTCGGACGGTAGTGCGGGCCGACGCCGCCGTCGGCGATGATCCGGCGGTACGCGGCGACCGCCGGGGTCGGGACACGATGCAGAGTCGGGTCGGTGAGGACGTCGACCCGGTAGAGGCCGAAGCGGGGTGTGTAGCTGCCCCATTCGTAGTTGTCGGTGAGGCTCCAGTAGTTCAGGCCCATCACGTCGATCCCGTCGGCGCGGGCGCGTTGCGTCCAGTAGATGAGGTCGCGGAGGTGGTCGGCGCGGCGATAGCCGTCGGGCCGCGGGGCGCCGTTCTGCGTCGGCATGCCGGTCTCGATCACGTAGAGGGGTTTGCCGGGGAAGCGGCGCGCGTAGTCGCGGAAGGCGTAGTACAGGCCGTCGGCGGACACCGGGGCCTCCCACGAACGGTCGGCGAGGATCTGCGCGGCGCCCAGCTGCGTCGGCGACACCGAGTAGTAATAGTCGAAGCCGACGAAGTCGAGCTTGTCGCGCACGCGGTCCAGGAAGGTCTGGTCCAGCGCCGGCTGCACCGTGGGGATGTAGGCGGCGTTGGAGGAGACCAGCGCGCCGGGATCGCGCCGGTGGATGTGGTCGTAGATGGCGCGGTGCACGCCGACCAGACGATCGAGCATCACGGGCGCCAGGTGCGGCGGCAGCCCACCGTGCTGGACCTCCTTCATCAGATACGCGGTGGCTTCGTTGACGGTGATCCACAGCGGACGGTGGTGCGCGTAGCGGTCGACGACGCGGCGCTGATGCCGCAGCCAGGCCGCCGGGGTCCGGGCGTCGGCCCACCCGCCGCGGTCGGCGATCCAACCGGGATAGACCCAATGGTCCAGGGTCAGCATGGGGCGCATCCCGGCCTCGACGATCGCGGCCACCAGGTCGTCGTAGTAGGCCCATTCGCGCGCCTCGTCGTACCCCGGGCGAGGTTCCAGCCGCGCCCATTCGATACCCACGCGGTAGACCGTCACGCCCATGCCCGCGGCGAGCCGGACGTCCTCGCGGTAGCGGTGCCGGAAGTCGACCGACGATCCGACGCCGTCGGGGAACGACGCCCCCGGCTTCGCCGCCGCCCGGGCATAGCGCCGCCAGTTGCTGTCCGGCGAGGAGCCCTCGGTCTGGAATCCGGAACTGGCGACGCCCCACAGGAAATCGTCGGGCAGCGGTCCGACGGCGTGCGCGCGGCCCGGCGTCACCGTCGCGAGGACGGCGACGAGACAGATCGTCAGGGCGATGAGCGTGGTCCGGAAGAGTGTCCGCATGAGTGCGAGTGTGGCCGCCGCTCAGCGTCGGCGCGGTGAGTTCGAGCGATCAGGCCCAGAACTCGAGCAGCGGCCAGGCCACGCCGAACGCGGTGGCCAGGCTCACCAGGGTGATCGGAACGCCGAAGCGCACGAACGTCGCGACGGTGTACTTGCCCGGCTCCATCACCATCAGGTTCGACTGGTGACTGAACGGGTTGAGGAAGGTGAACGAGATACAGGTGCCGATGCGGATGAGCACGACCATCGGGTTCAGGCCCATGGAGTTCGCGACGGTGATGGCTACGGGCGTCAGAATGCTCGCCGCCGCGGCGTTGGTCACGAGGTTGGTCAGCAGCGTGGTGCCGAGCGCGATCACCGTCACCATCAACGGGATGCTGCCCGCCGACAGGTAGATGATGGCGTCGGACAGATAGCCGCCGAGGCCGCTCTCGATCACCATCACGCCGAGACCGATGGAACCGGCGATGATGGCGAGGATGTTCCAGTCCAGGGCGCGCACCGCCGACCGCGGTGTCAGCACTCCGGTCACCACCATCGCCACCGCACCGATCGACGACGCCAACTCCACCGGGGCCAGACCGAACGAGGCGGCCACGATTCGCCGAGCAGCACGCCCAGGGCGATCCAGGTCTTGCCCGGCTGCGGCGCCTTGCCTGTCCGAAGTGGGGGCTCTCCCACAGCATCCGCACGCCGGTTTCGCTGGTCCGGTACACCAGCACGTCGCCCTCTTCGAGAACGCTGTCGGTCACCACCGACTTGCCCCACCGGCGGACGTCGATCAACTCGTATTCGCCGGTGCGCGCGATCCCGACATCGGCGGCGGTGCGGCCGACGCTCACCGAGCGGCTGGACAGCGGGATCTCGGCGCGCCAGCGCAGGTCTTTCGTCGGGGGTTTCGGCTTGCCCTTCAACAGGTACCGCGAGCTCACGATCACGGCGATGCCGCCACCGGCACGAACGAGAACATGGTGATGTTCACGCCGTACGGGGCGGCCATGCCCGCGATGATCAGGTTGGAGCTGGTGCCGATCAGGGTCATCGAACCGGCCAGGGTGGTGGCATGGGCCACCGGCAGCAGGACCGACCGGGCCGGCACCCCCGACCGCTGCTGCAACTCCTTGGTGGCCGGAATCAGCATGGCCACGATCGGCGTGGTGTTGATGAGCGAGCTGATGATGCCGATCGGCGGGACGATCCGCCGCAGTGTCTGACGCGGCGTCGTGACGGTCGCCAGAAGTCGGAAGGTGACGCGGGAGACCACGCCGGTCGCCAGCACGCCCTTCGCGATCACCAGCATGGCGGCGATGGTGATCACACCGCCGTTGCTCAACCCGGCGAAAAGCTGTGCGGGGGTGGCGATTCCGACGACGCCCGCGACCAGGAGGGCGATGATCAACGCCAAGACCGCGGGCATCCGGCCACTGGTCATCGCGATCAGGGTCGCGATGACGATCACCGCGGTCAGGATGGCCATTCGGACATTCTGACCGAGAAGTGGCCGACCCCGGTACGGATCGGCGCGAACTACAGCATCACGCCGGGGTTGAGTAGTCCGTGCGGATCCAGCGCCTGCTTGATGGTCGCGGTCAGCTCCATCACGTCGGCGCCGACCTGGGCGGGCAGCCAGCCCTTCTTCAACCGGCCGACGCCGTGCTCGCCGGTGATGGTGCCGCCCATCTCGACGGCCAACCCCATGATCTGGTCGAAGGCGAGCTGTGCGCGGCCGGCCTCGTCGGCGTCGGTGGGATCGAAGACGATCAGCGGATGGGTGTTGCCGTCCCCGGCGTGGGCGATCACCGCGATCGTGACGCGGTTGTCGGCGGCGATGGCGGCGACGCCGTCGACCAGATCGGGCAGCGCCGGAAGGGGAACGCCGACGTCCTCCAGCAGCAGTGACCCGCGTCGTTCCACCGCGGGGATGGCGACCCGGCGGGCGACGGTGAAGGCCTCGCCCTCCTCCGGGTCGTCGGTGGTGAACACCTCGTCCGCCTGATGGGCGCGGAACGCCTCCTCGATCAGCGCCACCTCGGCGACGCCAGCCGGGCCGGGGGCATCGGACTGGGCGATCAACATCGCGCCGGCGGACCGGTCCAGGCCCATGTTGAGCATGTCCTCGACCGCGTTGATGGAGGTGTGGTCCATGAACTCGAGCATCGCCGGACGGGTCTGCGCGGTGACCGCCAGCACCGCCTGGCTCGCTGCGCGCACCGTCGGAAACACGCCGACCACGGTGCACGCGGCGGGCTGCGGCGGGAGCAGCCGGACGGTGACCTCGGTGAGGATGCCGAGCAGGCCCTCGCTGCCGACGAACAGGCGGGTCAGGGACAGGCCCGCCGAATCCTTGAGCTGCTTGCCGCCCAGGCGCACCGCGCGACCGTCGGCGAGAACCACTTCCAGGCCCAGGACGTAGTCGACGGTCACGCCGTACTTGACGCAGCACAGCCCGCCGGCGTTGGTCGCCGCGTTGCCGCCGATGGTGCAGATCTCGAACGACGACGGGTCCGGCGGATACCAGAGGCCGTGCTCGGCGGCCGCCGCCTTCACTTCGGCGTTGAGCATGCCCGGCGCGCAGGCGGCGGTGCGCGTGGTGGTGTCGACCTGCACACCGCGCATCTTCTCGGTGGTGATCATCACCGCGCCGCTGACCGCGGTGGCGCCTCCGGACAGGCTCGTGCCCGCGCCGCGGGTGATGATCGGGACGCGGTGCTCGGCGCACCAGCGCACCGCGGTCTGCACGTCGGCGGTGGTGTGCGGCCGGACCAGGGCGAGCGGGGTCCCGGCGGTCGGATCCTCGGCCCGATCGAAGCGGTAGGCGGCCAAGATGTCCGGGTCGGTCACCACCATCGTCTCGGGCAGGGCTGCGCGCAGAGTGCTGACGTCGACCATCTCTTCAGGGTAGGGCCACCGCCGAGACGCGCGGAGGTTACCGACGCGTCACCTCGGGTGGCCAAGGTGGGCCGCGTGCGAAATCGACTCTCGGCCAACCTTTCTCGTCGTACCTTCGTCGCCGCGGCCGGTGCCGCCGGTGTCGGGGTGCTCGGTGTCGGGGCGGTGGACGCGGTTCCCGCCGGGGCGCGCCCCGCGCGCGGCCGCGGTGCTTTCGTCCACGGGGTGGCGTCCGGCGATCCGCTCGCCGATCGGGTGATTCTGTGGACGCGTGTCACGCCGGAGGCGGCTGCCGCTCCCGGCTCGGGCCGCGGGGGACCGGTGAACCTGCGCTGGGAGATGTCCACTGCGCGCGAGTTCACGTCGATCGCGGCGACCGGCACCGTGGTCACCACGGCCGCGAGCGACCACACGGTCAAGGTCGACGCCGCGGGCCTGGCTCCCAAGACCGCCTACTGGTACCGGTTCCGGGTGCTCGACGGCGCGGCCGCGGGCCAGGTGTCCCCGGTGGGGCGCACCAAGACTGCCCCGGCCGCCGGCGACGACGTGCGCCGCGTGCAGTTCGGCGTGGCCAGCTGCGCCAACTGGGAGGCCGGCTACTTCGGCGCCTACCGGGAGTTGGCGCAGCGCGATGAACTCGACGCGGTGGTGCACCTCGGCGACTACCTTTACGAGTACGGGCCCGGCGAGTACGGCGGCAAGCACGGCCCGGTCCGCACCCACCAGCCCGCGCGCGACATCGTCTCGCTGGCGGACTACCGGATCCGGCACGCGCAGTACAAGACCGACCCCGACCTGCAGGCCGCGCACGCGGCGCACCCGTTCATCTGCACCTGGGACGACCACGAGTCGGCCGACAACGCGTGGCTGCGCGGCGCCGAGAACCACGACCCGAAGACCCAGGGCGCATGGGCGGCGCGCAAGGCCGCCGCCGAGCAGGCCTACTACGAGTGGATGCCGGTGCGGCCGCAGGTCGACGGCACCGGGCGGCACCTGTACCGGCGCCTGCGCTACGGCACGCTGCTGGAGCTGTCGATGCTGGATCTGCGCAGCTACCGGGACAAGCAGGTGCCGGCCACGTCGTCGAAGACGGACTCGGCGTCGTCGTCGATCACCGGCCGGAAACAGATGACCTGGCTCACCGGCGGGATCGAGAGCTCGCCGACCACCTGGCAGCTGATCGGGAATCCGGTGATGATCTCCCCGATCCTGCTGCCGCCGCTCGATCCCGAGCGCAGTCGGATCCTCACCGAACTGCTGGGTCTGCCGCGCAACGGGGTGTCCCTCAACGCCGACGCCTGGGACGGCTACACCGCGGACCGTCGCACGCTGCTCGCCGCGATCGCGCAGCGCACCGGCGGCAACGCGGTCTTCCTCACCGGCGACATCCACATGTCGTGGGCGTGCGAGGTGCCGCGCGAGCCCGCGAACTATCCGGGCGCCGGCAGCCTCGCCACCGAGTTCGTGGTGACGTCGGTGACGTCGAACAACCTCGACGACATGGTGTCGGTACCCGAACAGGCCCTGGGCGCGCCGGCGTCGGCGGCGCTGATGGCGACCAACCGGCACACGCGCTGGGTGGACACCGACGCGCACGGCTATGCCGTGTTGACGGTGAGTCCGGTTGCGGCGCAGATGGATTGGTACTTCGTCACGGACCGATCCGTGCGCCGCTCGCCGTTCCGACACGGCCAGTCGTGGAAGGTGGCCGCCGGTTCGCGACGCCTCACCAAGGTGTCGCGCCCGGCCTGACGACGGACGCCGCCGGCGGGGAAGCTCGCCGGCGACGTCAGCCGATGATGATCGGCGGCAGACCCGGAATCGGATTGGGAATGGTGCGGCGATTGTCCGGCCGCGGGCGGGGCCGCGGCTGCGGTCCCAGCGGCGCCTCGGACGTCTTGGTGGTCGAACTCGATGTGGGTTTGGGCGGCACGTACCGCTTCATCGGCGCTCGTGCGGCCCGCAGTTCGCTGGGCGAGGCGGCGATCGGCGCCTCGTCGCCGCCCTGCTCGGGGGTCGAGACGGCCGTCGCGCCGGATTCCGCCGCGGCTGGTGGAGAATCGTCGTCGCCGGTCATCGTCGCGGCGGCCAGCCCGATACCGCCGAGGGCGATGACGGCAAGGGCCGCAGCGGTCAGCAGCGCCCGGGTGCGGCGGGCGGCGGCGGCCGACGGCGCCCGCTCGGCGAACTCCGCCGCAGCCGCTGCGTCGGGCAGTGCTTCGGCCGGTGCCGTGGCCCACGCCAGCGAGGTCGGTGTTTCCGGGAGCGCTTCCAGGGCGCGGGTGGCCTCGTCGTCGCCGACGAAGGTCTCCGGGAACGGATCGTCGGGTCCGAGGAGCGCGAAGCCGCGATCGGTGAGGGTCTCCCACAGGCCGGGCCACAGGTCCATCCCCGGGCCGAGGAAGACCGCGGCGACGGGTTCGCGGCCGGCGAGTTCGACGATCAATCCGTTGGCGCGGTTCACTTCCGGCACGGTGGCGGCCATCGCGGTGTCGAGCGTGATCGTCACCAGGCGCAGGTGTTCGGTGCCCATCAGGATCACGCTGTCGCGCTCGATCAGGACGGTGCGGGCCCGGCGGCAGAGGTCGAGCAGTTCGGCGAACACCTGCGGGTCGTCGGTGCCGGGGACCGCCTCGCCGTGGTGCAGATAGGACGCCACACGGATGTCGAGCACCGAGGGCGTGATCCGCGGTTCGACGGCCACCTGTTCCACCCGGCCGTCGGCGCCCATTCGGGCGGCCCAGAGTCCGTCGTCGCCGAAGTCGACGGCCACCACGGCGCCCGCGGCGTCGGCCGGGATCGTGAAATCGTCGAGCCAGACGGGGCGCTGCGGGGTGGGTTCGGTCATCGTCGTCGCACGGTCACTTCTGGAAGTTCAGATACGCCTTGGACGGGGTGGGGCCGCGCTGCCCCTGGTACTTGGAGCCGACGGCCGCGGAGCCGTACGGGTTCTCCGCCGGAGAGGAGAGCTTGATCAGGCACAGCTGGCCGATCTTCATGCCCGGCCAGAGAGTGATCGGCAGGTTCGCGACGTTGGACAGCTCCAGCGTGATGTGGCCGGAGAAGCCGGGGTCGATGAAACCCGCGGTGGAGTGCGTCAGCAGTCCCAGGCGGCCGAGGGACGACTTGCCCTCCAGGCGTCCGGCCAGGTCGTCGGGCAGGCTGCACACTTCGAGGGTGGAGCCGAGCACGAACTCGCCGGGGTGCAGGACGAAGGGTTCGCCCTCGGCGGGTTCCACCAGGGTGGTCAGTTCGTCCTGCTGCTGGGCCGGGTCGATGTGGGTGTACCGCGTGTTGTTGAAGACGCGGAACAGACTGTCGAGCCGGACGTCGACGCT
Source organism: Gordonia alkaliphila (assembly GCF_039542465.1). Taxonomy (NCBI): domain Bacteria; kingdom Bacillati; phylum Actinomycetota; class Actinomycetes; order Mycobacteriales; family Gordoniaceae; genus Gordonia; species Gordonia alkaliphila. The sequence goes on along the minus strand of NZ_BAABIE010000014.1, from coordinate 74,153 downwards.
CGACGGCTGCACGAGGTCGGCAGCGTAGGGATCGATTCCCAGGCGCCCGGCCTGGATTTCGGAGCGGATGTCGCGGTCGGAAAGCAGCACGACTCGAGGTTATCGGACGTGGTCGGTGCGCACCCGGCCGCCGCGGGTTTGCTAGTGTTGCGGGCGCACCCCGCGGGTCCGTCGCACGACGTTCTCACGGTGCAGTGCCGGTGTGGCGTAGTGGTAACGCTGCTGCTTCCCAAGCAGCCGTCGCGGGTTCGATTCCCGTCACCGGCTCTCTTCTGGCCCATTCCGTCGCCGCTGCCGATCTCGCCCGGCAAGATGCCGCTCGACCAGCGCATCACCGAGGGTGCGGCGATCAACTGCGCCTTCGGTCGGGTCTTCAACCCGGTGCTCGCGACGTCGTTGGTCAGCATCGAACTCAACGGCTACGAACTGGTGCCGGTGCGATGGGGGCGCATCGAGGTGCCGGTGCTTCCGGGGCGGTACCACTTCCGGGTCTTCATTCGGAACGGGCCGGAGATCAAGCACCTGGCGGAGTTGGACGCCGAGGTGGTGCCGGGTGCCCTGTTGGAGATGAATTACGCGTTCGGCGGCTTCGGCGGACCCACGCTCACCGTCAGCGCCACCGCCGAGGAGAACCGCCGGGCCCTGTACCTGGTGCTGGGGGGCGATGGTCGTCGGGTGGGGCCTGCTGCTCGTCTACCTGTTTCTCGGCTAGTTCCCGCCGATGGCGGGTTCTGCAGTGGGCACGACTCGGTGCCCGCGAAGTGAACGACGAGTAGCCGGCCGACGACGAGGAAGCGCGGTCGTCGTTCACCTGTCCGTGGCACCATTCCGGACATGACCGACAACATTCCCCAGCCGGCCGACTCCGGCGTGAAGCGCCGTTCGTTCCTGGTCGGCGCCGCCGCAGCGGCCGGTGCCGCGGCCACCTTCGGCAAGTTCTCGTCCGGCACGGCCTCGGCGGCCCCCCGCTTCCCGATGCCCGGCTCGGACACCCAGAGCCTGCACATCCTGGTGACCGGCGACGCGGGTACCGGCGAGGCGCCGCAGTACGCGGTGACCAAGGCGGCGCGAAAGATCCACGCGGCCAAACCCTTCGACATCGCGGTGGGCCTCGGCGACAACATCTACGAGAGCGGCCCGGACGGGCCGGACGACGCCCAGTTCCACACCAAGTTCGAGAAGCCCAACGCGGGCTTGGACTTTCCCTGGCTGATGGCGCTGGGCAACCACGACAACACGGCGGTGTTCCCCGGCGACGGCGGCTGGCTGCTGCGCGGCAACGAGGAAGTGGACTACGCCAAGCGGTCGCGGCGGTTCTACATGCCGGCGCGCTATTACTCGGTGAACCTCGGTGTCGCCGAGATCTTCGTCGTCGACGGCAACCCCTTGGCCGCCTACATTCCGCCGTTCCTCTCGCCGGAGTGGGAGCCGGGCGGGCACTACATGACGCGGCAAGCGAAGTGGCTGGACCGGGCGCTGGCGACCTCGAAGGCGCCGTGGAAGCTGGTGTGCACCCACCATCCGTACGCCAACAACGGGCCGCACGGCCCGGCCGGCGCCTACGACGGCCTGCCCGCGCCGATGAACGGGCAGCCGCTCAAGGAGTTCTTCGACAAGCACGTGGCGGGACGGGCGCACTTCCTGCTGTCCGGCCACGACCACAGCCAGCAGGTGATCGACGCGGTACCCGGCTTCAAGGGGACCAAGCAGATCGTCTCGGGTGCGGCGGCCAAGACGGTGCACAGCAAGTCGAGCGGCGAGTTCCGGGCGAAGTACGAGAATTACACCGACCGCGGCTTCATGACGATGGACGTGCAACCGTCGTCGCTCACCCTGAATGTGTACGAGGTGGCCGCCGACAAGCCGGAGGCCCGGGCCGCGTACACCACCACCTATCGCCGCTGAGTCCGTCACCAGTTAGGGTGACGGGGATCTCGTCTGACCCGACGCCGACGCAGATCACTGTGATCGACGGTGGACGGGAGACGAGGAGCCTGCGGTGCAGGATTCGGCATTGATCACCACGGGGCTGCCGATCGCGCTGGCGATCATCATGTTCGGTTTGGGGCTTTCGCTCACCACCGCCGACTTCGCGCGCGTCGCCCGGTCGCCGCGCGCGGTGGTCGGCGCGCTGATCCTGCAGATCGTGGTGCTCCCGGGGGTGGCCTTCGGGCTGGTGCTGGCCTTCGACCTGCCGGCGATGCTGGCCGTGGGCGTGATGCTGCTGGCGGCCTCGCCGGGCGGCACCACCGCGAACCTGTTCAGCCACTTGTTCCGCGGCGACGTGGCGCTGAACATCTCGTTGACCGCGATCAACTCGGTGCTCGCCGCGTTCAGCATTCCGCTGATCACCAACCTGGCGATCGGTTACTTCGACGTCGACGGCGAGCTTGGTCTGCAGTTCGGCAAGGTCGCCCAGGTGATCGCGCTGGTCCTGGTGCCGGTGGTGATCGGCATGATCGTGCGCGCCCGCTGGGAGGACTTCGCCAAGCAGGCCGATAAGCCGGTCCGGTTGTTCTCGATCATCGTGCTGGTCGCGGTGACCATCGGCGCGATCGTCGGGGAGCGCGAGAACGTCCTCGACTATGCGCGCCAGGTCGGACTGGTCACCGGTTTGTTCTGCCTGCTCAGTCTGTCCGCGGGCTACGGTTTGGCGTTGGCGCTGCGGCTGTCGCGGCCGCAGGCGATCGCCACCTCGATGGAGGTGGGCATCCACAACACCACCATCGCCCTGACCATCGCGCTGAGCGTGCTCGACAACGCGATGGTGGCGATCCCGGCGGCGGTCTACTCGATCCTGATGTACATCGTGGCCCCGGCCTTCGGCTGGGCTGTCAGTCGTACTGCCGCCGTCGACGAGGAGGCTTCCGACCTCGAACCGGCCTGATCAGTGCTGGACGTCGAGGTCCAGGCCGCGTGGGGTCAGCAGGTAGACGGCGACGGCGGCTGCGGCTAAGAGGACGGCGCCGATCAGGCCGACCAAGCTGATGGCCTCGGTGAACGACGACTGGGCCACGGCTGCGAGCTCGGCCGAACCCGTGGCCTGCGCGATCTCCAGTGCGGCGGCCAGGGACTGGTCGGCGCCGGGGACGTCGGGCCCTACCTTGGAACTGAAGAGCACCGCGGCGATGGTGCCGAGGAAGGCGACGCCGAAGACGTTGCCCAGGTCGTAGGCCGTCTCCTCGATGGCGGCCGCATTGCCGGCCTTCTCCTGCGGACTGGCGCCCATGATCATGGCCGACCCGATGGTGAGGGCTCCGGCACCGGCACCCTGGAGGATCATCGCGACGGCCACCCAGCCGTAGCCCAGCGGTGTGGGGGCGAGGTAGAGCAGTCCGAACCCGACTGCCGGGAGGAGCATCGCGATGCCCATGACGGCGCGTGCGCCGAGCTTGTCGGAAAGGTACTGGGCGGAGATGGAAGTGATGATCGCGCCGCCGGCGAACGGCATGAGCCGGAGGCCGGCCTCCAGCGGGGTGTAGCCCTCCACCAGCTGCAGCCACTGCGCCAGCAGGAGCAGCCCACCGCCCATCGCGATCATCGAGAACAGCGCGGCCAGCACGCCTGCGGTCAGCTGCGGCCGCAGGAACAGCCGGACCTCGAGGAGCGGGTCGGGAATGCGCAGGCACCGGAGCACGAACCAGGTGAGCAGCAGGACCGCGGCGATCAGGGCGATCCAGGCTGCGGGATTGGCCAGGCCGTCGTTCACGAAGCGCTTGCCGAACTCCTTCATCGACCACACCAGCGCCGCGACGCCGCTGATCGACAGCACCGAGCCGAGTCCGTCCCAGCGGGCGGTGGTGGCCACCCGCGACTCGGGGAGTAGCACCACGGCACCGATGAGCGCGAGCACCATCGGCGGCACGTTGACCAGGAAGGCCGCGTGCCAGGAGAAGTGCTCCAGCAGGAAGCCGCCGATGATGGGGCCGACGGCGGCGCCGGCCGCGGAGACCGCGGCCCAGACTCCGATGGCCAGGGTGCGTTCGCGGGTGTCGGTGAAGAGCACCCGCAGCATGGACAGGGTGGTCGGCATGATCATCGCGCCGCCGAGGCCGAGCAGGGCGCGCAGCGCGATCACGCCGCCCGACGAGTCGGCCCACAGGATGAGGAGCGAGGCGAGGCCGAAGACCGCGAAGCCGCACATCAGGAGGAGCCGTCGGCCCCATCGGTCGGCGAGCCCGCTCATCGAGATCAGGAGCCCGGCCAACACCAGGGAGTAAGCGTCGACCATCCAGAGCTGTTGTGTCGCAGACGGTCTCAGTTCGGCGCTGATCGACGGCAGGGCGACGTTCAGGACCGTCAGGTCCATCACGACGGTCAGCAGCGCCAACGACAGCACGCCGAGCGCGGACCAGCGTCGCCATGCGGGGAGGTCGGCGGTCAGGGTGCCGTCCGGACGGCTGGCGGGGGTGGCGAGAAGGTTCACGATTGTCCTGCTTCGGGCATCAGGGTGCGGGAGAGGTCTTCGAGCAGTCGCAGCTCGAGGGGGGTGTCGTTGATGGCGGCGTGCATGCAGGCGCCGTCGAGGAAGACGGCCATGAGCCGCGCGGAGTCGCGGTCGGTGAGGCCGCTGAGGACCTCGACGATCCCGTCGAACCACAGTCGGCTCAGGTGTGCGAGTTCGGGGCGCACCAGGGCGGCGGCGTAGAGGGCGGCCTCGGCACGTACCTGCTGCTGATCGGACAGGTAGCCGTGCAGGAGTCCGGCGATCGCCTCGGGGGTGCGGTCGCTGTCCTCGATGAGCTGGGCTGTTTCGGCGAGATCAGTCTCCACCTCGGCGGCGAGGTGCGCGAAGGCGTCTGCCACGAGGTCGTCGAGCGAGGCGAAATAGTAGGTCGTCGAGCCCAGCGGGACGCCGGCGTGCTCGGCGACGCGGCGGTGGGTGAGCTTGCCTTCGCCGTTGCGCAGGAGGTCGGCCGCGGCGGCGACGATCTGCTGGCGACGAGGGTTCGGCTCGCGCGGGGCGGTGTTCATCGGGGGTCCTCGCCTGGGGGAATGGATCTGTACAAATGTACATGTACGTTTGTACAGATCGCTATTCGTGCAGGTGGGAAAGGTTTTCGGGCGGGAGATCGGCTATCGGCGGCGGGAACGGGCGATGGAGAGGTAGTCGTCGAGCTGGCGCGTCAGTTCACGGTCGAGGGCGCGATTGAGGCTGTTGTGGGCGGTGACCCGGCCGGTGTGGCGCAGCTGTTGGATGAACGACGCCGCCCAGTCGGACTCCTCGTCGCTCTCCGGGATCCAGCCGTCGAAGCGACCCTCGGTGATCGCGCCGCGGCCTGCGGTGATCAGCGTGCGGGCGGCGACGGCCAGGTCGTCCTCGAGCTGCCGCTGCAGACCGAGGATGTAGGGCAGTTCAATGCCGATCGCCATCATCGACCGGTAGGCATCCAGGGTCTCGGTGTCGTGCACGAGGTACTCGGTGACGGGGTCGTCGTCGATCGGGCTGATCAGTCCGAACGCCCGAAGTTCTTGCAGCACTTCGGGCTCGGGGTCGCCGAGCTGTTCGCTCAATTCCGCGGCGGGCACCTGCGCGGTGGGCGTCCGCTCGATCGGCTCGGTGATCAGCCCCTCCAGGCCGAGTACCTCGACGAGGTCGTCGCCGCGCTCCACGCCGGCCACGAACTCCGCGATGTGCGCCATCGTGAAACCGCGGCCCAGCAGATCGTTGATCACCCGCAGTCGGTCGAGGTGCTGATCGGTGTAGATCGCGACCCGTCCGCGTCGGACCGGGCGCGGAATCAGGCCGCGATCCTGGTATCCGCGCACGTTGCGGACCGTCGTGCCAGCGGCGCGGGCGAGGTCGTCGATCCGGTACTCGGTCATACGGCCGATTGTCGCAGAGGACGACGCTGTAGAGGACGACGACCGGCCGTACGACGATCAGGCGTCTACGGCCAATTCGGCGGAGTCGCACCGCGAGACGCACGGCAGGAAGTAGCCCGCCGCCCGCTCGGGTTCGGTCAGCAGTCCGTCCCGATGATCGACGTCGCCGGAGGTGGTGAGCATCTTGCAGGTGCCGCAGAAGCCCTGCTGGCACGAGTACGGGACGCCCGGCCGGACCGCGCGGATCGCGGTCAGCACCGACTCGTCGGCGGCGACGGTGATCGTCTCGCCGGTGGAGTTGAGCGTCACGTCGAACGCGGTGCCGTCGAGGATCGGCGGCGGCGAGAAGCGTTCGAAGTGCAGCTCGATGTCGCCGCGGCCGGCTAGGTGGGTCCGCAGACCCTCCAGCATCGGGACCGGGCCGCAGGTGTAGATCGCGAGCTCGGCGTTCGCGGCGAGCTGCGGGCCCACCAGCTCGTCCATCGTCGGCAGGCCGTCGACGTCGTCGGTGCGCACGGTGACCTTGTCGCCGTAGCGCGCGAGCTCGTCGATGAACGGGATCGACTCGGCGCTGCGGCCGCAGTAGATCATCGTCCACTCGAGTCCGTAGCGGTCGGCCATCGCCAACATGGGCAGGATCGGCGTGATGCCGATGCCCGCGGCGACGAAGCGCAGCGTGCGCGCCGACGAACCGTAACCGGGCAGGGCGAGCGGAAAAGCGTTGCGCGGGCCGCGAATCGAGACGGTGTCGCCCACGTTCAGGGTGTCGTGCACCTCGATCGAACCACCGCCGCCGTCGGGGATCCGGCGCACCGCGATGCGGTAGGACCGTCGATCACCGGGATCGCCGCACAGCGAGTACGACCGCATCCGTCCCGAGTCCAGATGCAGATCCAGGTGCGCGCCCGGGTGCCACTGGGGCAGTACGGCCCCGTTCGGGGCGGCGAGAGTGAGGGCGATGACGTTGTCGTCGCGCGCCACCACGTCGCGGCCGATGATCTCCAGCGTCAGCATGCCGTCGTCCTCCGACAGCGTCCGGACGCGTTCGAACTTCGCGAAGAGCGGGAACCAGACCTTGCGCAGACCGGTGGTGACCCGCATCAGCGGGTCCCGGCGCCACCGCCCGTACAGGTGCGGCGGCTCCGTGGTCAGCGAGGTCTCGTGCTCGTGGAAGATGTGGTTCATCGTCCGCCTTATGCTGCTCGGCGCGCGCCCGGGGAAGAGGCGAGGTACGCGACGGCCTGGGCGGTGTCGCCGATGTCGTGCGGGTGGAAGCTCGGCTTGAAGTAGCTGAACGTGGCACCCAGCAGGTGCCGGATCTTCGGCAGCACCCCGGCGCGACCGCCGCGGTAGTAGCCGGCGACCTTGCCGATCGGGCCGATGCTGACCGAGCCGTCTTCGTTCATGATGAACCGGAAGCCGCGGACCAGCAGCAGCGCGAGGAACGGCAGGGCCAGACCCATGGCGCGGGCGCGGTTGAACATGGTGTCGGTGAAGTAGGCGGCGGCGTCGTGCGCCACCGCGCGGTGCTCCACCTCTTCGGCGCCGTGCCAGACGAACAGGTCCATCATGTTCGGGTCGGCGCCGTTCTCGGCCCACGTGCAGTTCAGGGCGAAGTCGCCGAGGATCGCGGTGTAGTGCTCGATCGCGGCGACCAGCCACAGGCGCTCGACGAGGTGCTTCTGACGCTGCTCCGGCGTGCCACCCTCCCTGGGGCCCAAGACGCGGCGGAAGATCCACTCCATCTGGTCGGTGTACGGCTTGGCGTCGATGCCGTGGCGGTTCAGCCACTCCTCGACGGCGCGGTCGTGCGCCTCCGCGTGCATGGCCTCCTGGCCGATGAACCCGCGCATGTCGGCGGCGAGCTCCTCGTCCTTGATCATCGGCAGTGCCTCGTTGAAGGTCTCCACGAACCAGCGCTCGCCCTCGGGCAGCAGCAGGTTCAGCACGGTGATGAAGTTGGAGGCGACCGGGTGGCCGGGGATCCAGTGCAGCGGCGTCTGGCTCAGATCGAACTCGACGTTGCGGGCGTGCAGTTCCACCTTGCCCGGATCGGTCTCGGGGGTGGAATGCGTCGGCTGGGTGGTGGTCATCGTCGACATCCTTACTTCGTCAGCTTCTGGCGCGCGGCGATCCGCGAGGCCCAGGGGAAGAATCGGTACGAGCGGTAGCCGAACTTGGCTTCCGGGGTCACCGGGACCACGGCCTTGTTCGCGAGGACGGCCTTCACGATGTCGCGGGCCACCTTGTCCGGGGTGAAGCCGCGCTTGGCGTAGAAGGCGTCGATCCGCTTGCGGTTGCCCTCTTCGTCGTCGGTGCCGGCGATCTCGGTGACCGAGGTGATGTTGGTGTGCACGATGCCCGGGCAGATCGCGGTGACACCGATCTTGTGCTCGGCCAATTCGGCGCGCAGCGACTCGCAGAACATCAGGACCCCGGCCTTGCTGGCCGAGTACAGCCCCAGTTCGCGCGACGGCGTGAACGCCGCGGCCGACGCCAGATTGACGATGTGCCCGCCGGTGCCGCGCTCCACCATCTGCTTGCCGAAGGCGCGGCTGCCGCTGATCACGCCGCGCAGGTTGATGTCGAAGAGGCGGTCCACCTGCGCGTCGGACGCGGCCAGGGCGGAGCCGGCCAGGGCGATGCCCGCGTTGTTGACCACGATGTCCGGGACGCCGTGGGCCCGTCGGACGTTCTCGGCGAACTCGTTGACCGCGGTGGTGCTCGAGACGTCGAGGTCGTAGACGTGGCTGAGCACGCCCTTGGCCTTGCACTCGGTCGCGGTCTCTTCCGCACCGGCCACGTTGATGTCGGCCAGGACCACTTCGCAGCCCAGCTCGGCCAGTGCGTACGCGGTCTCGCGACCGATGCCGCTGCCCGCGCCGGTGATCACGGCGAGCTTGCCGCCGAGCTTCTGCGGCGGGCCGAGACGACGCGCTCGATCGATGGTGTTGGGCGCGCTCGACGTGCCGTTCTCGATCATCGCGATGAACTCGCGCGCGGTGTCGGCCAGGTAGGTCGGGTTGGTGTACGGCAGCCAGTGGCCGGTGGCGGAGTTCTTGCGCCATAGCTTGTTCGCGTGGGTGTGGGTCAGGTCGTAGATGGCCGGACGCAGCGCGATGTCGCGCTCATTGACCACTTCCAGCACCGGCACGACGGTGGGTCGCGGGTTGGGGCGGGCCAGCTTCTCGCGGATGTTCGCGCTGTAGAAGCGCAGGCCGGAGATCATGTCCTCGCGCAGGGTCGGCGCGAACGAGACGTTCTCGCGCGGGGTGCCCTCGACCGCGTGCAGGAACTCGGTCCACACCTTCTCCGAACCGAACGCGGAGAAGAAGGCCTGGGGGAGGACCGGCAGCTGGAAGAAGGCGGTGTAGGCCGACGACGCGACCTGCGAGAGCGCGCGACCCACGTTGCCCGGGGTGGGGCGGGTGATGTTGGCGTGCGCCCACTCGCCGAGGAAGTCCAGGTTGGGACCGGACACCGAGGTGAAGCTCTTGATCCGGTCCTCGGCACCGGGCGTGGTGACGGCCTCCCAGGCCTGCACCGAACCCCAGTCGTGCCCGATCACGTGTACCGGGACGCCGGGGCTCACGGCGTCGATCACGGCGAACAGATCCTGCGCGAGGTGCTCGAGGCGGTAGGCCTCGACCTGGTCGGGGCGGGTGCTCTCGCCGTAGCCGCGGGTGTCGTACGAGATCACGCGCACGTCGTCGGCCAGCAGCGGGGCGACGTTGTCCCAGAGGTGATGGGAGTCGGGCCAGCCGTGCACCAGGACCGCGGTGGGGCGATCGGCTGGAGCGTCGGGCGCCTCGAGTTCGAAGACCGCGAGGTCCATTCCGTCACTGCTGACCGAGGAGCGATTCCACGACACCATGTGCGTTCACCTTCTGCCGAATGAGTTGGTGCGATGCACGTTACCACTCGTAACAGTGAACTGCTAGCTCTAGTTAGCACCCGGGTCGGGTGGCGCGTATGCGGCCGGGAGGGGCCGCATACGCGCAGGTCACTGCCGGTACGACGACAGGAAGTTACCGATCCGGTCGATCGCTTCCGCCAGATCCTGGCGCCACGGCAGCGTCACGATCCGGAAGTGGTTGGTGTCGGGGAGGTTGAAACCGCTGCCCTGCACCACCAGGATCTTCTCCTGCAGGAGCAGGTCCTGGACGAACTTCTCGTCGTTGTGGATCTCGTAGACCTCGGGGTCGAGGCGGGGGAACGCGTAGAGGGCACCCATCGGCTTCACACAGCTGACACCCGGAATCTCGTTGAGCTTCTCCCAGGTCACCGTGCGCTGCCTGTACAGGCGGCCGTCCGGCTCGCAGAGGGCGTCGATGCTCTGGTAGCCGCCGAGCGCCACCTGGATGGCGTGCTGACCGGGCACGTTGCTGCACAGTCGGGTCGAGGCCAGGGTGTGCAGGCCCTCGATGAAGCCGCGCGCGTGGTCCTTGGGGCCGGTGATCACCACCCAGCCGGCGCGGTAGCCGCAGACGCGGTAGGCCTTGCTCAGGCCGTTGAACGTCAGCACCAGCATGTCCGGGGCGAGGGTGGCGATGGAGGTGTGGACGGCGTCGTCGTACAGGATCTTGTCATAGATCTCGTCGGCCAGGATCAGCAGCGAGTGCTTGCGGGCGAGGTCGACCATGCCCTTGAGGATCTCGGGGGAGTAGACCGCGCCGGTGGGGTTGTTCGGGTTGATCACCACGATGGCCTTGGTGCGATCGGTGATCTTGGCTTCGATGTCCTCGAGGCTCGGGTTCCAGTCGTTGTCCTCGTCGCACCGGTAGTGCACCGGGGTGCCGCCGGACAGGGCCGTCATGGCCGTCCACAGCGGGTAGTCGGGCGAGGGGATGAGGACCTCGTCGCCGTCGTTCAGCAGGGCCTGCATGGTCATGGTGATGAGCTCGGAGACACCGTTGCCGAGCAGGACGTCGTCGACGTCGAAGTACGGGAAGTCGTCGATGAGCTCGTAGCGGGTGACGATCGCGCGGCGGGCGGGCAGGATGCCGAGCGAATCGGAGTAGCCCTGGGAGAACGGCAGGGCGTGGATCATGTCGCGCATGATCACGTCGGGGGCCTCGAAGCCGAAGAGGGCGGGGTTGCCGATGTTCAGCTTGAGGATGCGATGGCCTTCGGCCTCCATCCGTGCTGCGTGCTCGTGCACCGGACCGCGGATCTCGTAGCACACGTTCTTGAGCTTGTCGGACTGCTCGAGGGTGCGCAGGTTCAGGTTCTGGTGGGATACATACGGTCGGCTCACGGGTTCCATTCTGTCAGTCGGACGCAAGTGGATTCCGCAAACCCGGTGCGGCAGGGTGAACGCCATGACGCAGTTCACGCCGCCGCCGCTGGATTCGGACCCCGGCGCGGGGTTCACCGTCGCGTCGTTCAATGTGAACGGGATCCGGGCGGCGCGTCGTCGGGGGTTCGACGAGTGGCTTGCTCGGCGGCAGCCGGACGTGGTCGCGATCCAGGAATTGCGGTGCAGCGCAGAGAAGGTGGGCGAGTTCCCCGGCTACGTCGCCGCCGTCGACGTGGGGTCGATCCCCGGCCGCAACGGGGTGGCTGTGCTGACCCGCGACGAACCCGCGGCCGTCCGCACCTGGGCGACGACGCCGCCGCGGGCGCGCGGGCTCGGCGAGTTCGCCGCCGAGGGACGGTACATCGAGGTGGACCTGGCGGACCGTCCGCTCACGGTGGCGAACCTGTACCTCCCGAAGGGCGGGCTGCCGGCCGAGCTGCAGCGGCCGGGTTCCATGCGGGAGAAGCCGGACGGCGGCGCGAAGCATGCTCGGAAAATGCGGTTCCTCGCGGGCTTCGCGCGGGAACTGCAGCGGTCACGGCTGGCGGCGCTGCGCGCGGGGCGGGAGTTCGTGCTGGTCGGCGACTTGAACGTGGCGTACCTCGAGCATGACGTGACCAACTGGCGTGCGGCGCGCAAGATGGAGGGCTTTCTGCCGGAGGAGCGCGAGTGGTTCGGTGCCGTCACCGGTCCGCGGACGCTGGTGGACGTGGTGCGCCGCCTGCACGGGGACCGTCCCGGACCGCTGACCTGGTGGAGTTGGGCGGGGGAGTCGTTCACCAAGGACGTGGGCTGGCGGATCGATCACCAGCTGGCGACCCCGGGGTTGGCGCGGCGCGCGGTGTCGGTGAGCGTCGACAAGGAACCCGCGGCCGACCAGCGGCTCTCCGACCACGCCCCGCTGCTGGTGCGCTACCGGGAGTGAGATCAGGCGCGGCGCAGTGCCAGTGCCGCGGCCACGCGGGCGATGCAGGTCTCGGGCTCCTCGGTGAGCTGCCTCCAGGTGAAGCTCAGCGGCAACCATCCGGCGGCGGCGAGCTCGGCGGCCTTCGCGTTGTCGCGCTCGAAGCGCTCGCTGTCGCGGTGATAGGCCCACCCGTTGATCTCCACCGAGACGCGCTCGGCCGGCCATGCCACGTCCAGCCGCCATTTCCCGAAGCGATGTTGCTGCACCCACCCGGTGATCCGGTGCAGGCGCAGCAACTCCACGAAGATCCGTTCCGCCTCCGACTCCGTGCCCTCCTGGAGCGAGGCGAGCAGGTCGCGCGCCGGCCGCAGGCCGTGCATGCGCGCATTGCGTTCGGCGGTCCGGGTCAGCTCGGGCACGGTCACCGTCTTCTGGGCGAGGACGCGGTCGAGGAAGCCGGCGGGACTGGGCATGAGGCCGGCGGCGGCCAAGACCGTGAGCGGCTTCGCGGTGATCGCCAGTCCGTGGCGTTCGGTCAGGTCCTCCGCAGCGATCGCCCGGCGCAGGACACTAACCTCTTCGGGAAGTCGGGGCGCTTGGTGGCGAGTAGGCGGAACGCACACCGTCAGTGGCGCCGGCAGCGGTGCGGTGTCCGAGCCGGGTTGCGGGGCGATCATGCCGAACCACCAGGCCGCGGTGAGCCGGTCGGCGACACCGCAGAGGTGAGCGGCCACCACTGCGCGCACCTTCGCACGGTCGGTGAACTCGTGCGAGGTGGAGAGGTAGACGCCGCGCCCGTACCGCTCCCAGTCCTTCCGCTTCACGTGCCCTTGGATCTGCCGACGCGTCAGGCCGCAGGCGTGGGCCTGGGCGAGAGTGAGCACGCCGTCGTTGGCGGCCAGGAGTGCGCGGAGATCGGCGTTCATGTGGATTAGACGCGGGCGGCCTCGCTGCGGTTCCGTCCGAGCTGAAAGTTGTGTGTCCGCGGAGGCACGTCCGGGGTGCTTCCGGGGACGTGGAACTTCTGCGGGGGCGAGGTGGCCGGGGATAGGGGCAGCGGCAGTGGTTCGCGCTGGTGACTGTCGAGCCAGGTCTGTACTGGTCGCCCGGGCTTCTTGTGTGCTGCCAAGGACCGTGCGGGCGGTGCTGATCGCGGGTCTGCCTGCGGGCAGCGTTCCCGCCGGGAGTTTTGCGTCCGCGGAGGCACCTGACGGGTGCTTTCGAGGACATGAAACTCAGCTCAGGGGCTGGTGCGGGAGGTCAGGGGTGCGGCGGGGCAGGGCGGCGACCGCTTCGTAGGCCCAGAGCGTCAGGTAGGCCAGGGCGAGGAAGGCGGCGACCGCCAGGCCCACGCCGGTGGATTCCACGTGGGAGAACGGATTGCGCACCCAGTCGAAGGTGCCGGCCACTACTGCCTCGGGTCGGTGCACCAGGTCCCACGAGTTCCAGCGCTGGAACCGGCCGATCACCACGCCTACGGCGCACAGGGCCACCGTCACCGCCATCGCGGCCCAGCCGACCGCGCGGCCGAACTCGGCGGTCAGGCGGCGGTGGATCAGCCGCATGGACACCACGCCGAGCACGATCCCGGTCCAGGCCGCGAAACCGTACTGCAGGACGTGCCGCCACAGTTCGTAGCCGTGACGAAGGTGGACCAGGTCGGTCACCAGGTAGGGCGCGTTGGGGAGGAACGCGAGCCAGGCGACGCCGAGGGGCACCAGCCAGATCCGCCGACGGACGCCGACGAACGCGAAAGCGAAGCCCAGCGGAATCCAAGCGAGGAAGAGATTCCAGACCAGGAACCGGCTCGGGTAGCTCAGCGGCGCGGCGGTGTCGGTGATGCCGAGGACGGCGGTCAGCGCCGTGGTGCCGAGCAAGGCGGCCAGCAGCACACCGATGCGCGGATCGGTGAGGCGGAACGCGTTCGATGCAGGCGCGGCGGTGGTCTGCCCAGTCATGCGGACCACCGTAGTCAGTGACCGCAGATGCGGGCGGCCCCGCACTCGCGAGGAGTGCGGGGCCGCCCGGTGCAGGAACTTCTGCCGTGCTGACTACTTGCCGGGGCGCTTCTTGCCCGCGGCCATCCCGAAGCCCTTGGCCTTGCCGGCGGTGCCTTCGGTGGTGGCCGCCTCGGTGGCAGCGGCTTCCGGAGCCGCGGCCGGAGCCTCGGCAGCCGGTGCCTCAGCAGCGGGAGCCTCAGCAGGTGCTTCCGCAGCCGGCGCTTCAGCAGCCGGTGCCTCGGCGGGCGCCGCTGCCGGTGCGGCGGCGGCCGGAGCCTTGGGCGCACCTGGCTTCTTGATGCCCGGCTTCTTGAGGCCGCCGGCCATGCCGAAGCCCTTGGCCGCGCCCTGCGTGGCAGCGGTGGTGGCCGCAGCCGCCGGTGCCGCCGCCTCTGCGGGAGCTTCGGTGGCAGGCGCCTCGGTCGCGGGTGCGTCCGCAGCGGGGGTCTCAGCGGCCGGAGCTGCCGCGGCGGGCTTGGGTGCGCCCGGCTTCTTGATGCCCGGCTTCTTCAGGCCGCCGGCCATGCCGAAGCCCTTCGCCTTGCCCTCGGTCGAGGCCGTGGTGGTCACGCCGGACTCGGCCTCGTCGGAGGTCGGTGCGGCGGGAGCGGCAGCGGCAGGGGTTGCCGCAGCCGGAGCGGCTGCGGCGCCGGGCTTCTTGATCCCGCCCGGCTTCTTGAGGCCGCCGGGCTTCTTCAGTCCGCCCTTGACCGCCAGGCCGCCTTCGGCCGGTGCGGCCGTCTCGGCGGCAGCGGCAGGGGCTGCAGCAGCCGGAGCGGCTGCGCCGCCGGGCTTCTTCAACCCGCCCGGCTTCTTCAGGCCGCCCTTGGGTGCAAGACCGCCGGCCGCAGGCTTGGCTGCGCCACCGGTGGCCGGGGCCGCTGCCGGAGCAGCGACGGCCGCTGCCGGAGCAGCCGCCTTCACCGGCTCGGGCTCGGGCTTGGCCTTGTGCTTCGGACCGTGGAACTTGTCGCCGCGGGTGATCCCCTCGAGCTGACCGCGCTTGACGCCTTCCAGAATCATCTGGGCGACGTCGACCACCTCGATCTTGTCTTCCTGCTCGGTGCCCGCGGTCTGGGCGTCGACACCGTCGGTGAGCATCACGCGGCAGAACGGGCAGCCGGTCGCGATGAGCTTGGTGTCGTCCTTGGTGGGCGTGCTGGCCAGCGTGTCGAGCGCCTCGTCGACGCGGTCGACGTTGATGCGCTTGCCGATCTGCTCTTCCATCCACATCCGGGCGCCACCGGCGCCACAGCACATCGAGCGCGAGCCGTGGCGCGGCATCTCGGTGAGGGTGGAACCGGACGCTTCCATCAGTTCACGCGGAGCGTCGTAGATGGTGTTGTGGCGGCCCAGGTAGCACGGGTCGTGGTAGGTCACTTCGCGGCCGCCGACCGGGGCCACCGGAACCAGTCGCTTCTCGCGCACGAGGCGGTTGAGCAGCTGGGTGTGGTGGACCACTTCGTACTGGCCGGCGCTGGCCTGACCGCCGTCGAGAGCCGCGACCTGCGGGTACTCGTTGTAGATGGTGTTGAAGCAGTGTGCACAGGTCACGACGATCTTCTTGCGCTGGGTCGGCGCGGTGCCGAACAGCTCGTTGAAGGTCTCGATGTTCTGCTGCGCCAGCATCTGGAACAGGAACTCGTTGCCCGCGCGTCGGGCGGAGTCGCCGGTGCAGGTCTCGCCCTGGCCGAGGACCATGAAGTCGACGGCGGCGATGTTCAGCAGTTCGGCGACGGCCTTGGTGGTCTTCTTGGCGCGGTCCTCGTAGGCGCCGGCGCAGCCGACCCAGAAGAGGTATTCGTAGCCCTCGTACGACTCGACGTCCTGCCCGTAGACGGGGACGTGGAAGTCGAGCTCGTCGATCCAGGCGGTGCGCTGGGACTGGTTCTGGCCCCAGGGGTTGCCCTTGTTCTCCAGGTTCTTGAACAGGCCGGCCAGCTCGGTCGGGAAGTCCGATTCGATCAGGACCTGGTAGCGGCGCATGTCGACGAAGTGGTCGATGTGCTCGATGTCGACCGGGCACTGCTCGACGCAGGCGCCACAGGTGGTGCAGCTCCAGAGTGCTTCGGCGTCGATGACGGCGCCGGTCAGACCCTCGGACTCGCCGACCAGCTTGCGGTCGGCGGCGATGCGAGCGGATTCCGGGATCTTGGCGAGTGCGGCCTCGTCGGGATTGCCGTCGGCATCGAGCAGGCCGATCTCCTCGCCGCTCATGTCCTTCTTGCCGCCGGCGATCAGGTACGGGGCCACGCCGAGTGCCTGCTCACGCAGCGACATCATCATCAGCTTCGGCGACAGCGGCTTACCGGTGTTCCACGCCGGACACTGACTTTGGCAACGGCCACATTCAGTACAGGTGGTGAAGTCGAGCAGGCCCTTCCACGTGAAGTCCTCGATCTTGCCCGCACCGAAGGTGTCGTTGTCCGGGTCGGCGTTGTCCATGTGCAGGACCTTGCCGTTGGACATCATCGGCTGCAGGGCGCCGAGGGCGGGGCCGCCGTCGGTCTCCCGCTTGAAGAGGATGTTCGGGAACGCGGCGAAGCGGTGCCAGGCCACGCCCCAGTTGGCGTTCAGGCCGACCACGGCGAGCCAGATCATGCCGCTCATCAGCTTGATCACCGCCGCGGCAGTGACCCAGTACGTGGACGAACCCTCGAAAAGCTGCGCGAAGTAGTGGGTGAAGAACGACGTCCAGATCGGCGGATTCTCCAGGCCGGTCGCGATCTTGAAGGTCTTCACGAAGATCATGCCGAGGCCCTCGATGAGGACGACGATCTCGACGAAGTAGGCGGCGCGGAAGTCCGAACCGGAGAAGCGCGACAGGCGCTTGGGGAGGCGCGGGTGGTTGAGCTGGCGGATGATGATCAGCGCGGTGATGCCGATGACGGTGCCCAGACCCAGGATCTCGTCCGCGAAGATGTAGACGTTCCAGGCGCCGATGACCGGCCAATGGAACGCCGGGTCGAAGATCTGGCCGTACGCCTCGAACCAGAAGATCGCGCCGATCAGGAAGCCGAACATCACCAGCCAGTGGGCCCAGCCGACGGTGCGGAACTTGGCCATCCTGGTGTGCGCGACGAACTCGACCAGCATGTTCCAGAGGCGGGCGACGGGGCTCGCGAAGCGATTCCCCTCCACCTTCTCGCCCTGCGCGACGGCGCGTACGATCCGCGTCGCTCCGCTGATGAAGAGCGCCCAGCAGAACAAGCTGATGACGACGGCGATGGACCCGATCACAACCGTTGTGGTCGTCACTGGAGTACCGGCCTTTCTTGAGGTCGTACCATGGCCAGCCCGTGATGCGGATGCATCAGCGGAAACCTGGCATCTATTCCTTTGGCTTACCGTAAAGGTTGCACCCGGTCCAGCGCTGCAAAGGTTTACCTAACTCGGCAGGTGGCGCGTGTGGTGCCCGCTGATGTTACCAGCGAGTAATAAGGCGGGCCAGTCGGCGTCAGGCGCCCTGCTGCAGCGGTTCCATCTCTTCGAGCTCGACCAGCGAGATCTCGAGATGGTCGAGGATCCGCTGCAGGCGCGGCAGCTGAGCGCGCGCGCCGATGATGCCGAAGTTGGCCTTGCCTGCGACGGTGGTCATGGTGATGTTCATGGCCAGGCCCTCCATCGGGATGGAGACCGGGTAGCAGCCGTCGAGCTTGGCGCCGTTCCAGTACAGGTCCTCCTCGGGACCCGGGACGGTGGAGATCATCAGGTTGAACCCGCGCGGGGTGTAGTTCACGAAGCCGGGGACCGGGGCGAAGGCCAGCGGCCAGACGTTGGCGGCGCCCAGTGCCAGGGACTGCAGCGGCTTGAGTTCGCGGACCACACCCTTGGCGCTGGCGGTGGAGGCGACGATCTCGCGGAGCCGCTCTGCCGGGTCGGCGACGTCGGTGGCCAGCCGGGCCAGAATGGCGGTGATCGCGTTGGACGCACTGTCGCCCTCGGTGTGCAGCGACACCGGCTGGCACACATGGAGTGAGTCGTCGGGCAGCGCGTCCTGATCGTCCAGGTAGCGGCGCAGGGCGCCCGAGCACATCGCCAGCACCACGTCGTTGAAGGTGATGCAGTGGCGACGGGCTGCTGCGCGCAGCCGCTCGACGGGCCAGTCCTGGGCGGCGAACCGTCGTGCCGATCCGATCGGAACGTTCAAGATGGTGTCGGGCGCCATCTGCATGGGGGCGACGAAGTCGTGGTCGAAGACGCCGGCGGCGGCGATCTTGGCGGCCGCGGGCACCGTGCCGATCAGTTCGTCGGCCATCTCCACGGCCGAGCCCACAGCGCCGGTGACGCGGGACAGCAGGCTGGGCTTCGGGGCCGACGGGCGCTTGCGTCGAGGGCGCAGCAGGTCGTTGTCCCAGAAGGCGGTTCCGCCGCGGTCGTCCGGGTCGGTGGTCAGGGTGCGCTGGAGCATGCGCAGTGCGGTCACGCCGTCGGCCAACGAGTGGTGGATCTTGCTGTAGAGGGCGACGCGGCCGTCGGCCAGGCCCTCGATGATGTGCAGTTCCCACATCGGGCGCGACCGGTCGAGCAGGGCGCCGTGGTTGAGCGAGACGTAGCGGAGCAGGTTCTTGATCTCGCCCGGACGCGGCAGGATGATCCGGCGCACGTGGTAGTCGAAGTCGATATCGTGCGCCTGCTGCCAGGCGGTGTAGCCGGCGAGGTTGGCGGGGCTGGCCGGACGCTTGAGGAAGGTGCTCTGAATGTCGGTGGCTGCGAGGAACTTCTCGTGGATCTCCTCGGCCAGCTCCTCGGCGGTCTGGCAGTCGCGGGGAAGGAAGAGTTGCAGGCCGCCGACATGCATCGGCTGGTCGCGAGTTTCGGCGATGAGGAACATCGACTGCGTCACCGGCATGTATTGCACGGCGCCTCCCTTCATACGGTCCTACTTGCAAGTAGGGCCGGGTCACTAATCGATGAACAGTGTGGCAGATACCATTTTTCGGGCGGATCGGGACCCCGGCCTCATGTCGTGGACGGCGCCGGTCGCGGAGTGCAGTCGCGGAGTGCATTCGACGTGTTGTCACGCGATCGGGGTGCGCCGTTAAGGATCCTCTCAGCTACTCTCTGGCGTGGGCGGGGGCCCGATGACGTGTGAGGACTCATGGCTACTTCGTTGAACCGTAAGAATCGTCGTCGCAAGAAGGCAGCCGGGCTCGTCGCCGTCGGCGCTTCCGCGACCCTGCTCGCGGGCGGGCTGATGCCTGCCCAGGCGAACGCGCTCAATCTGGGCGACTTCCCGTTGATCGCCCAGTGTGAGCCGGGTGGGTACGAGAAGGACGGGATCGATTGGAAGCCGCCGCTCATCGGTCCGATTCAGTTTTACGGGACCGCGGATTGTAAAGACGCCCAGAAGTCGGTGATCGCCACGGTGGGAGACGCGATCTTCGGTGTGCTCCTGCCGGGCTTCCCGATCAAGCCGTCGACGTTCAACACTGCAATCGCGACGCCAGGGATCGGCGAGAAGGACATCTGGGGCCCGATCGACATTCCGTGGCCGATTCCCGGCGTCGCGACGATCAAGGGCACCGGTTACAACACCGCCATCGTGGTACTCGGCGGTGAAGCGACGGCGTCGTCGGACTACTTCCTGGCCGGCGCGGTCGCGATCGCCGCGATGGGCGGCGTGGCGAATGCGGATGCGCTGTTCGGTGGCGCGCTGGCGACGGCGATCTCGGTCCCGCTGATCACCAAGAATTCGGCGGCGGCGAAGGCGCTACCGATGGGCTTTGCGATCGCCAACTCATCGCATATTTGGAATGGTGCGGATGTGCAGGCGACGGCGCTCGGTGGCATCGCCAGCGCGAGCTCGGCCATCGACGGGTCGCAGGATGCGGTGTGCACCGCGGTGTACGCGCAGGCGAGCGTGACCGACTCCAAGAACGGCAAGAACATCGAGTCGTGCACCAGCGTGCTCTTCATCTTCCAGCAGTACCAGGAGGATGACGGCCCGGTCTGGTACGCGATCAAGAACCCGCTCGACGTGAACCAGGTGTCGCCGTTCGGCGACAACATCGCGGATCTGCTTGCGAAGGTGGGCAAGCTGGTCACCGGCGGTGCGCTGCCGGATCCGATCGTGGAGGCGATGGCGGGCAAGTTCGTCCCCGAACTCAAGGGCTCTATCGTCCGGGTGTCGTTCCAGGATGGAATGCCGGTGTTCGCCACCGACTTGCCGCAGTTCTTCCAGGGCATCTTCGGGCAGAGCCGGGCGAGCGGACCGCTGCTCGGCCTGAGCGACCTGGGCCTCAGTAAGGCGGACGTGCAGAGCGTGTCGGGCTACGGCATCGGCGGACCAGCGCTGGAGCAGGACGTGTCGCCGGTCGTCGCCGACCGTGTCGCACCGCCGCTCGCGGCGGAGCGGCCTGTCGTCGACCAGGCGCCCGCAGTGACGCTGGCGCCGAGCGATCCGAGTTCGGCCGGTGGCCTGGACCTCGGTGGATCCGACGCCGCAGTCGAGGCCCCGTCGATCGAACTCGAGCCCGCGCTCTAGGTCCGTCACTCTCGAAGTCGAGGCAGAGTTCGGCCCGCTCGCCACCTGGGTGAGCGGGCCGAACCGCATCGCGGGACCGGCGACCCTACCCGGCAAGGGGTCGCTGGTGGGCGGATTGAGACCACTGAGTAGAAATAGTTAGTTTTCCGAAAAATCGGACTCGCCTATGCCTAGTGTCACAGTGTCTGGGGTCATTCATTACAGGTACATCTACGCACAGGATCGAGTCTCATATGGCTTCCTCACCAGCCCGCCGAATCCGTCGCCGTCGCGCAGCGATGACCCTGGCCGCCACCAGCGCCTCTGCTGCGCTCCTCATGGGAGGCATCACCGCGCCGCCGGCGAACGCCGTGATCGATATCGGCCTGCCGGGAGTGGTCTCCTGTGACCCGGGAAAGTCGGAGAGCAGCGACCCGCTGCTCGGTCCGGAGTCGAAGGCGGATTGCACTGACGCGCAGACGTCGGTGATCGCCACCATCGGTGATGCGATCCTCGGGGTGGTCCTCCCTGATTTTCCGCTGGGTCTCTCGTCGTTGAACGGCGCAATTGCAGTGCCGGTTCAGGATCCGCTCGGCGCGGTGACGCTGGTTCCGGCCTTTGCGACCATTTCGGGCACTGGCTACAACACGGCGCTGGCGATCCTCGGCGGCAATGCGACGGCGTCCTCGGACTACTTCGCATCGGGTGCGATCGCGATTGCGGCCTTGGACGGTACGGCCAATGCTGATGCCCTCTTCGGCGGAGCCTTGGCGCTGGGGGTCGCAGGTACCGCGACTGCCCAGGCGTTGCCGCTGGGTATCGCGATCGCGAACGCCATGCCCATTATCGGCGGTGGCAGCGCTGACGCGACCGCACTGGGCGGTATCGCGACGGCCACGACGACTATTTTTGGCGACAGGGACGTGGTTTGCACGGCGCTCTACGGCACGGCCAGCATCGCGGACGAGGACGGCAAGAGTCAGGGGTCGTGCACCAGCGTCCTGTTCATCTTCCAGCAGAATAGTGCCGGCGAGGGGGAGCCGACCTGGTACGCGATCAAGAATCCCTTCGACGTCGGCCTGATGTCGCCCTTCGGAGACAACTTTGCTGACCTGATGGCCGGGCTCGGCGGTGTGCTCCCGCTGCCTCCGGAGCTGATCGACCTGATGGCCGGCAAGTTCGTTCCGCAGTTCCAGAGCGATCTCGTGCGTATCTCGTTCGACGGCGGATCGCCGAAGGTCGAGTCGGATCTGCCGGACTTCCTCGGCGGACTCTTCGGTCAGAACGACACGAGCGCCACGACGAATGCTTCGGCCACCGCTCCCGAGACCCTCTCGGCACAGGTCGACGGTGCCCCGGCCACGGCCTCGACTGTCGAGTCGACTCCGGAGCCTGTGGTCATTGACGATGGCGGTGACTCGGGTGCGAACGCTCCCGCGGCCGTTGACCTCCTCGGCGGCGACAGCGGCGCGGGCTCCCCCGGTGGTACGGGAGATCTCCTGTCGATCGGCTAGTCGACTGCCGACCGCAGGCAGTGACAGCTCGACCCGCTCGCGACACCGCGAGCGGGTCGAACGCATCTCGCGACTACCGTTGGGCGGGTGAGGATTCGACCGACGATGCTGGTGTGGTGGGGTGCGACGGCACTCTCGTTCGTGGTGCTGGTGGCGTCGACGTGGTCGTTGGTTGCGGCGCGAGGGCGGGTCGTCGAACCCCACCAGCTGCCGGCGAACGCCCCGACCACGCTGATCGTGCTGGGCGCCAAGGCGGCCGACGGTGAGCCCGGAACCTACCTGCGCAATCGGCTCGACGTCGCCGCCGAGCTCTACCGCGCCGGCCGGGTGGATCGAATCGTCAACTCCGGCAACGACAGTGACGACGCGGGCCGGGAAGTCCGCACCATGCGTGCCTACCTGGAGGCCGCCGGGGTGCCGGCCGTGGCAATCGTGGACGATCCGATCGGCATGAATACGGCGGCCACGTGTCGTCGTTCGGCGGAGGAGTTCGGGGTTCGGCGGGCACTGATCGTGACCCAGGGTTTCCATGTCGGCCGAGCGGTCGGACTGTGCCGGGCCGAGGGGATCGACGTGACCGGGGTGATCGCGCCGTGCGACGGCTGCACCGGACTGTCGTTGGTGCGTAATTACTTCCGGGAAGCCCTACTGTCGCGCCCGCGCGCCATGTTCAACGCCTTTGGCGTCGGTCAGATCTGCCAGCGGAAGGGCAGGCGGGGGCGGCCGGTCAGGTAGATCGAACCCGGCACGCGCCGCAGCGCCTCCACCGCGGCGAGCGAGATGCCGATGGTCAGCAGGTAGGTGACGATCGTGCCCCACGGCTGACCGAGGGCGTGCACCAGCGTGGGCTGGCCGTCGGTCTTCGGTCGCAGCAGGAAGAACAGCACCAGCACGTGCACCAGGAACACCGGGAAGCTGCGGTTGGACGCGTAGGCCACCGCCTTCGCGAAACGCGGTGCGCGCGGGCGGATGTTCGCCGACCAGTGGCGGCCGAGCGCGTAGATCGAGAGCGCGGCCACGACCAGCCACGGCAGCAGGGTGACGGCGAAGGCGCTGTCGTTGCTGTGGACGGTGCCCTTCACGAAGGCCTCGTAGAGGTACAGACCGACCGCGAAGGCGCCGGTGCCGGCGAGCGCGAGGCCGAGCCAGCCGCCCTTGCCGGTGATCCACTCGTCGAACCGCACGCGGTGGGCGGCGGCGACGGCGCCGGCGATGATGAAGAACTGGTACGGCACGAACGTGGCGTAGTGGTGCCACCACCAGCTCGACCAGCTCTCCGGCGGAGTCCAGTAGGTGATGATCGCGAACACGGCGATCTGCAGCGCGAAACTGGTCGCCAGCAGTGCGCCGTGGTGGCCGCGGGTCTTCTGCACCAGCCACCGGATCAGCGGGAACAGCAGGTACACCTGCAGCATCACGACCAGGAAGTACAGGTGGAAGCCCGCGGTGCCCCAGCGCAGCTGCTGCCAGAACTCGTCCAGACTGTGCGGCACCTCGTCGAGCCGACCCCAGGCCCACATGCCGATGATCACCCAGTAAACCGCCGACCACAGGATGTACGGCAGGATCACCAGCTTCATCCGCCGACGCCAGAACGAGACGGCGCGGAAGTCCTCGCGCCCCTGGTACTGGTACATCAGTACGAAACCGGTGAGCGCGAAGAAGACGTTACGCGTCGCATGGAACAGCAGCGACGTGCTGTTGGTGCCGATGTTGTTCAGCTCGTCGGTGGTCTGCGTCAGCGTGTGGACGAAGATCACCAGCGCGAACGTCGTCGCGCGAATCAGATCGACCTGGAACAGATACGGCCGTTTGGTGGTGGCCGCCTTCTGCGTCGAGGTGTCCGACGACGATGCCGTCACCGCACCGGCCGTGGGCCCCGAGGGCGACGGCGCGGTCTGGGTGAAGGCGTCAGTAGTCGTCATAAGCAAGCTGAGCCCGCAGGCTCGCCGGTCACGCTAACAGGCGAACCTGGCAGGTAGCTGTGTTGCGCCGTTGAGCTGTGGCGCTGGTCACCACCAGCCGGTGGCCTGCTGGATGTCCCGCTCCAGGTAGGGGATCAGGCTGCGGACGAACGCGGTGGTCAGGTGGTGGCGGTCGTGCCACACCAGGATGTTGCCGACCACGGCCGGGCAGTAGGTGTCATTGCACACCGCGTTGGAGTAGTCGATGAACGTCATGTTCGGGAACTCCGCGGCGATCTCCTCGGTGGGGCTCACCGGCGACAGCATCCGGTCGCGCGACACACCGCACACGTTGGGGCTGCGGCCCTCGGCGATGCAGTCCGGCGGGTCCATCGGCGGATCCATGCCCCACGGCGTATCGCGCACGGCGATCACCTTCTGCCCGCGCTCGCGGAACTCCTCGAAGATGTCCAGGTAGCCCTGCGGCACGTAGTCGCCGGGGGCGGCGCCGGGGACGGGCCGGGTACTCGTCGTGAACACGATCTCCGGCTTGTCGACGGCGAGCTGGTCCATGACCTTCTGAACCCAGTCCTGGCATTCGGTGAGCTTGCGGCCCTGGTATTCGACGACGGCCTCGGTGCTCAATGCGCAACCGGCCTTCATGTACGTGGTGACGCGGAAGCCGTGCCGCTTGCCCAGCTCGTCGAGCGCGGTCATCCAGTGCTCGGAATGCGAGCCGCCGACCACGGCGATGGTCCGGGTGGCGGTCGGATCGCCGTACACGCCGACCTTCACGGAGAGGTCGCCGAAGTTGCTGAAGTGCGGGCCGTGGCTCAGCGGCCAGTCTTCCTTGGCGGCTTCGGGCGACGGCACCGGCGGGATCGCCGGCACCGGGGCGTCGTCCATGAACGTCCGGGCGCCCGGGTACAGGCGGGGGTCCAGGTTGCTGGTGTCGACCTTCATCGACGCGGCGCGTGCCTGCCAGTAGACGGCGCTGGTGCCGCCGAAGACGGTCAGCGCCACCACGATCACCGCGAGGATCCGGCGGTAGCGGACGCTGAAGCCCTTGCCGCGTCCGGAGCGCAGCGGCGTCTCGATGTACTTGGTGCACAGCCAGGCGATCAGCACCGACAGGAGCAGGATGCCTGCGCCTTCGAGGAACGACACCCGGTCCTTGAAGCGCCAGGTCAGGTAGAAGATCAGGATGGGCCAGTGCCACAGGTACAGCGAGTAGGCGATGGAACCGAGCCACACGATCCACGGGTGGGCCAGGACCTTGCCGCCGAGCGACAGGTCGGCGCCGGGGACGGGATGACGAGCGGTGCGCGACGAGCCGACCCAGATCAGCAGCAGCGTTGCGCCCACGGGCACCCACGCCATGACGCCCGGGTACTGCTCCACGCCGGCGATCCAGATGCCCGACGTCGCGATCAGGGCGACGCCGACGACGGTCAGCAGGGTGCGCAGCCACTGCGGCATCGGCAGGCGCGGCATCCAGATGGCCAGCAGGCCGCCGACGAGCGGCTCCCAGAGTCGGGCGACGGTGTCGTAGTAGTTGAACGGCTGGTTGATGCCGTGGCGGTAGTTGGCCCAGGCGAACGAGACGACGGCCACGCCGAGCAGGGCCAAGCCGACGATCCAGGCCACCGTGTTCCGACGGCCCAGGACCTCCCAGCGCTTGGCGCCGAGCTTGAGGAGGCCGCCGAGGGCGAGCGCGACCAGCAGGGTGAGGACGAAGAACTGGCCCTGCATGGACATCGACCACAGATGCTGCAGCGGGCTCACCGCGGAGTCGGCGGCGCCGTAGTCCTGCGAGGAGAAAGCCAGCAGGTAGTTCTGGTAGTACAGCGCCGAGGCGACGATCTCCTCGCCCAGCGGTCCCCAGCGGGTGGTGGGCATGATCCACCAGATCATCGCCGCGGCGAAGGCCAGCAGCAGGAACAGTGCGGGGATCAGGCGCAGCAGGAGTCGCTTGAGGCGCCGCCACGGATTGACGGCCCGATTCCAGCTGACCGACGGCGACGTCGAGTTGGTGACGTGCTTGAGCAGCGAAGCGATGAAGAAGTAACCGGAGAGGGTCAGGAAGACGTCGACGCCGCCGGAGACTCGGCCGAACCAGACGTGGAAGACGGCGACGAGGAAGATCGCGACGCCCCGGAGGCCGTCGAGATCGAGGCGATAGCCGGAAGTGTTGCCGGTGGCCGCGTCTTCGTTCGGCGTCGGCGGTTCCGTCGCCAGTGCTCTCCTGTGTTTCGCTGCCACGGCTCCCCAATGTAGACACATCCGGGCCCTATTCCCGCATCCCCGCGCCGTGGTCGGGCATCTCGGGCACAGCCGATTCTGTGAATCGGGCTCGCGTTCGAACACTCCGGGCCACCATCGAGGAGGGCGGCGGAGTCCGCCCGAATGATCCCGGTATCGACGATGAGGAAGTGCGAATGAAGACCAAGGCCGCAGTTCTGCACGGAGTGAACGAAGAGTGGCAGATCGAGGAGGTGGAACTCGGCGATCCGGTGGCCGGCGAAGTGCAGGTCAAGCTCGTGGCCTCCGGGTTGTGCCACTCCGACCACCACCTGCGCACTGGCCAGAGTCCGGCGCCGTTCCCGGTGGTCGGTGGACATGAGGGCGCTGGCATCGTGGTCAAGGTGGGCCCGGGCGTGACCCGGTTCGCGGAGGGCGATCACGTGGTGACCGCGTTCATCCCGGCGTGCGGCGTCTGCGGTCCGTGCTCGCGTGGTCAGCAGAACATCTGCGACGAAGGTGCCGGATTGCTCACAGGTCTGTCGATCGCCGACAAGACCCACCGCGTCAGTACCGCCGACGGCACCGGACTCACCCAGATGTGTCTGCTCGGCACTTTCTCGCCGTACATCACCGTGAACCAGGCGTCGCTGGTGAAGATCGAAGACGACATTCCCCTGCGCGAGGCCGCCCTGCTGGGCTGCGGCGTGGCCACCGGCTGGGGCTCGGCCACCGAGATCGGCGGCTCCAAGGTCGGCGACACCGTGGTGGTGGTGGGGATCGGCGGTGTCGGTATCAACTCGGTGCAGGGCGCCAAGGCCGCGGGTGCGCGCCACGTGATCGCGGTGGACCCGGTGAAGTTCAAGCGCGACATGGCCGAGAAGCTGGGCGCCACCCACGTCTTCGAGTCCATGGAGGCGGCGCTCCCGGTGGTCGGTGAACTCACCTGGGGCACGATGGCCAACACGGTGGTGCTCACCGTCGGCGAGATGAAGGGCGAGTACATCGCGCCCGCGATGGCGATGGCAGGCAAAGGCGGACAGGTCGTCGTGGTCGGCATGGGCGACTACGCGGCCATGGACGTGAAGCTGAACCTGTTCGAGCTGACGCTGCTGCAGAAGCGCGTGCAGGGCGCGATCTTCGGCGGCGCCGGACCGCGCACCCAGGTGCCCAAGCTCCTCAACGAGTACCGCGCGGGCCAGCTGAACCTGGCCGACCTGGTGACCCAGACCTACAAGCTAGAGGACATCAACCGGGCCTACGACGACATGCTGGAGGGCAACAATATCCGCGGCATGGTCGTCTTCGACGAAGAGGACTGGTAGGCCACGCCCCGAATAGGGCGTAGAAACACGTGATGGCCGGTCCTCCCGAATGGGAGGGCCGGCCATCAACGACCCCTCAGCGGTGTTTTTGCGGTGTCACCGAAACCGGAATGGGGGCGACCGGGATGGGCCCGGTCGGGGGATCCTCGAAGGAGGACGGGCGGATCGACGACGGATCGTCGTCCAGGGTCTGGGCGTAGGCCACGCCGAGTCCGAGGAGAACCAGGCCGACGAGGATGAAGGCGGCGACGCGGAAGATGCCGTCGAGCGCCGACAGGTCGAACAGGAACAGCTTCGCGACCGCGGTCGCCAGCACCAGCAGCCCGGCGGTCAGTGCGAGGGCGCGGTTGGTGCCGCGCAGGCGGCGCGCCCATATCAGTGCGGCCGCTCCGGCGGCGGCGAAGATGACCGTCGCGGCGAGGTGGCCGCTGCGGAACCCGGCGTCGCTGCCGTCGGTGACGACGGCGGCCGCGGCGACGCAGAGGACGTTGATCAGGGCGAGCGCGATCAGGCCGCCGACGCAGGCGATCACGGTCGATTCCGAACCGCGCGCCCCGCGGACCCACGACCAACCGAGTGCGGCCAGTGCGGCCAGCGCCAGCACGGCGGCCGTGAACACCTGGGTGCGGTGCGCAGCGCCCAGCCAGTCGGCGTCGCTCAGGGCCATCGCCGCCTGGGGTGCGATCGACAGGAGTCCGGCGCCCAACGCTACGGTGCCGATGATCCGGTACGACGCGGTGAGCTCCGCGTCGAAGCGGGATCCCAGTCCGAGGGCCAGTGCTACCCCGAGGAAGCCGAGTTGCAGAGCGTCGGCGCCGCCGAGGATCGCCACGATGGCGACACCGGCGACAGCCGCGCCGGCCAGCCAGACGGTGCGGGTGCCGAGCGTGCTGCCGGGCACCAGGGAACCGGCCACGGTGAGGGTGATCAGGACCGCCGCGACGCCGGCCCACAGCAGGGCGGCGGGGGTGGTGGCGAGAACGGCGTCGGCGCCGAGCATCGGCAGCAGCGGCACCGAACTGGTCAGCGCGAGTGCGACCGGTGCGCCCGAACTGCGGAGCAAGACGATCGCCGAGGCGATCGCGAGGACGAACGCTGCGGCGGCGCCGATCAGGAAGGCGGTGGCCGACGCGTCGCCGCCGCGGCTGAGCAGCAGCACCAGCGGAACGGCCGTCGCCGCGGTGTTGACCGCGAACAGTGCGGGCCAGTCGCGACCGATCTGGACGGCCAGGGTGGCCGCCGCGTAGACCAGCAGGAACGCCAGCAGCACCGCGTCGTCGCCGTCGGCCAGGAACGGGGCCAACAGCACCAGACCGACGCCGACGGCGAGGCCGAGCGGCTGGCTGTCCCACTGGCGGGCCAAGACGAAGCCGCCCGCGGCGATCATGCCGGTCAACACGAGTGCGGCGAGGGCCGGCAGCCAGTGGTAGATGTTCGTCGCCGCCAGCACGCAGAACAGCGCGGTGGCGATGCCGGTGGCGGCGAGGGCGGCAGCCGCCGACCGCTTGGCCGGGGACCGGCCGACGACGATGCCTGCGCCGACCAGCGCCGCGGCCAGGACCGCTCCGCCGGTCACCCGCACCTGCGGCGCGAGCAGACCGGCCTGGGCGGCGAGGACGAGGAGCAGCACCACGCCGATCAAGGTGATGGCGACACCGGCGAAGGCCAGGATCTTGCCGAGCTGGCCCCCGGCACCGGCCGCGGTGAGACGGTTCGGCGCGGCCGGAGTGCGCGGCGGAGCCGGCAGCGGCGCGGGGAACGGGGCGGGCTGATACTGCGGAGCGGCGAAGCCGGTGTGCGCGGTGGCGTACTGCAGTTGGGGCACGCCGACCGGCGGGGCGGTGACAGGCGGGGCGGTGACAGGAGAGGGGGCCATGGCGCGGTTCTTCGGCGGCACCGGGCGTACCGGGGGAGCGAGAACGGCAGCGGGTTCCGGAGCCTGGCGCCGGGCGGAGTCGACAGCGGCCGGCACGGCGGCATCGGCAGAAGCCTGGGGAGAATCGGTGAGCGCGGAGGCGGCGAGACCGTCGGTCAAGGCGGCGACCCGAGCGGTGACCCGAGTGAGACGGGTGGCGATGTCTGCCAGCTCGTCGTTGATCGATGCGACGGCGGCCATCGGGTCGTTGGCTGCGCTCATACCGATAAGTCTGATTCGCGACCGCCGCCGGGGCATGCGCAGAACTACCTAGTTTACCTAGGTGGAAGCGCCCTGATCTGCGCAGATGGTGCTACGGGAGGTCAGGAAAGGCCGTTTTCCAGGGCGTAGCGGGCCAGTTCGACACGGTTGCCGAGCTGGAGTTTGCGGAGGGCGGCGCCGACGTGGTTCTCGACGGTGCGCGGACTCAGGTGCAGTCGTTCGGCGATCTGCTTGGAGCTGAGGCCCTTGGCCACCCAGCGCAGGACCTCGGTCTCCCGTTCGGTGAGGGCGGGCGCCTCCGGCGTCGGCTCCTTGGCCAGCCGTCGGTATTCGCCGAGCACCAGTCCGGCCAGGCCCGGCGTGAAGACGGTCTGTCCGGCGGCGGTGGCCTCCACGGCGGCGACCAGTTCGGGGCGGCGGGCACTCTTGACCAGGTAGCCGGTGGCCCCGGCCTTCACCGCGTCGAGGACGTCGTCGCGTTCCTCCGACGCAGACAGGACCAGGATGCGCGACTTCGGGGACACCGCGAGCACGCCGGCGGTGGCCTGGGTGCCGGTGCCGTCGGGCAGATGCATGTCCATGAGGATCACGTCGGGGGTCACCGCCCGCGCGACCTCCACGGCGCGTGCCACGCAGTCGGCGCTGGCGACGACGTCGAAGCCCTCGTCGGTGAGGTCGCGGCTGACGCCGTCGCGCCACATCGGGTGATCGTCGACCACCATCACTCGGATCGGAGCGGTATCGGTCATGAGGTGGTGTCCTTCCGTGCGGCGGAACTCGTGCACCCGGTCGGTGCGGTCAGTTCCCATTCTGTGCCCGCGCCGGGGGCGGATTTCAGCGAAACCGAGCCGCCGAGCGATTCCACCCGCCCGATGATGGATCGGCTGATGCCCATCCGGCCCTGCGCGGCGGCCTCCTCGAGTCGGCCGGGCGCGATACCGCAGCCGTCGTCCCGAACGCTCACCACCACTTCGTCGTCGAGGTCTTCGAGCAGCAGGAAGCTGCGCGCCTCGGCACCCGCGTGCAGGGCGGTGTTGTTCAGGATGTTGCGGACCGCGGCCAGCAGCTCCGCGCCGGTGTCGGCGTGCACCACCACCGGATCGGCGGGGGTGCTCACCGAGACGGTTTCGTCGACCAGGGCGCGCAGCGCGGGTCCCAGGTCGAGGGTGCCGGTCGGCGGGACGGGGCCGTCGACGGGGCTTTCGGCGATGAGTCGACGGAGGCGCAACTCCTGCGTGGCCGCGAGTTCGGCGAGCTCCGCGGTGGCACCGCCGATCTCCTGCCCGCGTCGCGAGATCAGGGCGAGGGTCTGCAGCACGCCGTCGTGCACGTGCCGGGCCAAACGATCGCGCTCCTGCGCCTGGGTGGCCACCCGGACCGCGACGGCGAGTTGGGCGTGGGTGATGCGAGCGCGGGACGCGGCCAGGCCCAGCGCCATGCCGGCCACCACCATCAGCAGGAACGTCGGGTTGCCCATGTTGATGAACACTTCGCCCTTGACCACGAAATTGGTCACGCCGATCAGCAGGCCGCCGAGCGCGCCCGCCCACGTGCCGCCGAGCACCGCCGCCGACAGTAGTGCGCTCGCGGCCCACAGGGTGGTCGGCCACGTCTGGTTGTTCGCGATCCAGGCGTCGTCGGCGACGAGGAAGGTGGAGAGCATCGCGGCGATGAACACGGCGAACTCCGCGCCGATACACCACCAGCGTCGCCCGGGGCCCAGGAGATAACCGGCGGCCAGCAGGAAGTTGACGCCGGTGAGGAGCATGAAGAGCACCCACGCCACGGCCGGGCGGGACAGCTCGTCGTTGATCGTGATGTTGAAGCTGAGCGCGTACAGGAAACCCAGCATCCGGAAGATCTGCGCGCCGCGCCAGAGTGCGCCGACGGGATCGTCGTCGTCCCGGCTCCGCCAAGCGGTGGCCGGGAACACGCGGTCCCAGGCCGACGTCGTGTCGGTGTCGAAGGCTTTCCGGATGCTCACGTCGAGAACTCAGAACTGGCGGTCGGTGAAAACGGGGGCGGTCTTGGCCATGCCGGCCTTGCGGGCGGCGGTGTGGTTGCGGCCGGTCAGCAGGCGGACCTGCAGGGCCTGCTCCACCGGGAACGACAGGCGCGAGCCGTTGTACCAGGTCTGCTCGAACAGGGCTTTGGACGCGGCCACCGCGTCCGGCGACCGCTGCGAGATCGCCGCGATCAGCTCGTCGGCGGCTGCGAACGGATCGTCGGACACCCCGCTGACCAGGCCCCACTCCAGTGCCTGCGCGGCGTCGAACCTCTCGCCGGTCATGGTGAGACGCTTGGCGACGTCGATCGAGGTGAGCTGAGCGATGCTCGCCGACAGCGACATGTCCGGGATCAGGCCCCAGCGGGATTCCATGATCGAGAAGTCGGCGTCGGGCGTGGCGAACCGGAAGTCCGCGCCGAGTGCGATCTGCAGGCCGCCGCCGTAGCAATGGCCGCTGACCACCGCGATCACCGGGACCGGAACCGAGCGCCAGGCCCAGCCCGCCGCCTGGAAGTTGTTGGCGGCCGAGCGGCGCTTGGGGACCAGCGCCCGCATGATCCGGCCGCGCTGGTCGGCCGTGGAGGCGAAATCGAGCCCGGAACTGAACGACGATCCTTCGCCGGCGATCACCACGGCGCGCAGCGACCGGTCCTTGGCCGCGCGGTCGGCGAGGCGAGCCAACTCGTCGATCATGTCCAGGGTGAGGGCGTTGAGCTTCTCCGGCCGGTTCAGTCGGACGTGCGCGACCTGCCCGCGCACCTCGTAGCTGACGTGGCCGGTCATTGTGCGACGACGGTGTTGCGGCACTCGCCGATGCCGTCGATGGCGGCGACCACCACCTGGCCGGGCTTCAAGTGGGCGTCGGCCCCGTGCCGGTGCACGGGCGTCACCGGGCTGCCGGTCGCGATGACGTCGCCGGGGGAGAGCTGCATGAAGCGGGAGACGCGGCGCACCACGTGCACCGGATCGAAGTGCAGGTCGGCGGTGTCGCCGGTCTGTACCTCGGTGTCGTCGACACGGGTGGACAGCGTCAGCGTCGGGCGGATGCCGCCGGACAGTTCGTCCGGAGTCACCACGTAGGGGCCCATCGGGGTGGAGCGGTCCCACGCGTCGCCGAGCGCCCACTCGTCGGTCTCGAACGCCAGGCTGCGGTCGGCGACGTCGTTGAGCACGGTGAATCCGGCGATGGCGGCGGCCGCCTCGTCGTCGTCGGCGTGGCGGACGGACTTGCCGATGATGATGGTCAGTTCCACGGCGGGGTCGAGGGCGTGCGAATCGGACGGCACGACGATCGGGTCGTTCGGCCCGATGAGGGCGCTGGAGAACTTGGTGGACAGGCGCGGATGCTCGGGCACGCTCAGGCTGAGGAGGTTGAAGTGCTCGCCGTAGTTGTGGGCCACGCAGACCACCTTGTCCGGGTCCACCACCGGCGGTGCGAAGTCGGCGGCGCCGGCCGCGTACACGGTGCCGTCGACGACGGCCGCGGCCCTCGTCAGACCTTCGGGATCCTCGAGCACTGCCCGCACGTCGGGGTAGCCGAGATCGATCAGTTGCGTCTGGCCGTCGCGCTCGATGCGTTTGACTGCACGCGTGGTGTCGCCCAGGCGGATGGTGGCCAGGTACATGGCTGCTCCTTCGTTGTCGGCCGCGCGGTCGCGGCCGGTACGCGTCACGTCTTGCCTTCCTCATCATCCCATCGACGCAGATGGCCCACGCAGCCCGTGGTCGGGTGACCAGGATCACGATAAACCTCAGTCGGAAAGGCTCAACTCTGGGAACAACGGTGGCCGGTGGGAGGTTGAACCGATCGAGAAACCTGAGTGTTGCAGACTCAACTAAGGTTGACGGGTTCGGATCCCGCGACTATCAGTTGAGTGTGAGGCACTGAGGTTTCGCAGATTGGATTTGCAGACCACAGGCCGTCAGGCCGGAAAAGACAAGCGGCTCGCTGAGCCGGAACGAGGAGGAACACACATGTCACGTGCTGTCGGAATCGACCTCGGCACCACCAACTCCGCACTCGCGGTGCTGGAAGGTGGCGAAGCCGTCGTCGTCACCAACGCGGAAGGTTCGCGCACCACGCCGTCCGTCGTCGCTTTCGCGCGCAACGGCGAGGTCCTGGTGGGCCAGCCCGCCAAGAACCAGGCCGTCACCAACGTCGACCGCACCGTCCGCTCGGTGAAGCGCCACATGGGCGACGCCAACTGGTCGGTGGAGATCGACGATAAGAAGTACACCCCGCAGGAGATCAGCGCTCGTACGCTGATGAAGCTCAAGCGCGACGCCGAGGCCTACCTGGGCGAGGACGTCACCGAAGCCGTCATCACCGTGCCGGCCTACTTCAACGACGCGCAGCGTCAGGCCACCAAGGAAGCCGGCCAGATCGCCGGCCTCGAGGTGCTCCGTATCGTCAACGAGCCCACCGCTGCGGCTCTCGCGTACGGCCTGGACAAGGGCGGCAACGAGCAGACCATCCTGGTCTTCGACCTCGGTGGAGGCACCTTCGACGTCTCCCTCCTGGAGATCGGCGACGGCGTCGTAGAGGTCCGTGCGACCTCCGGCGACAATGAGCTGGGCGGCGACGACTGGGATGAGCGTGTCGTGGAATGGCTCGTCGAGAAGTTCAAGGCCAGCTCTGGCATGGACCTGACCAAGGACAAGATGGCGATGCAGCGTCTGCGTGAGGCTGCGGAGAAGGCCAAGATCGAGCTGTCTGCCTCGCAGAGCACCACGATCAACCTGCCGTACATCACCGTCGACGCGGACAAGAACCCGCTGTTCCTGGACGAGACCCTCTCGCGTAGCGAGTTCCAGAAGATCACCCAGGACCTGCTGGATCGCTGCCGCAAGCCGTTCGAGGCGGTCATCGCCGACGCCAGCATCAAGATCGACGACATCCACCAGGTGGTCCTGGTCGGCGGCTCCACCCGTATGCCCGCCGTCTCGGAGCTGGTGAAGGATCTGACCAACGGTCGCGAGCCGAACAAGGGTGTGAACCCGGACGAGGTCGTCGCGGTGGGCGCTGCCCTGCAGGCCGGCGTGCTGCGCGGCGAGGTCAAGGACGTGCTGCTGCTCGACGTGACCCCGCTGTCCCTCGGTATCGAGACCAAGGGCGGCGTGATGCACAAGCTGATCGAGCGCAACACCACCATCCCGACCAAGCGCTCGGAGACCTACACCACGGCCGAAGACAGCCAGCCGTCGGTGCAGATCCAGGTGTACCAGGGTGAGCGCGACATCGCGGCCCACAACAAGCTGCTCGGCAGCTTCGAGCTGGGCGGCATCGCACCTGCCCCGCAGGGTGTCCCGCAGATCGAGGTGACCTTCGACATCGACGCCAACGGCATCGTGCACGTCACCGCGAAGGACAAGGGCACCGGCAAGGAGAACAGCATCCGGATCCAGGACGGCTCCGGTCTGTCCAAGGACGAGATCGACCGCATGGTCAAGGACGCCGAGCTGCACGCTGAGGAAGACCGTCAGCGTCGCGAGGAGGCCGAGACCCGCAACCAGGCCGAGTCGCTGGTGAATCAGACCGAGAAGGTGCTGAAGGACAACGAGGACAAGGTTCCGGCGGAGGTCGTCACCGACGTCAAGGCGGCGGTCGACGAAGCCAAGGAAGCCCTCAAGGGCACCGACTCGGCAGCCATCCGCAGCGCGATCGAGAAGCTCTCGGAGCGTTCGCAGGCGATGGGTCAGGCGATCTACGCCAACGCTGAGTCCGAAGCCGGCAGCGACGCCGCAGCAGGCGCCACGGGCGGCAACGACGACGACGTCGTCGACGCCGAGGTCGTGGAAGACCCTGCGGACGAGCAGAAGTGACGCAGCCGGGCGGCGCGGGCGAGAACGAACCGGCCGTGGACGCCGCGACTGACGAGGCCGCAGCCGCGGCGGAAGCCGAGCAGGCTCCCGCCGCGGAGGCGGTGGACGATCCGCAGGTGGCCGAGTTGACCGAGGCGCTGCAGCGCGAGCGGGCCCAGTTCGTGAACTTCCGTCGGCGCAGTGCCGAGGAGTTCGCGCAGGCGGCTTCGAGCGGGCGACAGAAGCTGGTCGACAAGCTGCTGCCCATCCTCGATGATCTCGATCGTGCACGTGAGCACGGCGATCTCGTCGACGGGCCGCTGAAGGCCTTCGCCGACAAGCTCGGCGAGGTCCTGGCGGGCGAGCAACTGGTGAAGTTCGGGGAACCGGGCGACGCCTTCGATCCGGAGCTGCACGAGGCGATCCAGAACGATGCCACCGGCTCGGATCTGGTCCTCGGCCTGGTGTACCGCGCCGGATATCGATTGGGCGACAAGGTGATTCGCCACGCGATGGTGACCGTCACCGACGCCGCCCCCAGCGACGCCCCCACTGCGGGCGACGCCTAGCGCGCCACGCGGGACCGGCAGCGAGCGATCGCGCCGGTCCCGCGGTGGTCGCCGCACAGACACAGACTTTCCGTCCGGCCCACAGCCGGACGCGCAGCACTACATTCGAAGAAACTAGAAGAACTAGGGAGAACCAAGGAGGTGACGAAGAGTGGCGGTGCAACGAGAATGGCTCGACCGTGACTTCTACTCCGATCTGGGCGTCGCTTCGGACGCTTCGGCCAGTGACATCAAGAAGGCCTACCGGAAGTTGGCGGCGCAGCTGCACCCGGACCGGAATCCCGGTGACAGCGCAGCCGAAGAACGTTTCAAGAAGGTCTCCGAAGCCAACAGCGTCCTGTCGGACGTGGAGAAGCGCAAGGAGTACGACGAAGCGCGCGCGCTCATGGCCAGCGGACGATTCCGCGGCGACGGGGCCGGCGGCTTCGGCGGTGGCGGCTACACCACCACCGGCGGGGCCGGGGGCTTCGACCTCGGTGACCTGTTCGGCGGTGCGGGCGGCGGCGCAGGCATGGGCGGCTTCGACTTCGGCGACATCTTCGGCGGCGGCGGCCGATCGCGTTCCCGAACGCGCCAGCAGCAGCCGCAGCGACCGCGCCGCGGCAACGATCTGGAGACCGAGACCACCCTCGCCTTCCGCGATGCGGTCAAGGGCAACACGATCAGCCTGCGGGTGACCAGCCCGTCGCCGTGCACCACGTGTCACGGCAGCGGCGCCAAGCCGGGCACCAGCCCGCGCACCTGCACCTCGTGCAACGGCACCGGCTTCCTGCAGCGGGACCAGGGACACTTCGGCTTCGCCGAGCCCGATCCCGAGTGCCAGGGCACCGGTACGAAGATCGACGAGCCGTGCGCCGACTGCTCCGGCAGCGGCATCCAGGTCCGACCGCGGACCATCAACGTGAAGATCCCGGTCGGCGTCGAGGACGGCCAGCGCATCCGGCTGACCGGCCAGGGCGAGGCGGGACGGCGCGGTGCGCCGTCGGGCGACCTGTACGTGACGGTGCACATCACGCCGGACCGGCTGTTCACCCGCAGTGGGCACGACCTGAAACTGCAACTGCCGGTGAGCATCTCGGAACTGGTGCTGGGCACCACGGTGTCGGTGCCGACGCTCGACGGTTCGGTCGGGGTGAAGATCCCGCCGAACACCGCCGACGGTCGGACGTTGCGGCTCAAGGGCCGCGGCGTGCCGAAGCGGGCCGGCGGCGTGGGCGACCTGCTGGTGACCGTGAAGGTCGCGGTACCGCCGAAGCTCGACGACTCCGCGGTGGAGGCGATGAAGGCCTACGCCGCAGCCGAGCAGGCCGCGGGCTTCGATCCTCGGGCGGGCTGGGGGCGGTGATCGGGTATGCGCGAGAGCAAGAGCGAACGCGCCGGCTCGACGCCGCAGTGGCCGGTGCGTGAGAACCAGTCGGTTCCGGACTCGGCCACCTTCCTGATCTCGGTGGCCGCCGAACTGTCCGGCATGCATGCGCAGACTCTGCGCACCTACGACCGGCTCGGCCTGGTGACCCCGAAACGGACCCGGGGCGGCGGCCGTCGCTACTCGCAGCGCGACGTCGAGCGCTTGCGGGAGATCCAGCGGTTGTCGCAGGACGAGGGTGTGAACCTGGCGGGCATCAAACGGATCATCGAACTCAGCGACGAGGTCGCCGCCCTGCACCGGGCAGTGGAGGAACTGTCGCGCGGCACCGGCGGCAACAGTCGCCAGCGCGAGTTGGTACACGTGGAGCGGTCCAGTTCGGTGGTGCTGTGGCAGCCGCGTCGTCGTCGCGTCGAGTAGCCGTTGTAGAAGCGGTCCGTCGGCACCGACGACCCGGTACGGCCCCGTCGCGTCAGTGCTGAGCGACGGGGTCGTGCTGCATCCGCTCGCTGGGCACCCCCGCCAACCGTAGCCGCAGCTTGGTGGAGATCACCATGTCCGGCGGCCCGGCGATGAGCACCTGGCGGTCGGACCAGTCGGCGTACCGCGCGGCGACGTCGCCGACCTTGCCGCGGGCGATCGACACGCCCCACTGCCCGGGGTCCACGGCGCCGGTGATCCACCAGGGATCCGTCGTTTCCTCGACCACGCCGGTGAGGGTGAGCCACGGGTTGGTGGTGGCGAGTTCGCGCAGCATGGCGAGGTCGTACAGCTCGCCGGGGAAGCGTGCGCCGTAGAAGAGATGCGTGGGCGGGGTGTCGGCCCGGCGCGCCATCTCCAGGAGCAGGGCGCGCAGCGGGGCCAGTCCGGTACCGCCGGCCACCATCAGCACGGGCCGGTCGCCGTCGATGCGCAGCCGTCCGTGCGACTGCGCAAAGGTCCACACGTCGCCGGGTGCGGTCTCGGCCACGACGGCGGCGCTGAACGCGCCGCCCGGTACGGCGCGCACGTGGAACTCGAGCTCGCCGGCGTCGTTCGGCGGGATCGCGGGCGACAGGTTGCGCCACACGTGCGGCCACTGCGGGATCTGCGTCTCCAGGTACTGGCCGGAGTGGAACGGCGGCATCGGATCGACGGCCACCAGGCGGATCACGGCGCGCTCGCGGTTGATGGTGAACTTCTGCACCACGCGTGCCCGCCAGGTGGCCGGGCCCTCCACCGTCTGCGCGGCGCCGCGCATCACGCCGGTGGTCAGGAGCATGCCCTGGGCCACGGTCTCGGCGGATTCGGTGTTCCACTCGGTGCCGAGCAGCCGCGCGGACTCGGTGACCAGCGCCTGCGCCATCTGGTTGTAGTGGGCGTCGGTGACCCCATACTTGCGGTGGTCCCGCCCCAGCTGCGCGAGCAGTTCGATGAGCTCCTCGTGCCCGGAGTCGCCGGGAAGTACGTCGAGCACGTGGTCGAGAACGTCGACGAAGGCCTCGCGGACGTGACTCATGTGCGCGGGGAACAGGTCGCGCAACTCCGGCGAGTTGCCGAAGAATCGCGCAAAGACCTTCTGCGCGAAGCCGTCTCGGTCCGCGTCAATCAGGTCCCGCAGCCGGTGCAGCACCGGTGGAGTTGCTCCGCTCACGTCCTTCGCTCCTTCCCGGGCACCGTCGGCATCGCCCCTCGGCGTCGCTCGCATCGACGTCACACAGTCGACTACACAGAGTAGTCCGGTCGGTCTCGTCGTGCCGTCGGCGCGCGCCGCGCACGCGAATGTGGCACGCTGAAAAGGGTGGCGACCTTGGCTGGACGTGTACCGGGGATCGTGGACGCTCATGTGAACTTCTTCGATCCGCGTAGACCGCCGTGGGGTCTGCCGCGCATCGGCCGGGTGCCGACGCCGATTCTGCGCGCGCTGCCCGATCCGCTCGTGCGCTTGGCCACCCGGATCGCCGATGAGCAGAGTCTCAGCGGAGTCGCGGGCCCGGGTCTGCTGTCTGCGCGCTATCAGATGCGCGAGTATGTGCGCGACACGGCGGGACTGGCCTCGGTGGCCGGAGTTCCGGTCGCTGCGGTGCTGCCGGTGGACGCGCAGTGGCGGCGGCGGGTGTCGATCAATGAGGCGCCCGAAGCGATCGCTGAAGACATGCGCACCCTGCGGGAGCTGTCTTACGGCGCCCCGTCGCCCGCACTGGGCGGACTGATCGTCCCCGGCGACGAACGCGTCGCCGGACTGGGTGTGCGCACGGTGCTCGACGACGAGGAAAGCTTGATCCGCGGCGTGCGACTGCGCTGGGGACGGCATCCGGACCCGCTGGTGCGCGACTGGTCTACCGAACCGGATGCTCTCGACTCGCCGATCTTCCGGAAGGCCTTCGCCCGGCTCGCCGAGCGCGGGCTGATCTTCGAATCCCTGTGTTACTCACACGAATTGGCGCAACTGGCCGAGCTGGCCGCGGAATTCCCGGAGACCACGATCGTCGTCGAGCACATGGGTCTGCCGGTCGGCGTCTTCGGGCCCATCGGTAGTTCGACGGGCGCGACGGCCGCCGCGCGGGCGGACATCCTGAGCCTGTGGCGCGAGCGGATGGCCATGCTCGCGGCTCGGCCGAACGTGCTGGTGAAGATCAGCGGTATCGCCTCGCAACTCCTCGGTTACGGCGACGAGAAGGCGGGGAACATCGGCGGGCAACGCATCCTGGCCGACATGATCGGGCCGCTGGTGCTGCACGTGGTGGACCGCTTCGGTCCCGAGCGGGTGATCTTCGGCTCCAATGCGCCGCTGGACAGTCACAACGCGACGATCGGCGTGACCGTCGGCGCGCTGCTCGACGTCCTGGGTCCGCGTGGCGACTACCTGCTTGCCCACCTGTTCGCCGAGAACGCGCAGCGCGTCTACCGGATTCCGCCGGCCGCCACCGAGGGCTGAGCTGTCAGTTCAGACGGGGCCACAGCGGGTCGCCCGGACCGATGTCGTAGGTGCATTCGGAGGGGCGCGGGTCGGGCACGTACGACCACACGAGAGCGCCCGCGCCGCCGAGATCGCGGGCCGTGTCGATCTGCGCGCGAAGCAGATCTGCGCGTTGGGCCAGGGGACGGCACGATCCGGCCTCGATACCCACCTCGGCGACCAGCAGCGGCTTGTGCACGTCCTTCGCGATCTCGATGCGAGCGGGCAGTCGTGCGTCGACGGGGACCAGGGCATCGGTGGGGTACAGGTGATACTCGAGGACGTCGATCCCCGGGGACGCGCCGAGGTTCGCGTAGGCCGGGCCCGCGCTGCCGCACTGGTCACCGCCCAGCAGGCCGGCGAATATGAGGTGGTCGGGATCGATCTCGTCGATCAGCGCACCGACGTCGTCGTAGAAGGTGCGCAGCACCTCGGCTGCGTCTGGTGCACAGGTCCGGCCGCTCGGTGCGGTGCATGCGGCGTCGAGGCAGGTCACGGGCTCGGGCTCGCCGACCGCCGTCCAGCCGACCAGAGCGGGAGCGTCGTGCCAGCGCTGCACCGCCGTGCGCACCCAGTCGGCGTAGCTGCCGTGCGCGCTGGCCTGCCGGGTACGCCACTGCCCCCGATAGAAGTCGATGTCTTTGACGGTCTCACCGTCGCAGGCGCCGTCGCCGGACGCCAGGACGGGCAGCACCAACTGGTCGTGACGGGCGGCCGCCGCGAACACCGCGTCGGCGGCGGCGTAGTCGATGGTGCCGTCGTCGGAGCGGACCGTCGACGGCGCGAGGAGCGCGAATCGGGTCAGCGAACGTGCTGGGAGAGCGCCGAAGTACTCGTCCAGGTTCACTTGCGCGCCGCAGCCGACATTGAGCGACCAGTCGGTGGTGAGCTGGTAGGCGTTGTAGCCGACCGGCCACCAGGGCTCACCGTCGAGCAACAGTCGAGTGCTGTCGACGGTGACCGCGGCGACCGGTTCGGTGGTCGTCGGCCGATCGTCGCCGCGAACGACGACGCCGACGGCGAGCGCGATCACCGCGACGACGACGACGACGAACAGGTCGCCGGCAGCTGCGCGTCTCACGGGAGCTCGACCTGGCGGGGTAGGACGCGATAGATCCGCCAGTCCGGGAGGTCCGCTCCCTGATTGGGCGCCTCCAGCGTGAGGACGCCCACGTCGGCGCCGTTCTCGTACAGCGTCGGGTAGCGGAGGTTGAGCGCGTCCGAGCGTCCGCGCCCGGTGTTGGGCACACTGAGCAGATATTGGACGCGGTACCGTGCGGGATCGTTGAGGATCTCCGCGAAGTCCTGGTCGGACGGGATGACGAACTGGCTGGGTCGGGCCGACCTGGCCACCACCGCGAACCCGTAGACGGTATCGGTGAGCACCGCGCCGTCGGGGAGGTCGAGGGCGTCGAGGTACTCGGCGAGTTGGCGTTCGGTGGAGAACGACCGGGCCACTGTGCGGGCGTCGAGGTGCACCGGGTCCACCGAGTCGGGCTGCGGGTGGACGATGGTGGCGAGCGCGAACTCCTGCGGCGCGTACCGGGGCGAGGTGATCCCGACCGCGGTGACGCCGATCGCCGCCACCATGGTGACCGCGGCGAGTGCCGCCGCAGCCGCCGACCGCAGCCGGTGGCGACCGGGCGGTAAGAGGGGCGGCACTTGGGCGTCGTGTCCGAGACGACGGTGCGGCACGGTGCGGCGTTCGGGCACGGCGAGCAACGCGACGGTGGCCATCAGCGGCACCACCGCGAGATAGAAGCGCAGGAAGCCGAAGGTGGAGCCGAGCGCGTAGGTCGAGGTCTGGAAGGCGAGGACCGCGCCACCGGCGACGATGGCTGCCACCAGGGGGCGGAGGCGGCGTCGTCGCCACCGCCACACTGCGACGACGGCCAACAGCACGGGAAGGAGCGGGGCCAGCAGGAACATCTCGGTGAACGAGAAGCCGAGCGCCGACCCGAGGGAGGACGAGCCGCTGCCGCCCGATTCGGCGATGATCGCCGCGTTGCCGTACTCGGAGGTGAACTGGGCGAGCAGTTCGCCGTTGATGATCCAACTGGTGAGTGACCAGACCACGAAGGCTGCGGCCGCGGGCAGGAGCACCAGTCCGGCGTCGATCAGCGCGCGGTCCCGACGTCGGGTCCGATCCGGGCGTCGATATGTCACGGTGGCGACGAAGACTGCGGTGATCACCGCGGCCGCGCCCAGGTCGTAGCGGGTGAGGAAGCCCAGGGCGAGTGCGATGCCGGCGGTGACGAGGTCGTGGACGTCGTCGGTGTCCACCCAGCGGATCATCCGGCGCGCCGTCCACAGCAGGAAGAACAACGACGGCGCTTCGCTCATGCCGTTCGCGGCGTAGAGCACGATCATCGGGTTCACCGCGTAGGCGGCGACGACGATCGCCAGCAATACGGGTGGCACCCCGCGATCACGGCCGATCCCGTAGAGCATCGCCACGGACCCGGCCATGAACGCCGACGACATGATGACGGCCGACAGTGCATCAACGGTGAGTATCGGGAACACTGGCGACACGGCGATCAACGGCAGTTGGACCAGCGCCGTCAGCGGCGTGAAGATGAAGCCGATCGCCGACAGGTGCGGATCGCGGCTGAACAGGACGCTCTGCGCGGCCTGCACACGGGAGAGCGCGTCGCCGAAGAAAAACTGCTGGTCCACAGCGAGGTAGTAGCCCACCGTCAGGTACGCCAACCAGCACAGCGCGAAGACCAGCCACCCGTTCGGGCGCAACCTGGTGCGACGGCGCTGCATGTCCCGCTGTCGCGCCCGGTCCGGGGCGGTCACGGCGCTGCGCTCGCGGCGCCGTCGGGGTCGGCGGCCTCGTCGTTCTTCGTGCTGCTGCTCGTGAGGCCGTGGACGGTCTTCTCCCAGTACGACGGGCTGGTGATCAGCTGCCACATGCCCTTGATCGCGGCGATCGACATGAGGACCCAGTAGAACGGGACGATCAGCGCCGACCAGAACAGCTCGGGACGACGTTCCTCCCGGATGGCGACGATGTTCATGTAGATCATCGCGCTGTTGCCGATCACCAGGGAGATCAGCGCCAGGTAGTAGACGGGCCCGGGGAACAGGGCGGCGATCGCGGTCGGTTCACCGCTGATCCAGATCACCAGAATGAGCCAGAACGCCATGTTGACGCAGGCGATCAGCGGGGTGCCGGCCAACAACATGGTGAACCGGTAGACCTGCACCGCGCCGAGCGTCCGCCACAACTGGAGGGGATGGCGCATGTGGACCAACCACGTCTGCATGTAGCCCTTGTACCAGCGCGAACGCTGGCGAATCCAGTTGATGCCGTCGACATTGGCTTCTTCGATCGTCACCGAGTCGATCACCTCGGTGCGATAGCCGCGCGCCGCGATCCGGAT
This sequence comes from Gordonia alkaliphila, assembly GCF_039542465.1. Lineage (NCBI taxonomy): Bacteria > Bacillati > Actinomycetota > Actinomycetes > Mycobacteriales > Gordoniaceae > Gordonia > Gordonia alkaliphila. Next base: position 30,460 of record NZ_BAABIE010000014.1, on the reverse strand, counting down.
GCCGAGGTCGGCGTCCTCGGTCACGTTGTGCGGATCCCACGCGCCGATCTCGTCGAGCAGGGTGCGTCGGAAATGGTTCGACGTGCCGCCCAGCGGGATGGGCGAACGACTGGCCATGATGCCGGGGAGCAGCGTGCCGAACCAGATGCCGTAGTCGGCGGTGAACCAGCGGGTGAGCAGGTTGTCGGTGGCGTTGTGGAAGGAGAGTTTGCCCTGCACGCACACCACGTCGTCGTCGGCATCCTCGAAGGCGGCGGCCACGCGGCGCAGTTGCAGCGGATCGGGTTCGTCCTCGGCGTCGTAGATGGTGATGATCTCACCGGTCGCGAAGGCCATGCCGTAGTTGCAGGCCTTGGGTTTGGTGCGCGGCTCGGCCGGCGGCACCAGCACCATGGTGACGATCGGATCCTCGCCCATGCTTCGCGCCGCCTCGATGGTGGGCGTGTCGTCGGCCTCCAACAGCAGGAGCACCTGGATCTTCTCCTGCGGATACTCCAGCGCCCGCATGTGGGCGATCAGGTCGCCGATCACCTCGGGTTCGCCGTAGGCGGGCACCAGCACCGTGTAGGTGGGCAGCGCGTCGTCGTCGATGGCGCGGGCGCGTTCGTCGGTCACGGCGATGGCGCCGTTGACCAGGCCGCGTCGAAACAGGAGCAGGCGGTCGGTCATCGCCAGGATGTAGACGACGGTCATCAGCGAGACGACGGTCGCGGCGGTCGGCAGAGGCCAGAGCACGGCAGCCACCGCGGCCACCGCGGCCACCGCGAATCCGATGGTCTTCTGCGGCCGAGTGAAGGCGACGGCGGCCGAAGCATCCGGAAAACGTGTGCGCAGCCCGTCGACGGCTTCGACGAGCGCGGCCTGACAGTAATCGTCGTTCGCCATCAGTTCGGCGACGGGGCGGGTGGCCGGGGAACCGGCGGGGTGGCTGATCATCGCGATCTCTCGGCGGCGGCGATCTGGGTGTCGATCAGGTCGCCGGCCAATTTCACGAGGAGGTCGTAATCCTTGAACCGGGGGTCGAGATCCTGGGTGACGGCGTTGCCGCGGAAGACGCGGGTCAAGATGTCGTTGACGAGATCCAGTGTCTCCTCCGGTCGGCGCAGCTGCAGGAACTGTGCCGTCGGCTCGTGGTTGTCCACCGAGATCAGGGTGACCTCTTGCGTCCTTCGGCCGTTGTTCCACCGCCACGACAGCGCGTTGTAGGTGAGTAGACGCTGGTCGTCGACCACGGTGGACAGGGTGCCGAGGATCCCATGCGGCAGCTCGACGGGCCGGCCGATCGAGGTGCGGACACCGGAGACCGCATAGCGCACGGAGGCCGGATAGATGTCGAAGGTGAGCGGCACGGCGGACTCGACGGCGTCGACCACCACGCGCCGTGGCCGGGCGTGCACGTCGAACGCCGGATCGCCGACGTTCTGCTCCAGGATCTGGCGCATCCCCGTCGCCTGCCAGCCGTTCACGGTGGCCGGAAACGGGCCGGTGGCCTCGATCTGCCGCCAGCCGGACGGCACCAGCAGCGGTGGTTCGCTGCGCATGCCCGCGATGTACACACCGTCGTTCGGCGTCACCGTCGGCGCGCCGATCAGGTTCAAGACCACGGTGAACACGATCAGGATCAGGGTGCCGGTGCGGTTGTCGGCGGCGGTGGGCGGTCGTACGTCCCGGTGCGGCAGCGGTTTGAGCGTCCGATCGGGGAACCGGCGCTGCACGTACGCGAAGATCGCGATCGCGGCGCCGCAGCCGAACGCGGGCACCCAGTGGTACACCGCGAGACCGGCCTCCGGCGCCACCAGGAGCAGGACGGCGAGCACCACGGCGCCCGAGAACGCCGCGGCGACGGCGCCGATGACAGCGCGCCGACGGGTGGTGCCGACGGCCACTGCGGTGGCTGCGACGCCCAGCACCAACATCACGACGCCGGCGTCCAGGCGACTGTTGCCGAGCGAGATCACCAGCACCCGGTACGGCAGCGGGAACAGGGACAGGCTCAGCACCCACACCCACCGGTAGCGGAGGGCGGGGCGCAATCCGAACAGCAGCACGCAGCCGGCGAACAGGAAGACCACCAGTGCCAGCAGGTCCGTGCGGGTCATCAGGTAGGCGGGCAGGTAGCGGCGATTCAACAGGCCCAGCAGCGCGGTCGCGAGGATCAGCGTCACGATGCCGACGATGTGGTCGGTGTCCCGGTCGTAGATCGGCGGTTCGTTCTCGTGCCGGACGCTCACGCCGATGGCGGCGAGCACGCACAGCCCCGCGGCCGCCGGGAGGTAGGTGAGCAGAGTGCCCTCGCCGAGTTCCATCCCGACCGATCCGAGGGTGTCCCAGAAGGCCGCGACGGTCAGGATCAGCAGCGCCGACCACCGCCACGCGAGGACGACGAGCGGGCGCTCCCGCAGCGGCGTCCGCGCTACGGACGCCTCATCCGATGGAGCCGGTGCGTGCGGCGCCGGTGCGGTCACGGCCCGGCGTCGGCGTCACCGGGTGCCGGTCGTCGGCCCCGGCGCCGCAGGATCAGGGCGCTGCTGACCAGGGCGGCCACCGCGACCGCTGCGCCGATCCCGATCCATGCCCCGGTGGACAGTCCGCGGTCCGCCTCGTGGGCGATGGTCGGCGGAACCGCCAGCACCGGCTGCTGGTCGGCGGTCTGCAGCAGGGCGGTGCCGTCGAGCGCCGACCATCGGTTCTGGTCGTCGTCGAGCCACGTCAAGGCGGTGTCGAGGAGCTCAGGTGCACCCGTCGAGGTGGCCACCAGGACGGTGCGGTCGTTCTGGCGGACCACCTGGAGCGAACCGAACGGGACCTGCGGGATGTTCGTCACCGCGGGGCCGCCGCCCACATAGTTCACCGTGATCTCGCCCTGCCCGGTGCGCTTGACCGGTAGCGGTAGGTCGCCGAGGCCCTCGCCGTCGGCGGCGATCAGTACCGCGGGCAGCTTCGGATTGAGCGCCGAAACCGCCACCGTGTCGATGCCCAGCGGCGTCGCCGACATCCGCTGCAGGCCGGTCACGATCTGCACGGCGCGGCCGATGTCGGCGAGGTCCCCGGTGGTCCAGGCCAGCTGGGTCCGCGGCAGCAGCGTTTGCGGGAGCGAGCCGAAACCGGGCGGAACGGGCGGGTCGGCGGGCGTGGATTCGACGAGGCCGTCCGCGGACAGCGACAGGCTGGTCCGGTGGGCGTCGCCGCAGAGGGTTCCGCTGTCGCCGCGCTCGACGGTGACGGTGACGTCGGTGAAGCGGTTGACGGCGTCGGGCAGCGTCACCCAGGTGTCGAAGCCGCCGTGCGACTCGGTCGGCCACGAGTCCACGACGGTGTCGCCGGCGCGGACCACCACGCGGCCCCCGCTGCCGGACGGCGGCGGGGTGTAGGTGCCGCGCAACTGGATACGGACGTCCTTGACGGGCCGTCCGATGCGGGTCTGGTCGATGCCGATCGACAGCGACGGCCAGCCCGTGGTGGTGACCTGCTGGTCGGTGACATCGAGGTCGGCCAACGTGGTGACGGCGCGCGGCAGCTGCGGGGCGGCCACGCCGGGACCGGGGACCGCGGCGGCGGCCATGGCCAACGACGACAGGTCCGAGGTGAGGAAGGCCGCGGTCCGGCTCAGGTCCGGTCCGCCCAGCGTCAGGTAGCGGTCGTCGACCACCGCCAGGCCCGCCGTGAGGTCCTCGGCGATCACGATCTGCCGTTCGAACGGACTCGTCGCGACCGGCGGGCGCAGGGCGGTGCGCGGCAGGGAGCGGGTGACGATCTGCACGGGCACGTTCTGGTACCGGGCGACGACGGCGGCGGCCACGTCCACCGCCGCGGCGCCCTCGGCCTCGCGCGGATCGCTCGGCACATACAGGGTCAGCTTGGTGAGTACCGGCGGCAGGAAGTCGCCGACTGTGCGGACGCCGGCGGGTCGTCCGGCGAACTCGATACGGGCATCGGTGAGTCGGAAGGCCTGGGCGGGATCGAACTGGCAGAAGCCGTCAGTGCGCAGGTAGCTCTGCAGAGTCAGATTCGCCGAGTTGGTCCTCTCGTCCACGCGAAGTCCGGTCAGCGGCAGCGCGATCGCCGCGTTCGGCGTGGTCGGCACCGCGGTGCGGGAGATCAGGCGCTCGCCCTGCCGGACGTCGACGGTGCCGCCGGTGACCCACGGCGGCAGCGCGACGGTGCCGCGCAGCACGGTCGGCGCGGTGCCGGGCGGCACCGAGACGGTCAGCGGGTACGCGTAATCCTGGCCGGGCAGGGTCACCGTCGCTCCGGCGCCGAGGTAGTCGAGTCCGATGCTCAGGCCGGCGCCGCTGTTGGTCGGCGCGCCGGCGTCGTCGGGGGCGGCGAGCGCGAGACCCGGACCGCCGCCGACCAGTAGTAGCGCCAGGCCGACCGTGACTGCCGCTATCGTTCGTCGCATAGGGTCAGTTTTCCGTGAGAGCGCACTGATGTCTAAAGATCGCGCCAGAAGATCACGTGCTGACTGACCGTTCACCGGCTCGATGGGAAGCAAATCATGGGAATCTTTTTGGTCACCGGCTCGGCGTCGGGCATGGGTGCGCAGACCGCGCAACGGCTGCGGGCCGAGGGGCATCGAGTGATCGGCGTGGACCGCGCCGACGCCGAGGTGGTGGCCGATCTGTCCACCCCGGAGGGTCGGCAAAGGGCGATCGACGAGGTGTTGGGCAGCTGCGACGGGGTGCTCGACGGCGCGGTGCTGGCCGCCGGTCTCGGACCCAAGCCGGGTGCCGAGCGGACGATCGTCGAGGTGAACGTGCTCGGTGTCACCGAGTTGCTGACCGGTCTGCGCCCCGCGCTGGCGAAGTCGGAGAAGGCCAAGGTGGTGGTGATCGGCTCCAACTCGACCACGTCCACGCCGTTGGTGCCCCGTCGTGCGATCCGGCAGTTGCTGCGCGGCGACACCGAGGGGGCGGCGCGGACACTCCGTCGTCGTGGTCCGCTGTCGGCGCCGGCTGCGTACGCCGCATCCAAGCTGGCGGTGAGCTACTGGTGCCGCCGTGAAGCGGTGTCGGCGGCGTGGGCGGGTGCCGGTATCCGGCTGAATCTGCTGGCCCCCGGGCCGGTGCTGACGCCGCTGTTGCGGGGCCAGCTCGCCAGCGGCACCGGCAAGCAGGTGCGGTCGTTCCCGGTGCCCGCGCGCGAGTACGGCACGCCCGAGCAGATCGACGAATGGATCGCCGTGATGCTGTCGCCGGCCGCGGACTTCATGGTCGGCTCGGTGATCACCGTCGACGGCGGCACCGAGGCGCTGCTGCGGCCGCGGGACTGGCCGGCGCGTCTGCCGCTGCCCGAACTGCCGCGGATGCTGTGGTCGATGTACAAGGCGCCCTCGCGCGGACAGGTGGCCGACTACTCCGACGTCTGAGCGGCGGCCGCCATCGATGCGGCCAGCGCCTCCTGAACGTAGGGATCGGTCATCAGCAGGTGGCGCATGCTCCATTCGAGGTCGGCCAGATCGGTGCCTGCCCCCTCGTGGCCGATCAGCAGCAGCATCGACGTGGCGGCCAGTCGCTCGGCGTGCTCGGCGGGAACGCCGAGTTCGCAGGTATAGCGGGCGACGGCCTGGCGTCGTTTCTCGTCGACGGCGAGCAGGGCGGCACGTACGTCGTCATCGCTCGCCGCCCATACGCGCAGGGCGGCCTCGGAGCGGTGGGGTAGGCCGAGTGCGACGGCGATGAGTGCTTCGACCCGCTCGTGCGGGGACGGTTGGACGTCGAGCCAGGCCACGAGCCGGTCCGTCGCCTCGCTGCGCCAGTGCGCGATGAGCGCGGTTTCGAAGGCCTTCCAGTTGCGGAACGAGTGGTAGAAAGCGCCGGTGGTGAGGCCGGTCTCGGCGCATACCGCCGCCTGCTTGAAGCCGCCGTAGCCGTCGCGCGCCAGGACCTGCATGCCCGCCGCCAGGAAGCGGTCGCGCAACGGTGAGGTCTCCTCGGCTGCCTGTTCGCGCTGTTCACGGCTCATGTCCATCGATTCTGCCATGTTCGGCGATGACCCCTTGCCAGTGGACATAAGGTGACTTATGGTGATCGCACGCAACGAAAGGTCATCACCATGCTTCGCTGGGATCGCAATCGCGGACTGGACCCGCGCACCGACTACGAGCAGATCTACCGCAACCTCTCGCAGTACGACTTCCCGTGGGACTTCAACCAGGCGCTCAGCTTCGCGCTCTTCCGCACCTACGCGGTGCCGAGCGTCGGACGGCTGCTGCATGAGTCCGGCGGTTTCGCCGACACGCAGAAGCGGTACGACGACACCGCGATCCTGCTGGAGCGTCCACTGGTCTGCGGTTTCGATTCGGCCGAGGGTAAGACCGCGCTCCGGCGGATCAACCAGATGCACCGGGCGTACGACATCTCCAACGACGACATGCGGTACGTGCTCGCCACCTTCGTGGTGGTGCCCAAGCGGTGGATCGACGACTACGGCTGGCGCACGATGACCTACGACGAAGTGGTCGCGACGGTGCACTTCTACCGCAAGCTCGGTCGGCACATGAACATCCAGGACATGCCGGAGACCTACGAGGAGTTCGCCGACCTGCTCGATTCCTACGAGGCCGAGCACTTCGCCTACGACGAGGGCGGGCGCGCGGTGGCCGACCTGACGCTCGACCTGCTGAGCACCTTCTATCCCACGGCGCTGCGCCCGATCGTGAACCAGTTCTCTCGGGCGCTGATGGACGAGCCGCTGCGGGCGGCCTTACGGTACGAGGCGCCGTCGCCCATCGTGCGCCGAGTCTCGTTGGGCGCCATGGCCGCTCGCGCGGCGTTCGTGCGTCTCATGCCGCCGCGGTTGCGCGCCAAGGACTTCGAGCACAGCAGCCGCATGAAGACCTATCGGGCGGGCGAAGTGGTGACCGAACAGCTCGGTACCTTCCCGGGTGGATGCCCTGTGCCGCACGGCGTTTCGGGTGAGGACACTGCGTCGACGACCGATCCGGCTACGGTGGCGTGATGACCGATGTGCTGACCCTGCAGGCCGGCGTCGACGCCGTCGCCGCCGAGGACCTGTTCGACTCTCTGCCGCCGGTGACCGTCGAGCAGATCCTCGGCACGTGGCACGGCAGCGAGGTCCCCACCGGTCACGCGATGGACGGGCTGCTCGACGTGTCCGGCTGGTACGGCAAGCGTTTCGCGTCGGCCGAGGAGGTGCACCCGTTGCTGTTCGGCGCGCCGGGATCGCTGTACGCGGTGAACCCCAAGCTGCTGCCGCTCGGCACGCTGAACCGCTTCGGCGACACGGTGCCCAAGGTGCTGCCGCCGGGTGGCCGCGCGGCGTTCCGCCTGCTGCGCACCCGCAAGTACCGCGCCCGCCTGCGCGAGGTGTCGTACCGGGGACAGGTCAGCGCGGCCATGGTCTATGACGACCTGCCGATCATCGACCACTTCCGCCTCCTCGCGCCGGACACCCTCCTCGGCGCGATGGACACGCGGAACTCGCCGCACCCGTACTTCTTCCTCCTCGAGCGCGCCTGACCCCCGCGCCCGCCTCTCCCAGCCACGCGGGGGTGGGGAGGGGGCTCGTAGGGTGGGAGCGTCGGTGGGAGCGCCGACGGCGAGGAGAGGGAAGCGATGTCGGACGTGTTGATCGGGGTAAACGACCTGGCCGAGGCCATGCTGGGGCCGCGGCCGCCGGTGGTGCTCGACGTGCGGTGGCAGTTGGGGTCCGACGACGGGTTCGCCCGCTACAAGGCGGGGCACCTGCCGGGTGCGGTCTACGTCGACCTGAATACCGAGCTGGCGGCGCCGCCGAGCGCGGAACAGGGCCGTCACCCGCTGCCCCACCTCGACACGCTGCAGGCCGCCGCCCGCCGGTGGGGCATCGACTTCGGCGTGCCCGTGGTGGTCTACGACGACGCCGGCGGCACCGTCGCCGCGCGTGCGTGGTGGCTACTGCGCTGGGCCGGCATCGCGCAGGTCCAGCTGCTCGACGGCGGACTGGGTGCCTGGCGCGACGCCGGGATGCGATTGTCCTCCGGCGATGCCGTGCCGCGCGTCGGCAATGTGACACTGACCGGCGGGCGCCTGCCCGTCGCCGACATCGACGAGGTCGCCGGGACGCAGGCGCTGCTGCTGGATGCCCGCGCGGCTGAGCGCTACCGCGGCGAGGTGGAGCCGGTGGATCCGCGGCCCGGCCACATCCCGGGTGCGGTGAGCGCGCCGACCACCGAAAACCTCACTGCCACAGGCACTTTCCGTTCCGCCGACGAACTGCGGGCGCGTTTCGCCGCGCTCGGTGCCGATTCCCGGCCGGTCGTCGTCTACTGCGGTTCCGGCGTCAACGCGGCGCACGAGATCGCGGCGCTGGAGGTCGCCGGGATCGACGGCGCCGCGCTGTACCCGGGTTCCTACTCGCAGTGGTCGTCGGACCCGCAGCGCCGCGTCGACACCGCCTGATCCGGACTCAGACGCCGGAGGGCGCCAGGTCGTCGAGCCGCCGCAGGAGCGCCCGGGTGCGGGCGCGGGCCTCGGGATCGCGATCGAAGAGGATGGCGACGAACTCGTCGACCCCGGCGTCGGCGACCTGCTGGATGCGGGCGGTCACGGCGGCCTCGTCGCCGATGATCGCCGCATCCGTGGACGCTTCGTAGCCCTCGCGGTCGAGCATCGCCCGGTACGACGGCAGGGTGTTGTAGATCGCGAACTGCTCGGCGGCGGCTGCGCGGGCGCCGACCGCGTCGTCGGTGACGCTCACCGGCAGTATGGCGACGGTGCGCACGGCACCGGCCGGCCGACCGGCGTCGGTGGCCGCGGCGTGCAGGGTCGGCACGATGTGGTCGCGCAGGGTCGTCGGACCGGTCATCCAGGTGACCGTGCCCGCCGTGCGACGACCGGCGACGCCGAGCATCTTGGGGCCGAGCGCGGCCAGGTAGACCGGCGGAACGGGCGCGTCCACAAAGCTGAGGGCGCCGCGGGTGGTGACGAAATCGCCTGGCGCATTGGCCTTTTCGCCGGCGAGGAGGGGAAGCAGGCCGTCGAGCACCTCGTTGGTGCGCTGCACCGGCTTGTTGTAGGGGATGCCCCACATGCCCTCGGTGACCACCTGGTGGCTGAGGCCGAGGCCGAGGTTGAGGCGGCCGCCGATGATCGAATTGGTGGTCAGCGCGCGCTGCGCCAGGGACATCGGATGTTGGTTCTGCATCGGCAGCACGCTGGTGCCGAACTCGATGCCGGGGACCTCGCGGCCGGCCACCGCGATCGCCGTCAGGGCGTCCGGCTCGTAGGGCATCTGGGTGGACCACACGCGCCGAAAACCTTCGTTGTGCAGTGCGCTCAAGCTCTCGATGGCGCGGCCGATCGCGACCGATTTGGCGTTGATGGTCCAGACGACGCTGAGCTGCATGACTTCCTCCAGATACGGCGGCCTACATATCGCCCTGACCCTAACCGATGGCGCGCACCTACCGTGCCGTGAGACAAGATTGTAGATTTGTATCTAACGGTAGGTGATACAAGGAGAGCCATGGAACTCGTCGTCAATGAGGCCCACCAGCGGGTGCGGGACCGGGTCAAGCGATTCACCGGCTTCGAACTGCTGCCGCGGCCCGCGGTGGCCGCGCAGTTCCTCGCCGGGCACACCGCGGGCGATCCGGTGGCCGAGCGATTCGTCGCCGAGACCTATCACGGCGAGATGGGCGCCGAGCGCGCCCGGGAGTTGCTCGACGAGGCGCTGGCCGTCGGGATCGACGGGATCGATGACGCCCCGGAGTCGATGCGTGCCCTGTTCACCGAGTTCGAGACCGTCCCGGACTGGGTGGACCCCGTGCTGATCGAGCAGGGCGCCGCGGTCTGGCGGCGCTGGGGCTACAGCCTCGGGGCGGTCGGCAACGCGGGCACCATGGACACGTATACCGAAGGCTCCCTGGCGATTCCGCTGTCCCTGTCGGGCGGCTACGCCGGGGCCAGCGCGCTGCACCGGTACCTGGAGACCAGTCGCTGGTGGTTGGAGGTGTGCCAGCCCGGGGCGGTGCTGACACCCGGCTCGCGGGCGCGCGAGGTCTCGCTGAAGGTGCGCGTGATGCACGTGTCGGTGCGGGCCCGCGTGGCCGAGCATCCGGAGTGGGACAGCGCGGCACACGGTCTGCCGATCAGCCAGAGCGAAATGATGCTGACGCTGCTCGGTGGCAGCGTGGGCCCGGCGCTCGGCCTGTACGCCCTGGGTTTCGTGACCAGTCCGGCCGAGATCCGCGCGGTGCTGCACTTCAACCGCTACCTCGGCCACCTGGTGGGCTGCCGCGTCGACGAGATGTATCCGGAGTCGGTGCTCGACGGCGTGCGGCTGCTGTACTACTTCGATGCCACCCGCAAACACGACTCCGGGCCGCTCGGACCCGAGCTGGTGGAGGGCTTCGTGCCGTCGTTCGAGCCGCCCGCCGGCATGCGGGGCCTGACCCGGCTGCGCGCCAAGTATCACCTGCACCTGCAGGCCGGGTACACGCGGCTGTTCATGCTCCCGTGGAATCGGCGGCACTATCGGCTGCCGAGCGGTCTGCCCGGGCTCGCGGTGCTCATCCTGCGCGCACCCCTGATCGTCGCGACCGAGGTGGCGCGCCGGCTGTCGCCGGGCGTCGACCGGTGGGTGCAGGCGTCGTCGATGCGGCGTTGGCGGCGCTGGCACGCGTGGCATCTGGGGCAGCGAGAAGAGCGGTTCGACGCCGGGCGCCGGTTACGTCGCTGATCCGACGGTCGAGGCATACTGTGGATGGGAACAACCCATCGACTTCAGGAGAATCATGACCGACAACTCGTCTCTGCTCGGCCCCGTCGAGTTGATGATGGTCTCGATGCCCGATACGGGAATATCACCGCAGGTGCTCGCCGCGCTCGCGGCACAGGTCAGGGCCGGCACCGTCCGCATCCTTGATCTGGTGCTGGTGACCCGAGCCGGTGAGGACGAGATCGAGGCCACCGAACTGTCGCTCGACGCGGTCGGCATCGAGATCATGGACTTGGCGCTGCCGGGCCTCACCGGCGACGAGGACATCGCCCTGCTGGCCGAGTCGCTCGAGGTCGGCGAGAGCGCCGCCATCGTCGCACTCGAACTGGTATGGGCGCGGGACCTGGGCGCGGCGCTGGCCGCGGAAGGCAGCGAAGTGATTGCCGCAGAACGGATTCCGTCCGCGGTGGTCAACGAGATCGCCAACCTCGACAACTGAGAAGAACAGGAGAATTCAGATGTTGCGAAACGGACGACCAGGACTCATCGGCCTCGCCGCGCGCACCGCTGTGGTGACCGGAACCGCCAACGCGATGGGCAACCGCGCCGCCAACCGGCGGGCCCAGCAGCAGCAGGAGACGCAGCAGCAACAGCTGCTCCAGCAACAGGCCTGGGAGGCGCAGCAGGCTCAGCAGCAGCAGATGCAGCAGCAGCAGATGCAGCAGGCCCAGCAGCAGGCTCCGCCGCCCGCTGCGCCGGCCGGAGGCGTGGACCTGACCGCCGAGCTGATGAAGCTCGCCGACCTGCGCACCCAGGGCCTGCTGACCGACGACGAATTCGCCGCTGCCAAGGCCAAACTGCTGGCCTGACCCGCGTCTCTCCGGGCTCCGAGGGCGACCACCGCGTCGACCTCGGGGCCCGGCTCGGTCACGAGGCGGCGGCCAGTGCTTTCGCGACCGGCACGTCGCCGTCGGTGAACGGCAGATCCTTGCCGATGGTGGTCGGATCGGCGAGCACGGCGGCGGCCATCGCCGCCACGTTCGCGCGGGAGGTGCCCGGATTGTCGGCCGCGCGGGTAGCCCCGAGGTCGACGGCGCCGGTGGGCTCATCGAGTGTGAGCCGACCGGGCATCAGGATGGTCCAGTCGAGGTCGGAGGCGCGCAGCGCGGTGTCCGCGGCGGCCTTCGCCTCGGCGTAGGGGAAGAACGAATCACCTTCCGGCACACCGTGGTCGGGGCCTGCACCGAGGTAGGACACCATCACGTAGCGGCGCACGCCGGCATCCTGGGCGGCCTGCATCGACCGGATCGCCGCGTCGCGGTCGACGGCGTACGTCCGGGTCGGATCGCCGCCGCCGGCCCCGGCGCTGAAGACCACCGCGTCGGCGCCGCGCAGCACGGCGGCCAGTTCCGGTGCGGAGGCGGTTTCGATGTCGAGCAGCAGCGGGCTCGCGCCCGCCGCGGCGACGTCGACCGCCTGTTCCGCGGTGCGGATGATGGAGGTGACCTCGTCGCCCCGTTCCGCGAGGAGTGGTGCCAGGAGAAGTGCTACTTTGCCGTGCCCGCCGATGATCACGATTTTCGCCATGGCATCGACCGTACCGACTCGGGGGCGGCTGGGCGGGTGGGGGCTACAAGCCGTGTCGGCCTAGGAACTCGACGATCGCGGAGGCGAACACCTGGTTGTCGTCGCCGGCGACCATGTGTCCGGCCTCGCTGACGTCGGCCACTTCGGCGTGCGGGATCAGCGTGCGCATCGAGTCGATACCCTCCTGCGAGACCACGTCCGACTGCCCGCCGCGCACCAACAGGGTGGGGACGGTGACCGCCCGTGAGGCCTCGCTCAGCACCTCGACGTCGGTGATGCGGGTTTCGTCGCCGCCCTGCAGGAACCGCGGATCCCAGTGCCAGTACCAGCGGCCGTCGGCGCGCTGGCGGACGTTCTTGGTGAGGCCGCCGAGGTTGCGGGTGCGCTTGCGGCTGGGGTTGTAGGCGGCGATGGCGTCGGCCACGTCGTCGAGGGTGTCGAACCCGTCGATATGGGCGCCCATGAACTCCTTGATGCGGTCGATGCCCGCGGGCTCGACGTCGACGACGATGTCGACCAGCACCAGACCGGCGGCGACGTCGAGGTGGCGGCCGACGGTGTTCAGGCCGGTGATGCCGCCGAGGGAGGCGCCCACGATCACCGGCTTGATCTCCAGCGCGTCGAGTGTCCCGAGGAGGTCTTCGGTGAACGCACCCACGGCGTAGTCGGCGTCCTCGGGCCACGCGCTGTCGCCGTGTCCGCGCAGGTCCATGGTGTAGACGTCGTGCCCGAGCGCGGCGAGGCCCGCGGCGGCGCGGTTCCACGAATGCCGCGTCTGGCCGCCGCCGTGCAGCATCAGGATCGGCGCGTGCGTGCCGTCGCCGGTCGACGCAGGCCACCGGTCGCCGGTGAGGGCGAGCGCGCCCACCTCGATGGTGAACGTCTCGGCGGTGGGTGCGGTCGCGGTCGCACGGGGCCGCCCGGCCAGCCACTGCCGGATCTCGGCCAGGTAGGCCTGGATCTCCGGAAGGTCGACGTTCGGGAAACGGTCGGCGAGATGGTCGAGGAATACCGGGGAGAACGGGTCGCGCACCAGGTCGTCGATGTAGTGCCGGCGGATGACGAGGGTCTGGAAGGTGTCTTCGAGGTAGTCCTCGATCCAGCGGGTCGCGCGGCGATCGGCGGCATCGTCGCTGCGCCACGCCGGGGGCACCTCGTCGAGAGTCGTGCCATCGAGCGGAAGGTGCAGGTACTCGTCGCCGTCGTCCAGGGCGAGGCCGGTGTCGTCGAACACCACGATGTGGTCGGATCCGGTCATCCGGGTGATGGCGCCGTAGGCAGCGAGGCGACGCGCGACGTCGTCGAAGGTGTCCATTCTTCGAGGCTAACCTGTGCCGTCGGCGGCCGATCATCGCCGCCCGAACCGGGAGGTTTCGCGGTGATCGGCGGGATCTTGAGGTAATCCAGAGGAACTGCGCGGGCAATGTGCGCCTCGGGCGGGCAGGGTGGAGGAGTACGCGGAAATCGATCCGCACCAAAGTTGTCGAAAGTCGAGGAACAGGACTCATGAACATTCGCCGCTATTCCGTTGCCGCCGCCTCCACCGCCGTTGTCGCCGCAGTGCTGCTGCTGGCCGGCTGCTCGTCCGACGACTCCACCGCCGACGGTCAGCATCACGGCGGCGCGGCGTCGTCGGCCGCCACCACCGGCTCGGCGCAGAACTCACAGGTCAACGATGCGGACAAGATGTTCGCCGAGATGATGATTCCGCACCACGAGCAGGCCGTCGAGATGTCGGACATCATGCTGGCCAAGACCGACATCGACCCGCGCGTGACCGAACTGGCTCGCCAGATCAAGGCCGCGCAGGGCCCGGAGATCGAGACCATGCAGGGCTGGCTCAAGGAGTGGGGGGTGTCCGATGACTCCGCCGGCGACCACGACATGGGTACCCACGACATGAGCGGGGATCACGACATGAGCGAGATGGACGGCATGCTGAGCGCCGATCAGATGCAGGCACTGAAGGACGCGACCGGTGTCGAGGCCTCGCGGCTGTTCCTCGAAGGGATGATCGAGCACCACGAGGGCGCCGTCGACATGGCGAACGATGAGCTGAAGGACGGCGTGAACCCGGACGCGAAGGCGCTCGCGCAGCAGGTGATCACTACGCAGAACGCAGAGATCGAGACGATGCGGGGCCTGCTGACGTCGCTCCAGTAGCGGCGGACGCGACCGCTCCGGTGTCGATCCTCAACCGACACAAGGGCTACCCGCACCTCACGGGCACCCTGACCCCGTCGGCACAAAGGCGGCAGCCGACCACAAAGGCGACAGTCGGCACCAGAGGAGGCAGCCGGGGCAGCCGCCTTTGGGGCGGACTGCCGCGGACGTGGGGAACTGCCGCCTTTGCGCCGGAGGTCGACGGTGGCCGCGTCGATGGAGACGTCGCCCTCGGAGGCCAGGTCGGCCACGGCCTCGGCCGCGCTCACCAGTTCGAACGGTAAAACAACGGCGTCCTGGCGGTCACCGATGGCATATATGCATTGGTGACGCTCAGGACGCCGTTGTTTTACCGATGAGGTCGGAGACCGGTCAGGCGGCGGCGCGCTCGGCCTGCAGCGGGCTGTCGTTCTCGGCGGTGACGGCCGCTGCCGCGGCGCTCGGGCGGTACAGCTCGTGGTAGGCGCTGATCCGGGCCGGGGTTTCGGTCGGCACCAGCAGGTGCGGGCTCGGGTGCGAGCCCTGGGCCTCGTTGTAGCGGTTGACCGTCGCCTGGTGGGCCATCGCCCACAGGGAGAGCACCAGCAGCACGGCCCACGCGGCGATCATCGCGGCGAGTTCGCCACCGCTGAACCAGCCGAACACGGGTCCGGCGATGAAGAGGGCGAGCAGGATGAACTGCGCCAACATCAGGACGTAACCGATGAACAGGGGCATCACCTTGTCGGCGCGCTGACGAGTGACCGGCGTGGTCGAAGCCATGAGAAAGAACCTCCAGAGGATTGAAACGCTACATGTAGCGTAGCGATACGGTGGGTGTAGCGTCGAATCCCTGAGTTCTATTCCGCCGCACCTGCAGGAGGTCCCATGGCGACCGTGCGTCCCAGCAGTGCGTCGAAGATCGCCGACGCCGCGCGCGAGTTGTTGCGCACCAAGGGGCCGTCCGCGGTCACCGTGGAACGCGTGGCCACCGAGGCCGGGGTGGCCCGGACGACGATCTATCGGCGCTTCGCCGATCGCCACGAACTGCTGACCGACGCATTGCGCGAACTGGCTGATCCGCCGGGCCCCGATGAGCACGACATCTCCGGGGAGGGTCGACTGCGCTGGGTGGTGGAGCATGCCGCGGCCATGGTGCTGGACGGGATCGGCTTCGGCGGATCCGGCGCCGTGCTCGACAACGCCGACCCCGCCTTCACCGCCACCCTCCGCGCGGTGTTGCAGGAGCACTGGCGGGCGCTGGCCGAGGAGTTGGAGGCCGGGGTGGCCGACGGCTCGCTGCACTTGCACGGTGAGGCCGGGACCGTGGTCGACTCGATCATCGGCGCGCTCCTGGCCGAGTACGGCCGCACCGGCACGATCACCGACGACTGGGCCGACCGCATGGTGGCCCTCCACCGCGGCCTCATCGTCGACAGCTGAGTCACGCTGGCTGCAGCTCGTCGAAGCCACTTCCCGACCGGCTGAGCTCGTCGAAGCACCTCCCGCCCGGCCCGACCGCGGCCACGACAGGACCGCGTCAAAAGCTGACCCGTCCGCGTATGGATTCCGTTAAGGACTCTGGCGCGCCCCGCTCTCGGAGGACGAGCGTGGGATTCGCGGCCGCAGGGTGCGGCCGCGACCCACCCCTGGGAGGTGTGCCGGCATGGCCGACATTGTGATGATCGTGCTCGCGATCGCGGCGACAGGCTGCGGCCTGATGGCCGTCCGCGGACTCGACGGATGGTCGCGGCGATGACGCTCGCAGGCACGGTGACCGTGCTTCTCGTAGTGATCGCCGCGGCGACCGCCGGATACCTGTTGATCGCGCTCATCGCGCCGGATCGGTTCTGACATGACAGAGACCACCGCCGGACTCCTTCAACTGGGCGCGCTGCTCGCGGTGCTCGCGCTCGTCTACGTACCCTTCGGCGACTACCTCGCCGCGGTCTTCCGCTCCCGCCGCCACCTCGCCCCCGAACGCGGTCTGTATCGCCTCGCGCGCATCGACCCCGACGCCGGGCAGACGTGGCGCGCCTACGCGACCAGCGTCCTGGGCTTCTCCTTCGCCGCGATCGTGCTGCTCTACGCCCTGCAACGACTGCAGGGTGTGCTCCCCTGGAACGACAGCAAGCCCGGCGTGACGCCGGCGATGGCCTTCAACACGGCGATCTCGTTCGTCACCAACACCAACTGGCAGTCGTTCTCGCCGGAGACCACGGTCAGCACCCTGACTCAGATGCTGGGCTTCGCGGTGCAGAACTTCCTGTCCGCCGCGGTCGGACTGGCGGTGGCCGTCGCGCTGATCCGCGGCTTGATCGCGCGGAACGGCAACGGCCTGCTCGGCAACTTCTGGGTGGACCTGGTGCGCGGCACGCTGCGCGTGCTGCTGCCGGTGGCGATCCTGATCGCCGGGATCCTCCTGCTGCAGGGTGCGGTGCAGTCGTGGCATACCGGCGTCGGTTACACGCTGCTCGACGGCCGGTCGCAGGCGAGCCCGCTGGGCCCGTTCGCCAGCCAGGAGGCCATCAAGGTCCTCGGCACCAACGGCGGCGGCACCTTCGGCGCCAACTCGGCGCACCCCTTCTCCAACCCGACCCCGCTGACCAACGTGGTGCAGGTCTTCGCGATCCTGCTGATCCCGGTCTGCCTCACCCGTGCCTACGGCACGATGGTCGGCGACCGCCGCCAGGGCCTCACCTTGCTCGCCGTGATGGCGACCCTGTGGGCCGGACTGCTGGCAGCCGTCTGGTTCCTGCAGACCCGGACCAGCGGCATCGCCGCGGTGGCCGCGGGTGCGAACACGGAGGGCACCGAACTCCGCTTCGGGGTACCGGGCACCTCGTTGTTCGCGGTCAGCACCACCGGCACCTCCACCGGTGCGGTCAACGCCGCGCACGACAGCCTGTCCCCGGGCGCCGGCGGCGCGGTGCTGTGGAACATGCTCCTCGGCGAGGTCGCACCGGGCGGCGTCGGCTCGGGCCTCTACGGAATCCTGATTCTGGCGACGATCACCGTCTTCCTCGGCGGCCTCCTGGTGGGGCGCACCCCGGAGATCCTGGGTAAGAAGGTCGGTCGGCGGGAGATCACCGTCGCCGTTCTGTCCGTACTAGTGATGCCGACGCTGGTCCTGGCCGGCACCTCGCTGACCCTCGCCACCGGAGCGAGCACCGGGCACTTCACCGAGGACGGACCGCCGGGCAGCCCCGTCGCGGTGCACGGCTTCACCGAGGTGCTCTATGCCTACGCGTCGACCGCCAACAACAACGGCAGCGCCTTCGGTGGCCTGATCGTGACCAGCGACTGGTTCCAGGTGTCCCTCGGCCTCGTCATGTACTTCGGTAGGTTTCTGCCGATCGTGCTGGTGCTGGCCCTGGCCGGGATGTTCGCACGCCAGAAACCGCGCGACGACGATCCGGTGGCCGAGGTCGAGGCCGAGGCCTTGGTGTCGTCGGTGGCCGACGAGCCACTGGACTCTCGGGCGCCGCAGCTCCTGCAGGCGCCGGCCCCGTCGGACGCCGGCGTGCTGCCCACCTCCGGACCCCTGTTCGGCGCGCTGCTGTTGGGCACCACCCTGCTGATCGCCGGACTCACCTTCCTCCCCGCGCTCGCGCTGGGACCCATCGCGGAGGCCCTTCTATGACCAGCACTTCCGAAAGAACCACACCCATGGAGACCTCGTCCGACACCACCGCGTCGGAAGCGCCCGAACTCGCGACCCGTGGCGACTTCGACCCGAAGATGCTCATCGCCGCGCTCCCGCAGGCGGCCCGGAAACTCACCCCGCGCGCGCAGGCCCGCAACCCGGTGATGCTCGTCGTCTATCTCGGCGCAGTGCTGTCGACCCTGCTGGCGATCTGGCAGCCGTCCGGCTTCGCCTGGCTGGTGGTGGCGTGGCTCTGGTTCACCGTTCTCTTCGCCGGACTGGCCGAGGCCGTCGCCGAAGGTCGCGGCCGGGCGCAGGCCGACAGCCTGCGCAAGGTCAAACGGGACACCGTCGCCCGCCGGCTGTCCGACGACGGGACCATCGAGGAGATCAGCGGCGCGCAGCTCACCGTCGGCGACCGCATCGTGGTGGAGGCCGGGGAAGTGATCGCCGGCGACGGCGACGTGATCGAAGGCATCGCCACCGTCGACGAATCGGCCATCACCGGTGAATCCGCGCCGGTGGTCCGCGAGTCCGGCGGCGACCGGTCGGCGGTCACCGGCGGCACCGTGGTGCTGTCGGACCGGATCGTCGTGCAGATCACGACGGCGCCCGGACAGACCTTCGTGGACCGGATGATCGCGCTGGTGGAGGGCTCGGAACGGAAGAAGACGCCGAACGAGGTGGCCCTGCAGATCCTGCTGACCGCGCTCACCCTGATGTTCCTGCTCGCGGTGGTCGCCACCGGCGCGATGCTCGCCGCCGCCGACTCGGTGGCCGATCCCATCAAGCTCATCGCGTTGCTCGTCTGCCTGATCCCTACCACCATCGGCGCGCTGCTGTCGGCTATCGGGATCGCCGGCATGGACCGGCTGGTGCAGCGCAATGTGCTGGCGATGAGCGGTCGTGCGGTGGAGGCCGCCGGCGACATCGACACCCTCCTGATGGACAAGACCGGCACCATCACGTTCGGCAATCGCCGGGCCACCGATCTGCATCCGGCGCCGCAGGTGTCGCTCGCCGAGCTGGCCGACGTCGCCTATCGGTGCAGCCTGGCCGATGACACCCCGGAGGGGCGCAGCATTCTGGACCTGTGCGTCGACCGCTTCGAGGTGGTCGCCCTCGACGACGACGAGGTGACCGCGGCGCGCTCGGGGGCGGATCCGCGGTACGCGATCGTGCCGTTCACCGCGACCACCCGCATGAGCGGGATGGACCTGACCGGCGACGATTCCCGGCAGCTGCGTAAGGGCGCGGCCGACGCGGTGGAGCGCTGGGTGGCCGGGCTGGGCGGCGTCGTCGACCCGGCCGTGACGACGACGGTCACGCAGATCGCCGACGCCGGCGGCACGCCGCTGGTGGTGGGCCTGGCGCGCGAGGGGCAGCCGCCCAGCGTGCTCGGTGTGATCGAGCTGTCGGACGTGGTGAAGCCCGGCATGCGGGAGCGGTTCGCCGAGCTGCGCGCCATGGGAATCCGCACGGTGATGATCACCGGCGACAACCCGCGCACCGCACGCTCGATCGCCGCCACCGCGGGCGTCGACGACTTCGTCGCGCAGGCCACCCCCGAGGACAAGTTGGAGCTCATCCGCGCCGAGCAGGCACGGGGTCGGCTGGTGGCGATGACCGGCGACGGCACCAACGACGCGCCGGCCCTGGCGCAGGCCGACGTCGGCGTCGCCATGAACACCGGGACCTCGGCGGCCAAGGAGGCCGGGAACATGGTGGACCTCGACTCCGACCCCACCAAGCTCATCGAGGTGGTGGCGATCGGCAAACAGCTGCTCATCACCCGCGGCGCGCTGACCACGTTCTCGCTGGCCAACGACGTGGCGAAGTACTTCGCGATCCTGCCCGCCATGTTCGCGGCGACCTACCCGCAACTCGAGACGCTCAACGTGATGCACCTGCACTCGGCGCAGTCGGCGATCCTCTCCGCGGTGATCTTCAACGCGCTGATCATCGTCGCGCTGATCCCGCTGTCCCTGCGCGGCGTCAAGTACCGGGCCGGATCCGCGTCCCGACTGTTGGGGCGCAATCTCCTGATCTTCGGTGTCGGCGGGGTGATCGCCCCGTTCGTGGGGATCGCGCTGATCGACCTCGTCGTCCGTCTCCTACCCGGAATGGGGTGAGTCCATGAAGACTCTGCTGCGCGGTTTCGGCCGCCAACTATTGGTGGGTGCGACGATCCTGCTCGCGTTCACCGCGGTCCTCGGCATCGGTTATCCGGTGCTCGTGTGGGGGATGTCGCGCACGGTCGCCGAATCGGCCGACGGCGCGGTGGTCTACGACGCCGCCGGCTGCCCGGTGGGCTCGGCGCTGATCGGCGTCGACCTGGAACCTGCTGCCGGGCAACCGGATCCGTTCCTGCACGGCCGTCCCTCCGGTGATCCGGCGGTGTCCGGGGCGTCGAACCTGGGACCCAACAGTCCACAGCTGCGCGATCTGGTGAACGAACGACGTGCGACGATCGCGGCACGCGAAGGCGTCGACCCCGCGGCCGTGCCTGCCGATGCGGTCACCGGTTCGGGTTCGGGCCTGGATCCGAACATCTCGCCGGCCTATGCGGCCCTGCAGATCCCGCGGTTGGCCCGCACCAACGGCATGACCGTCGAGCAGGTGCGCGCGATCGTCGACCGCAACACCGCGGGGCGCCAGCTCGGCGTCCTCGGTGTCCCGCGCGTAAACGTGCTGCAGGTGAACCTCGACCTGGGGCACCGGGCCCCCGCGTGCTCCGCTCAGTCGGAGCCGCGTGGCCGATAGGATCGACGGGATGGAGGCGCCGGCGCCGGCGCGCGGACAGTTCGAGGTGTTCCTCGGCTGTGCCCCGGGGGTGGGCAAGACCTTCGAGATGCTCGATCACGCGCAGAACCTGCTGGCCGACGGCGTGGACGTGGTGATCGGCATCGTCGAATCGCACGGGCGCTCGGCCACCGAAGCGATGACCGAGGGCCTCGAGATCGTCCACCGCCGGGCCTATCCGCACCGCGACGTGGTGCTCGAGGAGATGGACCTCGACGCCGTGCTGGCGCGCCGCCCGCAGGTGGTGCTCGTCGACGAACTGGCGCACACCAACGCCCCCGGCATGCGCCACGGGAAACGTTGGCAGGACATCGAGGAGCTGTGCGCGGCCGGGATCGACGTCCTGTCGACGGTCAACATCCAGCACCTGGAGAGTCTGAACGACGTGGTCGCCCAGATCACCGGGGTGCCGCAGCAGGAGACGGTGCCCGACGACGTGGTGCGTCGCGCCGATCAGATCGAACTGGTCGACATCGAGCCGAGTGCGCTGCGTCGTCGACTCGCCGAGGGCCGCGTGTACGGCACCGACCGCGCCGAGGGGGCGCTCGCCAACTTCTTCCGGCAGGGCAACCTCACCGCGCTGCGGGAGTTGGCGCTGTTGTGGCTGGCCGATCGGGTGGACGAGAAGCTCGCCGACTATCGCGCGGCTAACGCGATCACCGAGACCTGGGAGGCGCGCGAGCGGGTCGTGGTGGCGGTGACCGGCGGGCCCGAGTCGGGCGCGCTGATCCGGCGTGCGCGGCGGATCGCGTCGCGGTCGAGCGCCGAGTTGCTGGTGGTGCGGGTGGCCCGCGGGGACGGTCTCGCCGACACGTCCGCGGATCTGGCGGGTTTGGGGCAGCTGGCCGCGGACTGCGGTGCGTCGCTGAGCACCGTGGTCGGCGACGACGTGCCCGCCACGCTGCTGGAATTCGCGCGGGCGGTGAACGCGACCCAGCTGGTGCTGGGCACATCGCGGCGGCCGCGGTGGCGACGGGTGCTCGACGAAGGCGTCGGCGCGGCGGTGGTCGGCGACAGCGGCCGGATCGACGTGCACATGGTCAACCATCCGGAGGCGTCCACGCGTCGGGCGCTCGACATTCGGGCGACCCGCCTGCATCGGCCGCTCACCTGGGTGTTGGCGCTGGCGATTCCCGCGCTGGTCACCGCCCTGATCGCCCCGGTGGACCGGTTTCTCTCGGTGGCCGGCGAGTCGTCGATGTTCCTCGTCGGCATTCTTGCGGTCGCGCTGCTCGGCGGTGTGGGACCGGCCGTGCTGTCGGCGGTGGCGTCCGGGCTGCTGCTCAACTTCTTCTACACCACGCCGCGGTACACCCTGGCCATCACCGACCCGGACAGCGTGGTGACCATCGTCGGCATGGCGGTGGCGGCGATCGCGGTCGCGGTCCTGGTCGACTCGGCCGCGGTGCGGCGTCGGGAAGCGCGGCTGGCGGGCCGGGACGCGGAACTGCTCTCGATGTTTTCCAGCGCGGTGCTCGACGGCGCCGGCGCACCCGACCTGTTGGCGCGCGTCCGCGAGACCTATCAGCAGGACGCGGTGTCGGTGGTGCGGCTGGGCGGGGCCGCCCCGGAACTGCGGGCAGCGGTGGGCGACGATCCGCCCGCGGCGCTGGGGGAGGCGACGACGGTGTGCGAGTCGTCCGGCGGCGGGTACGCGCTGCTGTTGCGCGGGCCAAAGGTGGCGGTGCCGGACCGGCGCGTGCTGTCGGCGGTGGCCAGTCAGGTGGCCGCGGCACTCGAGCGCGACCGCCTCGCCGCCGAGGCCGCTGAAGCCGACGAGCTGGCGCGCACCGACGAGTTGCGGCAGGCGCTGCTGGCCGCGGTGAGCCACGATCTGCGGACCCCGCTGGCGTCGGCGAAAGCCGCGGTGAGCAGCCTGCGCAGCCCGGACCTGTTCTTCGACGCCGAGGACACTGCCGAGCTGTTGGCCACCACCGAGGAGTCCATCGACCAGTTGACCGCGCTGGTGGGGAACCTGCTCGACTCGTCGCGGCTGGCTGCCGGGGTGGTCCGGCCGGTGCTGCGTCGTACGTATCTGCCCGAGGTGGTGCACCGGGTGCTGGCAGTCGTCGGCCGGCCCGAGCGGGTCGGTGCCGTCGAGTTCGCGTCGTCGTGGGCGTGCACCGACGCGGGCCTGCTGGAGCGGGCGCTGGCCAACCTCGTCGACAACGCGTACCGGCACGGCACCGGTCCGGTCGACGTGGTGACGACGCCCGCGGTCCGCGCCGACGGGGAGGCGCGCTGCCTGCTGCAGGTGATCGATCGCGGGCCCGGCATTCCGGCGGAGGAGCGCACCCGGATCTTCGCGCCGTTCCACCAGTACGGCGATCAGCGCGGCGGCGCCACCGGGGTGGGTCTCGGGCTCGCGGTGGCCAGCGGTTTCGTGTCGGCGCTCGGCGGCACGGTGGAAGCGCGGCAGACGCCCGGCGGCGGGACCACCATGGTGATCGACCTGCCGGTGGAGCCGCCGAGTATTGCACCGACGGGAGGGGAGGGGACATGACCGAACCGCACGTGGACCGGGGCCGGGTGCTCGTGGTCGACGACGAACCGCAGCTGCTGCGCGCGCTGCGCATCAACCTGCGCGCCCGCGGTTTCGAGGTGACCACGGCCGACACCGGCGCGGCCGCGTTGACGCAGGTGGCGCGCACGATGCCCGACGTCGTGGTGCTGGATCTGGGTCTCCCGGACATCGACGGCTTCGAAGTGCTGGCCGGGCTGCGCGGCTGGACCGAGGTGCCGGTGATCGTGCTGTCGGCGCGCACCGACTCCTCGGACAAGGTGCAGGCGCTCGACGCCGGCGCCGATGACTACGTGACCAAGCCGTTCGGGATGGAGGAGTTCGTGGCCCGGCTGCGCGCCGCGATCCGCCGGGGCACGACGGTCACCGCGGCGGAGACCCCGGTGGTGGAAGCGGGGGCGCTGAGCATCGACCTCGCGGGCAAGCAGGTGATCCGCGCCGGAGCGCC
Organism: Gordonia alkaliphila; assembly: GCF_039542465.1. Taxonomy (NCBI): domain Bacteria; kingdom Bacillati; phylum Actinomycetota; class Actinomycetes; order Mycobacteriales; family Gordoniaceae; genus Gordonia; species Gordonia alkaliphila. The sequence continues at coordinate 6,652 of NZ_BAABIE010000014.1, read as the reverse complement.
GGTCCGGTTGACGCCCACCGAGTGGGGCATCCTCGAACTGCTGGTCCGGAACGAGGGGCGGCTGGTGGGGCAGCGGGAGATCCTGTCCGCGGTGTGGGGCCCGGGCTATGTGCAGCAGACCAACTATCTGCGCGTGTATCTCGCGAGCCTGCGCCGCAAGCTCGAGGACGACCCGGCCGCGCCCCGCCACCTCATCACCGAGCCGGGCATGGGCTACCGCTTCCAGCGCTGAGCGCTCACGCCGACACCAGGTGCAGTGTGGTGAGGCAGGTGGCGTCGTCGAGTCCGCGGGTGCTGATCGCCTGGCTGGCGGTGCGGCCCTCGCCGGAGACGGTGAGCGTGGCGTCGATGTTCTTGGGCAGCCACAGGCCGGCGAAGCCGTTGTCGAAGGTCTGCTGCTGCCGGTCGACGAGCACGGTGCCCGTGCGGTCGTCGATCGCCTTCACGGTGATGGGGGTGCTGCGGAGCTCGCCGAGGCAGGTGGTGAGGCTGTGGAAGTGGCACTCGTGCGTCTGCGTCACGTACGGGGCGAAGGAGACGTAGAAGGTGTCGGCGGGCAGCGGAAGCGTCACTTCCTGCCCTCCGTCGGACAGCACGAGTGCGGTGGGCCGGACCGACGCCATCAGGTCGGTGGGGCGCTCCGTGACCGGGGTCGCGTCGAGCTTGTCGATGATCTCCTGTGCGTCCAGACCGGCGAGTCCGTGTTCGGCCAGGAAGGTCTCGGTACTCGGTGCGGACGACGGCGCGGCGGTGTCGGTGTCGGAGCTGCCGCAGCCGACGAGCGCCACGGTCAGGGCGACCGCGGCGACGAGGGTCGCCAGCAGACGTTTCGGTGAGCGCGGGATGGGGGACATGGCGGGAGGGTTCCTCTCGTCGGTGGTGTGCGGTCAGGTCAGAGGGAGGGTGAGGACGAAGGTGCTGCCGAGGCCGGTGCCGTCGCTGGCTGCGCGGACGTGGCCGCCGTGGGCCTGCGCGATGCCGCGCACGATGGTGAGGCCGATACCGGTGCCGCCGGACGCGCGGGAGCGAGCCGGATCGCCGCGGTAGAAGCGGTCGAAGATGTGCGGCAGATGATCGGCCGCGATGCCCTCGCCGTCGTCGGTCACGCGGAGCTCCAGCGTGTCGTCGACCACGTCGCCGGCCAGCACCACGGTGCCGCCGGCCGGGGTGTGCCGCAGTGCGTTGACCAGCAGATTGTCCAGGGCCTGCCCGATGCGCGCGGCGTCGACGGAGAGGGGCGTCGGGGTGCTGCAGCGGACCGCGAGGTGCACGTCGGCGGCGGTGAAGCGGTCGCGGACGCGGGCGGCGGCCTCGTCGATCAGGGCTGCGGCGGCGATCGGATCGGGGTCGATATGCACCGCGACCTCCACTGCGGCGGAGACGGCGTCGAGGTCGTCGGCGAGCCGGGCCAGGCGGGCGGTGGCCGAGCGGATCGCCGCGTAGGTGGTGGCGTCGGGCTGTCGTACGCCGTCCTCGATGGCCTCGATGTTGGCGTCGACCGAGGCCAGCGGGGTCCGGATCTCGTGGGCCAGGTCGGAGAGCAGTTGGCGGCGGGTTTCGTCGACCGTTTCGAGGCGGCCGAGGACGCTGTTGAAGGTGTCGGTGAGCTTGCCGAACTCGGGGCCGAGGCCGCCTGCCGGGAGTCGTTCACCGGTCCGGCCGTCGCCGATGCGCGCGGCCGCGGTGGCCACGGCGGTGATGGACCGGTCGATGCGGCGGGTGATGATCCAGGCCGCGGACAGCGCGAGCACCGCCGAGGTGGTGACCACCGCGACGATGGTCACCGCGATGGCCGAGTTGAACGCCTCCTCGACATGCATGGCCTGCTCGGAGTCGTTCGGCAGACCCGCCTGGCCGAGGTGATCGTGAAAGAGCGTGGGCGCCACCAACATCGAGACCACGACGATGGTCAGCGCGCTCGCGGCGATCACCACCGCCATCGCGATCAGGATGCGCGCGCCGAGGCCGACGCGGCTGTCGAACCGGGAGTGCACCGTCGAACCCGCCATCAGCGCGCGCTCGACGGGGTCGGGGTGTCGATCCGATAGCCGACGCCGCGGACGGTTTCGATGAGCCGGTCGTCGCCGCGGTCGTCGAGTTTGCGGCGCAGGCTCCCGATGTGGACGTCGACCACGTGCGTGTCGCCGACCCAGTCCGAGTCCCAGACTGTGTTCATCAGGTGCTCGCGGGTCACCACGACGCCGGGGCGGCGGATCAGCGCGGCGAGGATGTCGAACTCGGTGCGCGTGAGGTGGACGTGGTTGCCGCCGACCCACACCTGGCGGGCGTCGAGGTCGACGATCACCGGGCCGAGTTCACGGACGCGGCGCGGCGGCGCGTCCGGTTCCGGTTCGGCGTCGGCCTGGCGTGGGCGGCGGAGCATGGCGTCGATCCGCGCGATCAGCACGCGCGGGCTGAACGGTTTGAGGATGTAGTCGTCGGCGCCCACCGAGAGACCGATGAGCATGTCGACCTCGGCGGCGCGCGCGGTGAGCATCACGATGTAGGCGTCGGAGAAGGTGCGCAGCTGTCGGCACACTTCGATGCCATCCAGCCCGGGCAGCCCCAGATCCAGAACGACGACGTCGGGCGCGTGCTGCTGGGCCGACGCGACCGCCTGCGTGCCGTCGTGCAGGACGGTCACGTCGAAGCCGGCGCGGCGCAGGTAGTCGCCGACGATGGCGGCGAGGTCCGGTTCGTCCTCCACCACCAGGGCGTGCAGCCCCGCGCGCGGGCGATCGGCGGGGAGCCCGTCGGCAGGCGCGCTGACGCCGGGCACGGAGTTCATGTCTCCATAGTGCGTGACGGCCGGGAGGTTGTCGCTCTCCGACGGCCGATCTTGAGGCAATCCTTAAGGGGTCAGGCCGGTTGTGCGGTGACCGTCGCCATGGAACACACCTTGCCGTCGGGGCCGTGGGCGGCCACGTGCGCGACGCCGAGGGAGCGGCCCAGGTAGGCCAGCTCGGCGGTGAAGGTGGTCGGGGTGGTGCCGACGCGCGGGCGGACGAAGGAGATGTCGATGCTGCGGGTGCGCCAGCCCGACTGGAAGAGCGAATGCGCGGCCAGTTCGGAGCCGACGGTGAGGACGCCGCCGTGGACGTTGCCCATGCCGTTGGTGGCGTATGGGTTGAGAGCCATGGTCAGCTGCCCGGGCTTGTTCTCCGTGAAACCGAGGGCGGTCCGGACCGTGATGTCGGCGGACGGGACGTCGGGGACCGCCTGCTGCGGCAGCGTGCCGTGGTCGACGTTCACCAGGTGCGAGCGGTGCGTGACCAGGGCGATCACCGTGCCGTCGGCGGTATGGGCCTCGCCGCGGGTGATGGCGCCCTGCGCGTCGGTGGTGACGAGGGCGCCGGTCACCGTGACGGGTGTGCCGTCGACGGGCGGGTCGCCGAGGAAGTCCAGGCGGAGGCTCAGGCTCACCGGCCACCGACCGTGCTCGGCGCCGGTGCCGACGATCGAGCCAGTGGCCTCGTCGAGCGCGGGGGCGAGGCCGGCGCGCACCACGCCGGCGTCCTCGTCGCGTAGCCAGGGGCCGCCGAGGCAGGTGAAGGTGCTGCGCTGCGCGTCCACGTCGTCGCCCTGGAAACGAAAGAGCGTGTCGGTGCCGCCGCGGGCGAACCCGGTGACGCTGATCCTGTCGTCGGTCATGATGCCGACCCTAATGTTCGGCGTCGGGCCGCTCCGCGCGGGCCGGGGTTACTCGCAGATCGCGCCGCGGGAGGCCGAGGTGACGAGCTTGGCGTACTTGGCCAGGACGCCGCGGGTGTAGCGCGGCGGGAGCGGGGTGAAGTCCTTCGCGCGGGCGGCCAGTTCGTCGGGGTCGACGAGCAGGTCCAGGGTGCCGGAGGCCACGTCGAGACGGATGCGGTCGCCGTCGCGGACCACCGAGATGGGTCCGGCGTCGACCGCTTCCGGCGCCACGTGGCCCACGCACAGGCCGGTGGTGCCGCCGGAGAACCGGCCGTCGGTCAGCAGCAGGACGTCCTTGCCCAGGCCCGCGCCCTTGATGGCGCCGGTGATGGCGAGCATCTCCCGCATGCCCGGGCCGCCCTTGGGACCTTCGTAACGGATCACCACCACGTCGCCGGCGGTGATGGTGCCGTCCTCGAGGGCGTCCATGGCGGCGCGTTCGCGGTCGAAGACGCGGGCCACGCCCTCGAAGACGTCGGTGTCGAAGCCTGCCGACTTGACCACCGCGCCCTCCGGCGCGAGCGTGCCGTGCAGGATCGTGATGCCGCCAGTCGGGTGAATCGGCTGGTCCAGGGCGCGCAGCACCTTGCCGTCCGGATCCGGCGGGCTGATGTGCGCGAGGTTCTCGGCCACCGTCCGACCGGTCACGGTGAGGCAGTCGCCGTGCAGCAGGCCCGCGTCGAGCAGGGCCTTCATCACCACCGGGACGCCGCCGATGCGGTCGACGTCGGTCATCACGTGCGCGCCGAACGGCTTGAGGTCGGCGAGGTGCGGGACGCGGGCGCCGACGCGGGCGAAGTCGGCGAGGGACAGGTCCACCTCGGCCTCGTGGGCGATCGCCAGCAGGTGCAGGACCGCGTTGGTGGAGCCGCCGAAGGCCATGACCACGGCGATCGCGTTTTCGAACGCCTCCTTGGTCATGATGTCGCGGGCCGTGATGCCGCGGCGCAGGAGTTCGACGACGGCCGCCCCGGACTCGCGGGCGAAGCGGTCGCGACGACGATCCGGCGCCGGCGGCGCCGCACTGCCCGGCAGGGACATGCCGATCGCTTCGGCGGCACTGGCCATGGTGTTGGCGGTGTACATGCCGCCGCATGCGCCCTCGCCCGGGCAGATGGAGCGTTCGATGGTGTCGACGTCCTCGCGGCTCATCAGTCCGCGCGCGCACGCGCCGACCGCCTCGAACGCGTCGATGATGGTGACCTGGCGTTCTTCGCCGTCGGACAGCGTTGCGTACCCCGGCAGCGTCGACCCTGCATAGAGGAACACCGACGCCAGATTCAGGCGGGCCGCGGCCATGAGCATGCCGGGCAGGGACTTGTCGCAGCCGGCGAGGAGGACCGAGCCGTCGAGTCGTTCGGCGCTCATCACCGTTTCCACGCTGTCGGCGATCACCTCGCGGGAGACCAGCGAGAAGTGCATGCCCTCGTGGCCCATCGAGATGCCGTCGGAGACGGAGATGGTGCCGAACTCCAGCGGGAACCCGCCGGCCTCGTGGACGCCTTCCTTCGCGGCCTTGGCCAGGCGATCGAGCGACAGGTTGCAGGGTGTGATCTCGTTCCACGACGATCCGATCCCGATCTGCGGTTTCACCCAGTCGTCGTCGCCCATCCCGACCGCGCGCAGCATGCCGCGCGCCGCGGTCTTCTCCAATCCGTCGGTCACGTCCCGGCTGCGGGGCTTGATGTCGGGCTGCGTGCCGTCGTGGGAGGTCATATTCCCACGATAGGACGGGGATCAGCCGTCCGCAGGCGTCCTGCCAGCCCGGTTCTGACCCAGCCGCCCACAGAGTGTCGAGTTGTGGTGCTCAGGCAACCACAACACGACGCTCTGTCGACCAAGCTGTGCCTCCTCGGCCGCTCAGCGGGTCGGCCGGGCGGCGGGCTACTGCGTAGCGGTTCCGGAATCCAGGAGGAGGGCGGCAAGAACTGGATTGTGTGAGTTCTTGATCGCCCCGACCTTCCGCACCCGCATGTAGTTGAGAGCGGCCGTCGCTGCAGCTCGTGTCACCGCTGTGTCGTCGAGCAAGTCGGCCAGAACCTCCAGCGACGGGGCATAGATGTTCAGGTTGAAGGCGCCACCGTCGGAGTACGGCGCGTTGTCAACGTAGGCGCCGGGGTGCTGTCGCATGAACCGAATCGCGTCTGCGTCATCGAAGTCCCCGGAAGAACCGAAGTCTTCTCCGAAGAGTTCGACACCGTTCACCTGGATGAACCCGGAGAAGGTGGTGTTGATTCGCAGGCATTCGGTCCATCCCACGGACAGGTTCGTCAGCGTTCCATGAGAAGGCGTCGTGAGCGGGGAGCTGACCACCCACCACTCATATTCGGTTTGCGACGGCAGTGGGAGACACCGATCCAGATAGGCGCGTTGGATCGCCAGCATCTGCTGAAGTCGCTCGCCCGCGCGTTCTGCGAGCTTGGACATCGCCTCGTTGCCAGCGGATAGATCTGCGGTGTGCATGCGCGGGATCTTCTTCCCGCGCTGGTTTATGCCGACGGGGTCGTTGAGCCAATCTTCTGCTGTCGCGTCTACAGGTGGGAAGATGTCGTCGACTGCGCGATGACCCGTCCAGTACGTCATCTCGGCCTTGTTGCGGGTCGGCAGTCCCGAGTGCTGCAGCGAACGAATCAGCGCGCGCTCCGACGCAAGAAGCTGTTTCACTGGCGATGTCGCAGTGTTGGCTTCGGGATCCGGTAGCAGGCGAACCGGCTCTTCGGATCTAAGAGTGCGTAGGTGAGGTTCGGGACGAGCGCGGGCGACCACAAGATGTAGGTGGGCCCTGGGTGTGATCATGGAAGTTCCTCAACAACCCCGACGCACACCACAGGACCCATGGCTGAGCTTACTTCCGATGTTGCCGACACGATCTGCCGAACCGTCGAGTTGGGCGTGACGATCACCGGTGCGGCCGTCGGCGCCGATGACCGGACCCACATTTTCTGCGAGGTCCTCGACC
>NZ_BAABIE010000013.1:0-129145 GCF_039542465.1 Gordonia alkaliphila | reverse complement strand
CAACCGGCTCAAGCAGTGGCGTGGCATCGCGATGCGCTCAGACAAGCTCGCCCGCAACTACCGCGCCGGCATCTGCCTCGCCGCCACACTGATCTGGATCAAGACCGACTTGATCAACACGGCCTAGCCCTCCATCGGGGCCGCGTCGGGCGCGCGCGGCAGGTCTGCTGCTGACGCTGGTCGGGCTCGGACAGTTCTCGTGAGAGAATGGCGGCGAACCTTCGCCCCAAGGAGCAGTTACCATTTCCACCTTCGCCGACACGACGTTCACCGATCCTTCCCGGATTCGGAACTTCTGCATCATCGCGCACATCGACCACGGCAAGTCGACGCTGGCCGACCGCATGCTGCAGTTGACGGGCGTCGTCGCCGATCGCGACATGCGGGCCCAGTACCTCGACAAGATGGACATCGAGCGCGAGCGCGGCATCACGATCAAGGCGCAGAACGTGCGTCTGCCGTGGACCATCACCGAGGACGACGGCACCAAGACCGATTACGTCATCCACCTCATCGACACCCCCGGCCACGTCGACTTCACCTACGAGGTCTCGCGTGCCCTGGAGGCGTGCGAGGGTGCGATTCTGCTGGTCGACGCCGCACAGGGCATCGAGGCGCAGACGCTGGCAAACCTGTACCTGGCGATGGAGAACGACCTCACCATCATCCCGGTGCTCAACAAGATCGACCTGCCCGCGGCCGACCCGGAACGCTACGCCGCGGAGATCGCGCACATCGTCGGCTGCGAACCCGAGGACGTGCTGCGGGTGTCCGGCAAGACCGGCGTCGGCGTCCCCGAGCTGATCGACGCAGCGATCCGGCAGATCCCGGCCCCGGTCGGCGACCCGGACGGCCCCGCGCGCGCCATGATCTTCGACTCGGTCTACGACACCTACCGCGGCGTCGTGACCTACGTCCGTGTGGTCGACGGCAAGATCCTGCCGCGCGAGAAGATCGCGATGATGTCGACCGGCACCACCCACGAACTGCTCGAGGTGGGCATCGTCTCGCCCGAGTCCAAGGCATCGGCCGGTCTGGGCGTCGGCGAGGTGGGCTACCTCATCACCGGCGTGAAGGACGTGCGCCAGTCGAAGGTCGGTGACACCGTCACCACCGCCAGGGGCGGCGCTCCCGAGCCGCTCACCGGCTACCGCGAGCCGCAGCCGATGGTCTACTCGGGTCTGTACCCGCTGGACGGCTCGGACTACCCGGTGCTGCGCGAGGCGCTGGAGAAGCTGCAGCTCAACGACGCGGCGCTGACCTACGAGCCGGAGACGTCGGTGGCCCTGGGCTTCGGTTTCCGCTGCGGCTTCCTCGGACTGCTGCACATGGAGATCACCCGCGAGCGACTGGAGCGCGAGTTCGGCCTCGACCTGATCTCCACCGCCCCCAACGTGGTGTACCGCGTGGTGCTCGACGACGGTTCCGAGCGCATCGTCACCAACCCGTCGGACTGGCCGGAAGGTAAGACGCGCAGCATCTTCGAGCCGGTCGTCAAGACCACCGTGATCGCGCCGAGCGAGTTCATCGGCGCCATCATGGAGCTGTGCCAGTCGCGGCGCGGCGAACTCGGCGGCATGGACTATCTGTCCGAGACCCGCGTGGAGCTGCGCTACACGCTGCCGATGGCCGAGATCATCTTCGACTTCTTCGACGCGCTGAAGTCGCGCACCCGCGGCTACGCCAGCCTCGACTACGAGGAGGCCGGCGAGCAGGAAGCCGATCTGGTGAAGGTCGACATCCTGCTGCAGGGCGAAGCGGTGGACGCCTTCAGTGCGATCGTGCACAAGGACGCCGCCTACGCCTACGGCAACAAGATGGCGCTCAAGCTCAAGGATCTGATCCCGCGCCAGCAGTTCGAGGTGCCTATTCAGGCCGCGATCGGCGCGCGCATCATCGCCCGCGAGAACATCCGCGCCATCCGCAAGGACGTGCTCGCCAAGTGCTACGGCGGCGACATCAGCCGTAAACGCAAGCTGCTGGAGAAGCAGAAGGAAGGCAAGAAGCGGATGAAGACGATCGGCCGCGTCGACGTCCCGCAAGAGGCCTTCGTGGCGGCGCTGAGCACCGAAGCGGGCGACAAGCCGAAGGGCAAATAGTCCCCGACGCCGCGGTCCCCGTTCGAATGGCAGAGTGGGGCGTATGAGTGATTACGCCGCCTCGCCGGTGCTGGCCGACTCCGGACTCCCGTACGATCTGCCGGATTTCGCGCGGATCTCCGACGACGACTTCCTGCCCGCCTACGACCTCGCGCTGCCCGCGCACCTGGCCGAGGTGGCGGCCATCGCCAACGATCCGGAGCCGCCGACCTTCGCGAACACGATCGGCGCACTCGAAGCGTCGGGTCGTCTGCTGGCCCGCGCCAACGGCATCTTCTTCAACCTCGAAGGGGCCGACAGCAATCCGCAGCGCGCGCAGATCGCTCAAGAACTCGCGGTGCGCCTCACCGAGCACCACGCGGCGATCGCGATGAACCCGGCGCTGTTCGCACGCATCGAGGAGGTCTTCGCCCGTCGCGACGAGCTCGCGCTCAGCGAGCCGCAGCGGCGCCTGACCGAACGCAAGTATCGCGACGCGGTGCGTGCCGGGGCCGCGCTCGACGAAGCCGGGCAGGCCGAGATGCGCGCCATCGCGGCGCGGTTGGCCACGCTGACCACGGAGTTCTCCCAGAAGCTGCTCGACGACACCAATGCCTCCGCGGTGCAGGTGATCGATGTCGCCGACCTGGACGGACTGTCGGCCGGGGAGATCGCGGCGGCACGACGGGCCGCCGAGCAGGCGGGCGTCGACGGCCACCTGATCGCGTTGGAACTGCCCACCAGCCAGTCGTCGGTGGCCAAGCTGACGGTGCCCACGGTGCGCACCCGCGTCTTCCAGGCGTCGATCGACCGGTGTGCCCGCGGCAACGAGCACGACACGCGCGCCATGATTCTGGAGATCGTCGGGCTGCGGGCCCGGCGCGCGCAGCTGCTCGGCTACGCCAACCACGCGGAGTTCGTGATCGCCGAGGAGACCGCGCCGGATCCGGCGGCCGTCGCCGATCTGCTCCGCGACCTGGGGACGGCGGCGATGGCGGCATCCGAGCGCGAGCTGGCCCGGCTGACGCAGCGGCACGGCGCAGCGCTGCGCCCCGAGGACGTGACGTTCGCACTGGCCGCCGAACAGCGCGCCACAGCGGACGCACCGGGCGCGGCGGCGGCGGGCGGCGTCGACGAGTTCGAGCAGTACTGCGAGCTCGACGCCGTGCTGAACGACGGCGTGTTCGCCGCGGCCGGTGCGCTGTACGGCCTGGCGTTCACCGAGCGCCCCGACCTGCACGGCTACCACCCCGACGTGCGGGTGTGGGAGGTGTCCGACGCCGACGGCGCCGGGATCGGCCTGTTCGTCGGCGACTTCTTCGCCCGACCGTCCAAGCGCGGCGGCGCGTGGATGAACACGGTGGTGGACCAGTCCACGCAGCTCGAGACCCGGCCGATCGTGGTCAACGTCCTGAACCTGACCAAGCCGGAGGCGGGGGAGCCGTGCCTGCTGTCGTTGGACCAGCTGGTGACCGCCTTCCACGAGTTCGGGCACGCGGTGCACGGTCTGCTGTCGGCGGTGGAGTTCGTGTCGCAGTCGGGCACGTCGGTGCCACGGGACTTCGTCGAGTTCCCCTCGCAGGTCAACGAGATGTGGGCCCTCCACCCGGACGTCGTGACGCGGTACGCGCGGCACGCGGAGACCGGTGCACCCGCTCCCGCCGCACTGCTCGACGCGGTGCGGGCGGCGGGCGACGTCGACTCGGCGCACTCGACCATCGAATACCTCGCGGCCGCGGCCCTCGACCTCGCCTGGCATCGGCTCGGTGTCGACGAGGTTCCCGCCGACGTGCTCGCCTTCGAGGCGCAGGCGCTCGCCGATGCCGGTCTGGCGTCGCCACTGATCCCGCCGCGCTACCGAAGCAGCTATTTCAATCACATTTTCGGCGGCGGGTACTCGTCGGCGTACTACAGCTACATCTGGTCCGAGATCCTGGATGCCGAGACCGAGCAGTGGTTCCTGAAAAGCGGTGGGCTGCAACGGGAACTGGGCCTGGCCTTCGCCGATGCGGTGCTGTCGCGCGGCGACAGCGTCGACCCGGTGGCCGCGCACGCCGGGCTCCTGGGGCAGCCGGCGACGATCGAGCCGCTCCTGCGTCGGCGCGGGCTGGTCGCCGCGACCGAGTAGCCTGGTTTAAGTCAGCGTGGGATTAAGTGGACGGGCAAGGCGGAGGTGGCGGTGAGCGGTTTCCTGTCGTGGTGGGACGGCATCGAGGAATGGCTGACCGGACTGTCGTTCGTGCCGCAGCTGCTGGTGACGCTCGTCGTCCTGATCCCCCTGGCCACCGGAGTCGCCTGGGTCGTGAATCTCCTGGTCGTCTGGGTGTTTTCGCAGTTCGATCGGCGCGATGTGAGCGACGATCACGGAGTAGGGGTCTGACGCATGTTTCGTTCCAAAGTCACCTGGGCACTCGCCGGGCTGATGGTGCTGGTGCTGATCGCCTGGCTCTTGGCCTGACCTAGCACAAGGCAGCGGGTACGCCGGACCAGTGTGACGCCGCACTTCGTCGTTCGTTGAGCGACCCCGCGGCGGTTGCTAGCTTTTCCAGGTGTCCTCAATCGGTATGCGCCAGCGCCTTCGACAGGCGAGCGCCCTCGCCCTCGTCGTGACGCTGGCCGCGGTCCTGACCGCCTGCGGCGGCGGATCCACCGACACCCCCGGCGGCGTCGACATCTCGTCCGGTGACCGCCATGTGAACCTGGTGGCCTACGCGGTGCCCAAGACCGGCTACGACAGCGTGATCCCGGCGTTCCGGGAGACGCCGCAGGGCCACGGCATCGGCTTCTCTCAGTCGTACGGCGCCTCCGGCGACCAGTCGCGCAAGGTGGCGCGCGGACTGCCCGCGGACGTCGTGAACTTCTCCGTCGCCCCGGACATCACCCGCCTGGTGAAAGCCGGTGTGGTGGACCAGGATTGGGCGCAGCAGGCCCCCAACGACTCGGTGCCCTTCGGTTCCGTGGTGGCCCTCGTCGTCCGTGCGGGCAACCCGAAGAACATTCGCGACTGGTCCGACCTGCTGCAGCCGGGGATCTCGGTGGTGACGCCGAACCCGGGCAGCTCGGGCGCGGCCAAGTGGAACCTGCTGGCCCCGTACGCGGCGGCCAGCGCGGGCGGCACAAACCCCGCCGCCGGCCTCGACTACGTCCGCCAACTGGTCCGCGACCACGTGCAGGTGCTGCCCAAGTCGGGCCGCGAGGCGACCACCGCCTTCGAGCAGGGGCAGGGCGACGTGCTGATCAGCTACGAGAACGAGGCGATCATGCTGAGCCGCCACAACGCGAGCGCGCCCGCCGAGCAGCGCGTGGAGTACGTGCTCCCGCCGCAGACCTTCAAGATCGAGAATCCGGTGGCCGTGGTGAACACGTCGCAGGACAAGGCCGCCGCGCGCTCGTTCATCGACTTCCTGTTCACCTCGGAGGCCCAACGACTGTGGGCGCAGGCCGGTTTCCGGCCCGTCGATCCCGCGGTGATCGCCGAGACCGCCGGGCTGTTTCCGGGACACATCGACCGACTGTGGACGGTCGACGACCTCGGCGGCTGGCCGCTGATCGACACGACGCTGTTCGGCCCGAACGGCGCGATCAGCACGATCTACGACGAGGAGTCCCGCCGATGACGGTCGTCGAACACGCCGCGCCCGGCAGCGGGCGGCGCTGGCGCGCGGACAATCCGCTGACCCTCGGCGTCGCCGGGCTGTGGCTGACGGTGATCGTGCTGCTGCCGCTGATCGCGATCGGCTCGAATGCCTTCGACGACGGCTGGTCCGGCTTCTGGGACGCGGTGACCGCGCAGGGCGCGCTCGACACGCTGCGGATCACCGTGCTGATGTCGGTGGTGGTGGCCCTGATCAACGTGCTCTTCGGAACCATCATCGCCTGGGTCCTGGTGCGCGACGACTTCTGGGGCAAGGGCTTCGTCAACGCGATCATCGACCTGCCCTTCGCGCTGCCGACCATCGTGGCGTCGCTGGTGCTGCTGTCGCTGTACGGGCCCAACAGCCCGATCGACGTCCACCTGGCCGCCACCCAGCCCGGCGTGGTGATCGCGCTGACCTTCGTCACGCTGCCGTTCGTGGTGCGCCAAGTGCAGCCGGTGCTGATGGAGATCGACCGCGACGTGGAGGAGGCCGCGGCCGTCCTCGGCGCGGGCAACGGCGTCATCTTCCGTCGCATCGTGCTTCCGGCGCTGGCGCCGTCGATCCTGACCGGCATGGGCCTGGCCTTCACCCGGGCCATCGGCGAGTTCGGCTCAGTGGTGCTGATCGGCGGCAACATTCCGGACAAGACGCAGGTGGCCTCGCAGTACATCCAGCAGCAGATCGAGGTGGACCAGCCGGTCGCCGCCGCGGCCGTGTCGGTGGTGCTGCTCGCGATCGCCTTCATCGTGCTGCTGTTGCTCCGAGTGGCCGGCCGCACCCAGCAGCGTCGTGAGGAGGCTTCCGCATGATCGTCTCGCGCTGGACCAAGTACGGGCTCCGCACCGTCGCCCTGGTCTACCTGACCATCCTGCTGGTGATCCCGGTGGGCCTGATCTTCTGGCGCTCCTTCGAACCGGGCCTCGGCCAGTTCTGGGAGTGGATCACCACGCCGGCGGCCATCTCGGCGCTGCAACTGTCACTGATCATCGTGGCGATCGTGGTGCCGCTCAACGTCGTCTTCGGTGTGCTGACCGCCCTCGCGCTGGCCCGCGGCCGATTCCGCGGCAAGGGCCTGATGCAGGCGGTGGTGGATCTGCCGTTCGCGGTGTCGCCGGTGGTCGCCGGCGTCGCGCTGATCGCGCTGTGGGGGAGCCAGGGCTGGTTCGGCGGGATCGAGTCGCTCGGCTTCCGGGTGATCTTCGGGGTGCCCGGCATGGTGCTGGCGACGCTGTTCGTGACGCTTCCGTTCGTGGTCCGCGAGGTGGAGCCGGTGCTCCACGAGATCGGCACCGAACAGGAGGAGGCGGCCGCGACGCTGGGCGCCAGCGCCTGGCAGACCTTCTGGCGGATCACGCTGCCCGCCATCCGGTGGGGCCTCACCTACGGCGTGGTGCTCACCATCGCGCGGTCGCTCGGCGAATACGGCGCGGTGACCATGGTGTCGTCGAACATGCCGGGGGTGTCCCAGACGCTGACGCTGCTGGTGCATTCGCGGTACACCGACGACTACAACGAGTACGGCGCCTACGCCGCGGCCACCCTGCTGATGATGGTGGCGATCGCCGCCCTGGTGATCATGACGCTCATCGAGCGACGCTCCCGCGGCCGCGTGGTGGACGCCGGTGCACTGATGGCGCCGGAGGCGATCGTCGAGGCCTCGTTGCCCGACGACGAGGCCGTCGACCACACTGATGACGAACGCCCCGTGGGCGAGAAGAGGTAGTCGTGTCCATCTCAGTTCGAGGCGCCAACAAGCACTACGGAGACTTCGCCGCGCTCGACGACGTCTCGATCGACATCCCGGCGGGATCGTTGACCTCACTGCTGGGCCCGTCCGGGTCGGGCAAGTCGACGCTGCTGCGCGCCATCGCCGGCCTGGACGGGCTGGACTCGGGGACCATCGAGATCAACGGGCGCGACGTCTCCACGGCCTCGCCGCAGCAGCGCGACATCGGCTTCGTCTTCCAGCACTACGCGGCGTTCAAGCACATGACCGTGCGCGAGAACATCGCCTTCGGGCTCAAGATCCGCAAGCGGCCGAAGGCGGAGATCGACAAGAAGGTCGAGGAGCTGCTCGAGATCGTCGGCCTCGGGTTCGTCCAGAAGCGGTATCCCGCACAGCTGTCCGGCGGTCAACGCCAGCGCATGGCGCTGGCGCGCGCCCTCGCGGTGGATCCGCAGGTGCTGCTGCTCGACGAGCCGTTCGGCGCCCTCGATGCCAAGGTGCGCGACGATCTGCGCCGCTGGCTGCGTCAGCTGCACGCCGAGATGCACGTCACCACCGTCCTGGTGACGCACGACCAGCAGGAGGCGCTCGACGTCAGCGACCGCATCGCGGTGCTGAACAAGGGGCGGATCGAGCAGGTGGGCACGCCCGACGACCTGTACGACCGGCCGGACAACGTCTTCGTCGCCTCGTTCCTGGGCTCGGTGTCCCGCCTGAACGGACAGCTGGTGCGCCCGCACGACATCCGCATCGCGCGCACCCCGGAGATGACCTATCCGCCGACCGACGTCGCGCTCGACACCGGCGTGGTCCGCGCGTCCATCAAGCGCGTCGTGAACCTGGGTTTCGAGACGCGCATCGAACTGATCGCCGCGAACACCGGCGAGGAGTTCATCGCGCAGATCACCCGCGGCGACCAGAACGCCATGGAACTGGAGGCCGGGCAGACGGTGTACGCCCGCGCCACCGCGGTCCCGCATCTGGCCGCGGACTGAGTTCGGGGTCGGTCGCCGCCGCCCGTCGCAGCAGGCGAGCCGTTGGCCGCAGATCCAACTGATGACTGGTGTGGCACGTAGTGCCACGGCTACTGTGATGAGGGATACCTTCTCGCCTCGCTCACAGAGAGAATCACGCCGATGACTCAGCCCGCCCGCTCCGGACTCAACACCGCACTCACCCCCCTCCACTTCCTGGAGCGAGCCGCACAGGTGCACCCGAACAAGCTGGCGGTGATCGACGGCGGTCGTCGTCTGACCTACGGTGAGCTGGCCGCCGACGTGCAGCAGCTGGCCAGTGCGCTGCAGGCGTCCGGCGTGACGCCCGGCGATCGCGTCACCTACCTCGCGAGCAACTCGCTGGAACTGCTCGAGGCGCACTTCGCGGTGCCGCTGATCGGCGGCGTGCTCGTCGCGGTCAACACCCGCCTCGCCCCCGAGGAGATCCGCTACATCTGCGACCACTCGCAGTCGGTGCTGCTGGTCGGCGAAGGCCCGCTGCTCGCCGCGCTGAACGACGTGACCTTCGAGAGCGTGCGCGAGATCGTGGAGACCCCGAGCCAGGACGGCGAGTACGAGGGCATCGCGGTCCGCTACGACGAACTGGTGGCCCGCGGCAGCGCCGACGCGACCTTCGCCTGGGAGGTCGACGACGAGGACACCGTCATCTCGATCAACTACACCTCCGGCACCACCGGCCGGCCCAAGGGCGTGATGTACACCCACCGCGGCGCGTACCTCGGCTCGCTGGGCAACATGGTGACCCAGAAGTTCTCCATCGACACCAACTACCTGTGGACTCTGCCGATGTTCCACTGCAACGGCTGGTGCGGACCGTGGGCCGTGACCGCGGCCGCCGGCACCCACGTCTGCCTGCGTGCGGTGCGCGGCGACGACATGTGGCGCCTCATCGACACCGAGAACATCAACCAGATGTCCGGCGCCCCGACCGTGTTGAGCACGCTGGCGACCGCGCCGGAGGCGCACCGCATGGAGAGGCCGATGGCGATCGCCACCGCAGGCGCCCCGCCCAGCCCCACCATCATCAAGGCGATCCACTACCTCGGCATCGAGATCATCCACGTCTACGGCCTCACCGAGACCTACGGTCCGTACGCGGTGTGCGAACCCGATCCCAGCTGGTCGTCGCTGTCGGCCGACGAACTGTCGGTCCGCATGTCCCGCCAGGGCGTCGGTATGCTGACCGCTGATCGTCTGCGAGTGGTGCTCCCCGACCTGCAGGACGGCGAGCTCGTCGACGTCGCCGCCGACGGCGTCCAGATGGGCGAGATCGTGATGCGCGGCAACGTCGTGATGAAGGGCTACCTCGACGATCCCGAGCGCACCGACGAAGCCTTCGAAGGCGGCTGGTTCCACTCCGGCGACCTCGGCGTGATGCACCCGGACGGCTACGTCCAGCTGCTCGACCGCGCCAAGGACGTGGTGATCTCCGGCGGCGAGAACATCTCCACCATCGAGGTGGAGCAGGCCGTGGTGAGCCACCCGGACGTGCTCGACGTCGCCGTGATCGGCGTGCCCGACGACAAGTGGGGCGAGCGCCCCAAGGCCTACGTGGTGATCGCCGACGGCTCCGCTCTCACCGAGGCCGACGTGATCGCCCACGTCAAGACCAAGATCGCGTCGTACAAGGCGCCGCGCGAGGTGGAGTTCCTGGCCGAACTGCCCAAGACGTCGACCGGCAAGATCCGCAAGAACGAGCTGCGCGACGAGGCCTGGGGCGACACCCGCACCCGTATCCAGGGCTGATCGTCGCTGAATCGCGCGTCACTTCGGATCCGCGCACTCTGCCGAGTGCGCAGATCCGAAGTGGCGCGCGTTCTGCTTAGGTGCCGGGCGCGGGGGAGTGACGCAGGGAGCGCAGCAGCGGGAGGCCGAAGGCCACCGAGGCCACCAGCGCGCCCAGGGAGAACCACGCCAGGGAGCTGTACCCGGCCTGCTGGGCGAGGAACGACGGCACGATGGCGCCGATGATCGCGCCGGCGGCGACCCCGCTGTTGAACAGGCCCATGGCGGCGCCCTCGCCGCCGGGGGCGATGTCGGCGGCGAGCAGCGTCGCACCCATGTACTGCGCCGGGTACAGACTGGCGATGGTGACCAGGCACAGGCTGCCGAGGACGGCGCCGACCTCGCCGCGCTCGAAGGTGGCCAGGGAGAGCACCAGGAACGCGCACAAGGTGCCGACGATGCCGATGCCGAGCACGCGCGCCGAGCCCCAGCGTCGCGCGAGCGTGCCGCACACCGGATACAGCACGGCGCCGATGGCCGAACCGATCAGGAAGACCAGCGACGTGGTGCTCGGATCGATGTCGAAGGTCTCGTGCAGGATCAGCGGGACCACGTTGTAGAAGGTCATCAGGCCGATCATCGCGAACAGCCAGCAGCCGAGGAACACGCCGAACCGGCTGAGCAGCAGGGAGCGCAGATCGGCGTCGATGCGGGCCCGTCGGGTCTCGCCGGGCTCCGGGGCGGGCGGCGTGTGCGCGATCCTCGGGAGGTGGATCCAGCCCAGGAAGGTGCCGACCAGCATCAGGACGCCGACCACGATCCAGCCGGTCTCCAGTCGGTGCGCGAAGAAGATCGCCACGCCCAGGCCGAGGACCTGTCCGGCACCGAACGCCAGCCGCAGCCATCCCATGCGCGACGGCCACTCCTGTTTCGGGCGGCCTTCGACGATGAACATGCTGGCCGTGGTCTGTGCGGCGCCGGCCGAGGCGCCGACCAGCAGCATGCAGAGAAACATCGCCCATGTCATGCCGGCGAAGGCGAACAGCACGGAACCGGCCGCGGCCGTGGGGAAACTGGCCAGGAAGACCAGCCGCTGCGTTCCGGTGCGGTCGGCGACGGAGCCGAAGAACGGCGCCATCAGCATGCCGAGGTAGAAGCCGGCCACCACGAGGCCGACGGCGATCGGCCCCTCGGCCGTGACGCTCAGCGGGAGCAGGACGGGAACGATGCCGCTGACCACCAGGCCGACCATCGCGTAGCCGCCGAACCACGGCGCCAGATAGCCTGCTCGCCGCCAGGAACGCAAGGCTGAATGGGTGCCCGGCGGGGGCGGGGAAGTGTGATTCACCGCTACATTCTGGACGACGCCCAGCCGGAGAAGTCGGACAATCGCCCCACTCCGCGGCCCTCCACGGAGGACTGGACCAGGCGGGTGATCGCCGAGATCAGCGCGGGATGATCGGCGAGGGGTCCGGCCACCAGGGAGCCCGGAGCGATCTCGTCGAGCTGCCGTTCAACGCGTTCGGTGAGCAGGCCCGCGGACAGGAACAGCGGGGACGCCGCGATCCGTTGCGCGCCGCGTGCGGTCAGAGCGTCGACGGCCGCGCGCACCACGGCGCCCTCGGTCCCGAGCCGGGTGGCGAAGACCGTCTCCACCGGGACGCCGAGCACCGCAGACAGTTCGCGACCGCGTTCGACGATCGACGCGTCCGAGCCCGGATCCGAGGAGCCGACGGCGTACATCAGCACGCCGTCGCCGGCCCGGAGTCCGGCCTCGGCGAGGCGGTCGATCAGGGCGGGCACCGGGGAGTAGCGGCCGAGCACCGGGGTCGCGGCGGGGCGCAGACGCGGGCTCTGCTCGACGGCGCGCGCCAGGAGCGCAGGCAGATCCACGTTCGAGTGGAAACCGTCGCCGAACAGCAGCGGGACCACCGTGACCGCGCCGTGGAGCCCGGCCAGGACGTCGTCGAGCAGCGGCTCGTTGAGGTCGAGGTAGGCCAGGTCCACGTGCGCGTCCGGCAGGGCCCGCCGAGTGGCGGCGGCCACGCGCCCGGCCGTCGCGGCGAACCGCGGGTCCCGGCTGCCGTGCGCCGCCAGCACTACCTGCGCAGCAGACGACATCAGCTCAGATTGAGGCTGGTCAGCACGTCGCCGACCAGGCCCGCACCCAGGGTGTTGCCGCCGGCCGGGTCGATCAGCAGGAAGCTGCCGGTCTCCCGGTTCACCCGGTAGTCGTCGGCCGCGATCGGCTCGGCGGTGGTCAGCGAGATCCGGCCGATCCGGTTGAGCTCCACCGACTCCGGCGCGTCGACCAGGGCGAGGTCCTGTTCGTCGAACAGCATCTCGAGGCCGCCGATGATCACCGGGGTGGTCTTGGTGCCGTGCTTGAGCAGCAGGCGGGCGCCCGCGCGCAGCGGCTTGTCGCCGAGCCAGCAGACGGTGGCGGTGAACTGTTGGACCGGTTCCGGGGCGTCGACGGCGGCGGCGATCAGATCGCCGCGGGAGACGTCGATGTCGTCGGCCAGCAGCAGCGTGACGCTGCGGCCGGTGTGCGCGGTCGCGAGCTCGCCGTCGGGGGTGTCGATGGTGACCACGCGGGAACGCTGACCGGACGGCTGCACCACGATCTCGTCGCCCACCGACACGCGGCCGGCGGCGATCTGCCCGGCGTAGCCGCGGTAATCGGGGTACTCGGGGGTGCGCGGACGGATCACGTACTGCACCGGGAAGCGCAGACCCACCTCGCGGCGATCCGGCTGATTCGGCACCGATTCCAGGTGCTCGATCAGCGTGGGGCCGCTGTAGTATGGGGTGTTCTCGCTGCGGCGGGCGATGTTGTCGCCGTGCAGGGCCGAGACCGGGATGGGCAGCACCTGATCGTCGGCGTAGCCGAGCGACCGGGTGATCTCGCCGAACTGCTCGGTGATCTCGGCGAAGACGGCCGCCGGGTCGTCGACCAGGTCGATCTTGTTCACGGCCAGCACCAGGCGGGGCACCCCGAGCAGCGCCATCACGGCGGCATGCCGCCGCGTCTGGGCGACGATGCCGTTGCGGGCGTCCACCAGCAGGATCACCAGCTGGGCGGTGGACGCGCCGGAGACGGTGTTGCGGGTGTACTGCACGTGTCCCGGCGTGTCGGCCAGCACGAAGCTGCGCGCCGGGGTGGCGAAGTACCGGTAGGCGACGTCGATGGTGATGCCCTGCTCGCGTTCGGCGCGCAGGCCGTCGACCAGCAACGACAGGTCGGGGGTGTCCATGCCGCGATCCACCGACGCCTTGGTGACGGCGTCGATCTGATCGGCGAGCACCGACTTGGTGTCGAACAGGAGGCGTCCGACGAGGGTGGACTTGCCGTCGTCGACGCTGCCCGCAGTCGCGATGCGCAGCAGGTCGGCGCCGGTCGCGGTGGCGGGGGAGTCGAGGGTGGGGGTGCTCATCAGAAGTATCCTTCGCGCTTGCGGTCTTCCATGGCGGCTTCCGAGACGCGGTCGTCGCCGCGGGTGGCGCCGCGTTCGGTGAGGCGGGAGGCGGCGACCTCGGCGAGGACCGCTTCGTTGTCGCGGGCTTCCGACAGCACCGCGCCGGTGGTGGAGCCGTCGCCGACGGTGCGGTACCGCACCGTGCGGGTCTCGACCGTCTCGTCCTCGCGGGGACCGCCCCACGAGCCCTCGGTCATCCACATGCCGTCGCGCTGGTACACCTCGCGCTCGTGGGCGTAGTACAGCGGTGCCAGCAGCACCTGCTCGCGAGCGATGTACCGCCAGATGTCGAGCTCGGTCCAGTTGCTCAGCGGGAACACGCGTACGTGCTCGCCCGGCGCGTGCCGCCCGTTGTAGAGATTCCACAGTTCCGGGCGCTGGCGCTTCGGGTCCCACTGGCCGAAGGCGTTGCGCAGCGAGAAGATCCGCTCCTTGGCGCGGGCCCGCTCCTCGTCGCGACGTGCGCCGCCGAAGACCGCGTCGAAGCGGTTCTCGGCGATGCCGTCGAGCAGCGGGATGGTCTGCAGCGGATTCCGGATGCCGTCCGGGCGCTCGGCCAGGCGGCCGTCGGCCAGGTAGTCCTCCACCTTCGCCACGTGCAGGCGCAGGTTGTGGCGCTCGACGATCTCGTCGCGGAACTCGATGATCTCCGGGAGATTGTGGCCGGTGTCCACGTGCAGCAGCGCGAAGGGCAGCGGCGCCGGCCAGAAGGCCTTCAGCGCCAGGTGCAGCAGCACCGTGGAGTCCTTGCCGCCGGAGAACAGGATCACCGGGCGCTCGAATTCGCCGGCCACCTCGCGGAAGATGTGGATGGCCTCGGACTCGAGGGCGTCGAGGGTGGTGAAATCGTCCCGCTCGACGGGCACCGGCCGTGCGGTCTCGGCGGCGGTGATGTCGGTGTCGTTGATGATGCTCATGAGGCGTGCAACCCGCATTCTGTTTTGGCGCTGCCGGCCCAACGGCCGCTGCGCGGATCGGCTCCGGCGGCTGGTTTGACGGTGCACGGTGCGCACCCGATCGACGGATAGCCGTCGTCGACCAACGGATTCACCAGGACTCCGTGGGCGTCGATGTAGTTCTGGAACTGCTCGTCGGTCCAGGCCGCGAGCGGATTGATCTTGACCAGGCCGAACCCCTCGTCGAACGAGATGAGGGGAGCGTTGGCACGGGTGGGCGCCTCGACGCGGCGGATCCCGGTGACCCAGGCGCGGTACGGTGCGAGCGCCGCCTTCAGCGGAACCACCTTGCGCAGACGGCAGCATTCGGCCGGGTTCGTGGCGAACAGGTCCTTGCCGAGCGCGGAATCCTGTTGCGCCGGAGTCTGATCCGGCTGCACGTTCACCAGGTCGAGGTCGTAGATGTCGACGACGGCGTCCCGGGTGCCGAGGGTCTCGACGAAGTGGTAGCCGGTGTCGAGGAACAGCACCTTGAGCTTGTCGTGGTCGACGGCGGCCGGCTCGATCGCCTTGCTGGCGACGTCGACCAGCACGGCGTCCTGCATGTTGGCGGCGATCAGGAAGTCGCTGCCGAAGGTGGCGGCGGTCCACGCCAGCAGGTCCTCGGCGGTGGCGTCCGGGCCGAGGTCGGCGGCGCCGGTCTCGGCGATCTCGCGCAGTGCGGCGAGGTCTTTGGCGGTGGTGGTCATTGCTACTGCCCCCCCCTTACTGCAGTTGGGCGTCGTCGGCGCGGACGGCCCACTCGGCGAAGCGTTCGCCCTCGTGGCGTCCATCGATGAAGTTGCGCACGAGGCGTTCGATGTACGTAGTGGCGTCGTCGGCGAGGATCTTGTGCTGGCGCAGCTTGCGGCCGAACCCGCTGTCGAAGCCGAGGGAGCCGCCCAGGTGCACCTGGAAGCCCTCGACGGCGTTGCCGTCGGCGTCGTTGATCAGCTGACCCTTGAGACCGATGTCGGCCACCTGCACGCGGGCGCAGGAGTTGGGGCAGCCGTTGAAGTTGATGGTGATCGGCACGTCGAGCTGCTCGTTCAACTCGGCCAGGCGGGACTCCATCTCCGGCACCAGCGCCTGCGAGCGGCTGCGGGTCTCGGTGAAGCTGAGCTTGCAGAACTCCAGGCCGGTGCAGGCGATCAGGTTGCGGCGCCACCGGGACGGACGCGACGTGAGGCCGACGGCCTCCAGGTCGGCGTCCAGGCCGGCCAACTTGTCGTCGTCGACGTTGACGATCACCAGCTTCTGGTACGGCGTGAAGCGCACCGAATCGCTGCCGGCGCGCTCGGCGGCGTCGGCGAGGGCGAACAGCACCGTGTCCGACAGTCGGCCGGACACGGCCGAGAAGCCCACGGCGTTGCGGCCGTCGACCTGCTTGGTGACGCCGACGTGGTCGATCGGGTGCGTCGGCGGCACCGGGGCCGGGCCGTCGAGCAGGGGACGCTCGAGGTACTCCTGCGCGAGGACCTCGCGGAACTTCTCCGGGCCCCAGTCCTTGATCAGGAATTTCAGGCGCGCCTTGGAGCGCAGGCGGCGGTAACCGTAGTCGCGGAAGATGGCGATCACGCCCTCCCACACGTCGGGCACCTCGTCGAGCGGGATCCACGCGCCCAGGCGCTGCGCGAACATCGGGTTGGTGGACAGTCCGCCGCCCACCCAGAGGTCGAAGCCCGGACCGTGTTCGGGATGCTCGACGCCGACGAACGAGACGTCGTTGATCTCGTGCACCACGTCCTGCTGGCCGGAGATCGCGGTCTTGAACTTGCGCGGCAGGTTGGAGTACTCGGGGTTGCCGATGTAGCGGCGCTTGATTTCCTCGATCGCGGGGGTCGCGTCGATCACCTCGTCGGCCGACAGCCCGGCCAGCGGCGAGCCGAGCATGCCGCGCGGGCAATCGCCGCACGCCTCGGTGGTCTGCAGGCCGACTTCTTCCAGGCGACGCCAGATCTCCGGCACGTCCTCGATCCGAATCCAGTGGTACTGCAGGTTCTGGCGGTCGGAGATGTCGGCGGTGCCGCGCGCGAAGTCGCGGGAGATGCCGGCCAACGTGCGCACCTGGTCGAGGGTGAGCTGACCGCCGTCGGTGCGGACCCGCATCATGAAATACGGGGCCTCGAGGTAGTCGATGTTGTCGTCGTGCGTGTGCGTGCCGTCGTACCCTTCGGCGCGCTGGGTGTACAGGCCCATCCAGCGGAAACGGCCTCGCAGGTCGGCCTTGTCGATCCCGTCGAAGCCGACCTTCGAGTAGGTGTCGATGATCCGGGCCCGGACGTTGAGCGGGTTGTCGTCCTTCTTGATCTGCTCGTTCGGGTTCAGGGGCTCGCGGTAGCCGAGCGCCCACTGGCCCTCGGTGGCCTTCTTCCGCGGCGCCCTCTTGCGCGGCGCGGGCGCGGCGACAGCGGGTTCGTCGGTCAGCGGGGCGGGGGTGGTCAGAGTCATGGTTCTCCTCGCGCATCGAGGGTGCGATGCGCCACGGGGGCTGGCGGAAATGCGAAGGGATCAGCGCTGCGACAGGTGCCGCGGGGCGTCCGGAAAGACGTACGGAATCGACGAACGGGGGAGAGTCAGGCTCGACACGATGCGCTGTCGCAGCGCATGAGGTCGATGTGCCGCCGTGCGATGAGGCGGACTCCCGTCGTGGTCATGCCGACCATGGTGGCACGGGCGGGGGCCGTTCGGCTAGTCCGCGGGCCAATTATCTGCACCATGATTTTAACTTCGCGCCGCGGTGGTGAGCCATGATGGAGGCATGAGTCTGCGTGTGCCCCCGACGGTGTTGCCCAGTGATGCGGCGGCTCGTCTGACCGCCGTGGACCCGGAGCGGCCGCTGAGTCTGTACCTGCATGTGCCGTTCTGCGCGACGCGCTGCGGCTACTGCGACTTCAACACCTATACCGCCGGTGAGCTGGGCTCTTCGAGCTCCCCGGAGTCGTGGGCGCAGGCGGTGCGCCGGGAACTGGACGCCGCGGCCGCACTGCTCGCGCCGGACCGACCGGTACAGACGGTGTTCGTCGGCGGCGGCACGCCGTCGCTGCTGGGCGCGGACGGTCTGGCCGATCTCCTCGGGGCCGTCCGGAACTCCTTCGAACTGGCGCCCGGCGCCGAGGTGACCACCGAGTCCAATCCGGAGTCGACGTCGCCGGAGTTCTTCGCCGGTCTCGCCGACGCCGGGTTCACGCGGATCTCGCTCGGGATGCAGTCCGCCGCGCCGCACGTGTTGCGGATCCTGGATCGACGGCACACGCCGGGCCGGGCGCTCGCGGCGGCGCGGGAGGCGGCCGAGGCCGGCTTCGCGCACGTGAACCTCGACCTCATCTACGGCACGCCGGGGGAGACCGACGACGACCTGGCCGCCTCGCTCGACGCGGTGCTGTCGGTGCCGGTGGACCACGTGTCGGCGTATGCGCTGATCGTCGAAGACGGCACGGCCTTTGCGCGGAAGGTGCGCCGCGGCGAGGTCCCGATGCCCGACGACGACGTCCTGGCCGCGCGCTACGAACAGATCGACGCGCGCCTGTCCGCGGCCGGACTGCAGTGGTACGAAGTGTCGAATTGGGCTGCGGCGGAAGCGGATTCGATTCCGACGGAGACGGCCTGCCGACACAACGAGGCCTACTGGCGCAGTGACGACTGGTGGGGCATCGGTCCGGGCGCGCACTCGCACGTGAACGGCGTGCGGTGGTGGAACCAGAAGCACCCCGCCACCTACGCCGACTCGCTGACCGCCGGGGCGCTGCCGGTGGGCGGCTACGAGATCCTGACCGACGAGGACGCGCACACCGAGACGGTGATGCTGCGGCTGCGCATGCGGTCCGGACTGCCCGCCGACGAACTGTCCGCGGAGGAGACCGAACGGGCGGGGCGGGCGGTCGACAGCGGACTGTTGACCCTGCGCGATGCCGCCTACGTCCTCACCGACCGCGGTCGGCTGCTGGCCGACGGCGTGATCCGCGACATCCTCGTCGACTGAGCGGCGTCACTCGCCGGCGCGGTGGGCGCCGCGGCCGACGCGCCGCGGATTCACCGGACGGGCGAGTACCGGGGCCAACTGGTCGGTGCTCTCCATCGGGGTCGCGAGAGCCGGATCGGCGTCGAGGTCGAGGAGTCGCGCGTGGATGATCGTGCGATTCCGCAGGGCGGACCGGACGGCGCGGTGCAGCCCGTCCTCCAGGTACAGCTCGCCGCGGTACTGCACCACGTGGGCGAACAGGTCGCCGTAGAAGGTGCTGTCCTCGGACAACAGCTTGTCCAGCGCGAGGACGGTGGTCACCGTGGTGAGTTGATCCAGGCGGAATTGGCGCGGCGGAATCTGCGCCCACTCCCGCGTCGACAGGCGCTGTTCCGGATACGGCCGACCCTCCCGCACGCCCTTGAAGATCATCGTTTCCCAGTTCTTCCTGTCGAACTACTAGAATTGAGGGGACACCATCGCACGATGGTTCCGATCCACCATATGCACAAGACCCTTCAGGAGGCGCCCGAGTGTCGAGCACAGACGACCGCCGCTTCGAGATCTTGCGCGCGATCGTGACCGACTTCGTCGCCACGCAGGAGCCGATCGCCTCCAAGGCTCTGGTCGACCGGCACCAGCTCGGCGTCTCCAGCGCCACCGTCCGCAACGACATGGCGGTCCTCGAGGCCGAGGGCCTGATCATCCAGCCGCACACCAGTTCCGGGCGGGTGCCGACGGATAAGGGCTACCGGCTCTTCGTCGACCGCATTCACGACGTGAAGCCGCTGTCGAAGCCGGAACGTCGCGCCATCCTGTCGTTCCTCGATCACGCCGTCGACCTCGACGACGTGCTGCGCCGCTCGGTGAAACTGCTCGCCGAACTCACCCAGCAGGTGGCGGTGATCCAGTACCCGGTGCTGTCGACCGCGCGCGTGCGCCACCTCGAAGTGGTCGCGCTGACGCCGCAGCGACTGCTGCTGGTGGTCATCACCGACACCGGCCGGGTGGAGCAGCGCATGGTGACGCTGCGCGAACCGCTGGCCGACGAGTCGCTGGCGCAGGTGCGGAACCTGTTCGGCGGTGCGCTCGACGGGAAGCGGCTGGACGAGGCGACCGCGGAGGTCTCCGCCCTCACCGAGGACTCGCCCTCGGAACTGCAGCGCCCCATCCTGGAGATCGCGACGGTCCTGATCGAGACGCTGGTGGAGCGGCCGGAGGATCGGCTGGTGCTCGGCGGGACGTCGAACCTGGCGCGCAGCGCGGGCGACTTCGCACTGGCGAGCAGTGGAATGGACACGGTGCTCGAAGCGTTGGAAGAGCAGGTTGTGGTCTTGCGTCTGTTGGCGCATGCCCGCGAGAACGACAGCGTCACCGTGCAGATCGGTGAAGAAACGCTGGTGGAAGACCTGCGCGGCACCTCCGTGGTGTCGACCGGGTACGGTGCTTCGGGCACCGTTTTCGGCGGCGTGGGTGTGGTCGGGCCGACTCGGATGGACTATCCGGGCACCATGGCTTCGGTCGCGGCGGTGGCGCGATACGTCGGCGAAGTGCTCGCCGGCCGCTAGTTGGAAGTAAGTAAAGGACTGTCTGCACGTGGCTCGTGATTACTACGGCATTCTCGGTGTGTCCCGGGATGCCTCCGACCAAGATCTCAAGCGCGCCTATCGGCGTCTGGCCCGGGAACTGCACCCCGATGTGAACCCGGACGAGGAAGAGCGGTTCAAAGAGGTCACGACCGCCTACGAGGTGCTCAGCGATCCGCAGAAGCGCAGCATCGTCGACGCCGGCGGCGATCCGCTGTCCTCGGGCATGGGCGGTTTCGGTGGCGGCGGCGGTGGCGACTTCGGCGGCCTCGGCGACATCTTCAACACTTTTTTCGGGGGCGGCGGCGGTGGCTTCGGCGGCAGCCGTGGGCCGCGTGGCCGCGTCCGCCCCGGTGAGCCCGCGCTAGTCGGACTGACGCTCGATCTCGACGAGATCGCTGCGGGCGCCGACCGCGAGATCACCGTCGACACCGCGGTCCTGTGCGAGCTCTGCGAGGGCGCGGGCACCCGCGACAACTCCCGACCGGTGACTTGCGGCACCTGCAGGGGCCAGGGCGAGATCCAGTCCGTGCAGCGGTCCTTCCTGGGCCAGGTCATGTCGGTGCGCGAATGCCCGGAGTGCCACGGCGCGGGCGAAGTGATCCCCGATCCGTGCACCAAGTGCGGCGGCGACGGCCGCGTCCGCGCCCGCCGCACCCTGACCGTGAAGATCCCGGCCGGCGTGGAGCAGGGCATGCGCGTCCGGTTGGCCGGGCAGGGTGAGGTGGGCCCCGGCGGCGGGCCCGCGGGCGACCTGTACGTGGAGATCAGCGAGAAGCCGAACGACGTCTTCATCCGCGACAAGGACGACCTGCACTGCACCCTCCGGGTGCCGATGGTCGACGCCGCGCTCGGCTCGGAGATCGAGGTGGACACCGTTCTCGGCAGTACCGCGAAGATCACCATCGAGCCCGGCACCCAGCCCGGCACCGTCGTGACCGTGAAGAGCCGCGGCCTGCCGCACCTGAACACCGGTCTGCGCGGTCACCTGCACGCCCACCTGGAAGTGGTGGTGCCGAGCAAGGTCGACAGCACGCAGGCGGACCTGCTGCGCAGCCTCCGGGACAGCACCGACGACTCGGTGGAACTGGTCACCGCCGGATCCAAGGGGGCAGGCAAGGACGGACTGTTCTCCCGCCTCCGCAACGCGTTCGCAGGCCGATGAGCCCGCCGGTCTTCTGGGTCGACGAGGTGCCGCGCGCTGGAGAGAGCGTGCTGGTCACCGGCCCGGAAGGCCGCCATGCGGTGACCGTGACCCGGCTGAAGGTCGGGGAGTCGGTGGTACTCGGCGACGGTCGCGGCACCACGGTGGCGGGTACCGTCAGCGAAGTGAGCGGCAAAGATCGGCTCACCGTGCGTGCCGGTCAGGTCGAGTTCGTCGCGCGACCCACGCCCATCGTCACCATCGTGCAGGCACTGCCGAAGGCCGAACGCTCCGAGCTGGCCGTCGACCTGATGACCGAGGCCGGAGTGGACGTGATCGTGCCCTGGCAGGCCGCGCGCAGCATCGCCCGCTGGTCCGGGGTGAAGGCCGCCAAGGGCGTCGAGAAGTGGCGCACCGTCGCGGCCACCGCCGCCAAACAGGCCCGCCGCCCGTGGATTCCCGAGGTGCGGGAACTGTCGACCACCATCGACGTCCGGGAGCTGTGCGGGCGGGTGCACGCCGCCGGCGGCGTGGTGGCGATGCTGCACGAGGACGGCGCCACCCCGTTCGGCGCCGTCGACTTCCGCGGTGCGCCCGAAGTGGTGCTGGTGATCGGACCCGAAGGCGGCCTCACCGACGAGGAAGTGGCCGACCTGTCCGCGCTGGGCGCCCGCTCGGTGGTGCTCGGCCCGGAAGTGCTGCGCACCGCGGCGGCCGGGGCGGTGGCGCTCGGTGCGCTCGGCGCGGTGACCGACCGGTGGGCACGTCGACGATGAAGCGTCGCAAGATCGCCTACGGTGAGCACGCGTCCCAGTTCGGCCACCTGTACCTGCCCGACGTCGAAGCCGGCGAATGCGTACCGCTCGTGGTGATGATCCACGGCGGCTCGTGGTCCACCGAGTTCGGTCTCACCATCGCAGGCGCCGTCTCCCGCGATCTCGCGAAGCGTGGCGCGGTGGTCTGGAACATCGAGTACCGCCGGGTCGAAGAGGGCGGCGGCTGGCCGCAGACCGGACAGGACGTCCTCGCCGCGCTGCGCCTGCTCGACGGCCCGATCACCGAGGAGCTCGCGTTGGCGGGCATCACCGTCGACCGGCAGCACGTCGCCGTCGTGGGCCACTCGGCCGGCGGTCAGTTGGCCGTCTGGGCGGTGGCGAATCTCGGCGCGCGCACCGAGCGGTACCGGATCACCACGGTGATCCCGCAGTCGGCGGTGCTCGACCTCACGATTCCCGGTCTCCACGACAAGCCGTCCGTGGTGCGCTTCCTCGGCACCTCCTACGACGAGGCGCCGCAGCGCTTCGCCGCCGCCTCCCCGGCGCAGGCTCCGGTGGTCGACGCGCTGATCGCGGTGGTGCACACCACCGAGGATCGCGCGGTGCCGGTGGAGTTGAGCAGGCACTACGTCGAGGTGATGCGCGAGCGCGGGCAGCGCGTGACGCTGGCCGAGGTGCCCGGCGACCACGCGGCCTTCCTGGATCTGTCCAGCCGCGCGCACCGACAGACCCTGCGGGAGCTCGGCCTCTGACCACGTCGCGCCCCGACTCGTCGGGCTAGGATCAAAGCAACCACCAGTGATTTTTCAGGAGTGAATACCTTAGTGAGCGACGACGACCGGCCCGGCCGCCCGGTGACTTCGAGCATGGAGATCGGCCAGCAGGAGATGCTCGGCCTGCTGGGTCCCGCGGACGTCAACCTGCGGACGCTGGAATCGCAGCTGCCTGCGTCGATCCATGTGCGTGGCGACCGACTCTCCCTGAGCGGTCCGTCGGCCGAGGTGGCCGCCTCCGAGCGGGTGATCGCCGAACTGCTGGCGCTGGTGCGCACCGGCACCGAACTGACGCCCGACCTGGTGCGGCAATCGATGTCCATCATCTCCGACGACGAGGTGGAGGCGACGCCCGCGCAGGTGCTCAGCCTGGACATCATCGCGCGCCGCGGTCGCGCGATCCGGCCCAAGACCCTGAATCAGAAGCGGTACGTGGACGCGATCGACGCGAACACCATCGTCTTCGGACTCGGCCCGGCCGGTACCGGCAAGACCTATCTCGCCATGGCCAAGGCCGTGCAGGCGCTGCAGCGCAAAGAGGTCAGCCGCATCATCCTGACCCGCCCGGCGGTGGAGGCCGGCGAGCGTCTCGGCTTCCTGCCCGGCTCGCTGAGCGAGAAGATCGATCCCTATCTGCGGCCGCTGTACGACGCGCTGCACGACATGATGGATCCGGAAGCCATCCCCAAGCTGATGGAGGCCGGGGTGATCGAGGTGGCGCCGCTGGCCTACATGCGCGGTCGCACCCTCAACGACGCGTTCATCATCCTCGACGAGGCGCAGAACACCACGGGCGAGCAGATGAAGATGTTCCTCACCCGCCTCGGTTTCGGCGCCAAAATGGTGGTCACCGGCGACACCACACAGGTGGACCTGCCCGGCGGCAAGCAGAGCGGTCTGCGGACCGCCACCCGGATTCTCGACGGTATCGACGACATCTACTTCGCCGAACTGACGAGTGCCGATGTGGTGCGGCATCGGTTGGTGGCCGACATCGTCGACGCCTACGGCCGCGCCGAAGAAGGCGACGTGCTCGCGGGTAACCGCGCCCAGCGTCGTGCCCAGGGCGGACAGACAGGTCGTCGTCGATGAGTATCGAATTGTTCAACGAGTCCGGCATGGATGCGCCGGAAGGCCAGATCATCGAGGTGGCGCGGTTCGCGCTCGGTGCGATGGACGTGCACCGCGCCGCGGAACTGTCGATCCAGTTGGTCGATAACGACACCATGGCCGACCTGCACATGCAGTGGATGGACCTGCCCGGTCCCACCGACGTGATGAGCTTCCCGATGGACGAGCTCACCCCCGGCGGCCGTCCGGACGCCGACGAACCCGGACCGGCCATGCTCGGCGACATCGTGCTGTGTCCCGAGTTCGCGGCCGAACAGGCCAAGACGCAGCGGCACAGTTACGAACACGAACTCGCGGTGCTGACCGTGCACGGCGTGCTCCACCTCCTCGGCTTCGATCACGCCGAGCCGGAGGAGGAGAAGGAGATGTTCGGTCTGCAGAACCGGATCCTGGCCGACTGGTACGACGCCCGGGAGGTGCGGGCGCGCACCGAGCGTCAGGCGGAGAAGGACGCGCGGCTGATGCGCAACATCGGTTTCGATGCCACCGGCGACTCCGCCGACGGCCGCTGACGCATGGTGCTCGACATCATCTTTCTGATCGTCGCGGTGCTGTGCACCGTGGTGGCCGGAGTCCTCGCGGCCACCGACTCGGCGCTGAACACCGTCTCGGTGGCGCGTATCGACGAGATGGTCAAGGACGAGCGGGGCGGCGCGAAGCGGCTGGCCCAGGTGGTGCGTCAGCGCCCCACCTACGTCGGCCTGTCGGTGCTGCTGCGGATCGGCTTCGAAACGGCCTCCACGGTGCTGGTGGCGATCGTCGCGGTCGACGGTCTCGGCCTGACCTGGGGCATCGTGGTGGCGATCCTCGCGATGATGGTGGTCTCGTTCGTCGCCGTCGGCGTCGGGCCGCGCACGATCGGCCGCCAGCACGCCTACTCCATCGCGTTGGTCGCGGCGCCCTTCCTCACCGGTATCGGCGTGCTGCTGCGGCCGGTGACCCGACTGCTGATCCTGCTGGGTAACGCGATGACACCCGGCCGCGGCTACCGCAACGGTCCGTTCGCGACCGAAGTGGAAGTGCGCGAAGTGGTGGATCTGGCGCAGGTGCAGGGCGTCGTCGACGACGACGAGCGGCGTATGATCCAGTCGGTCTTCGAGCTCGACGAGACCAACGCCCGCGAGGTGATGGTGCCGCGCCCGGAGATCGTCTGGATCGAGTCGGATAAGTCGGCCACCCAGGCGCTGAGTCTGGCGGTGCGGTCCGGGCATTCGCGCATCCCGGTGATCGGGGAGAACCCCGACGACATGGTGGGCGTGGTGTACCTCAAGGACATCGTCGAGCACATGCTGCCGCGCGGCACCGTTCAGAACGAGTTAACCGTCGCCGACGTGATGCGCGCGCCGCGGTTCGTGCCCGACTCCAAGCGGCTCGACGACCTCCTCGAGGAGATGCAGGCGCACCACAACCACATGGCGCTGCTGGTGGACGAGTACGGCGGTATCGCCGGGTTGGCGACCATCGAGGACGTGCTGGAGGAGATCGTCGGGGAGATCGCCGACGAGTACGACACCGACGAGGTGGCCCCGATCGAGGAGATCGAGCCGGGCGTGTACCGCGTGTCGTCGCGGCTGCCGGTGGAAGACCTCGGCGAACTGTTCGACGTCGACCTGCGCGACGACGAGGTGGAGACCGTGGGTGGGCTGATCGCCTGGAAGCTCGGCCGCGTGCCGTTGCCGGGCACCCGGGTGAAGACGGCCGGCCTGCGGATGACCGCCGAGGGCGGACCGAATCGCGTGGGTCGCCAGCGCATCACGACCGTCCTGGTGCGGCGGGAGAACGGCGACAAGGCGAAGGCCTCCGGTGAGAAGGCCCCGGGCGACAAGGCCCGGGGTGAGAAGGCGCGGGGCGAGAAGACCAAGGGTGAGAAGGTCCCGGGGGAGAAGTCTCGGGGCGAGAAGAAGAGCGGCGGCGCCGCGCGACGAGGAGATCAGCAGTGACCGACCCCGAGTTCCGTTCCGGATTCATCTGCCTGGTGGGGCGCCCTAATACCGGCAAGTCGACGTTGACCAACGCGCTGGTGGGCGACAAGGTGGCGATCACGTCCAATCGGCCGCAGACCACGCGGCACGCGATCCGCGGCATCGTGACCCGACCGGACGCCCAGCTCGTGCTGGTCGACACCCCGGGCCTGCACCGGCCGCGGACCCTGCTCGGCAAGCGGCTCAACGACCTGGTGCTCGACACGCTCTCCGAAGTGGACGTGATCTGCCTGTGCATCCCCGCCGACGAGCCCATCGGCCCCGGCGATCGGTGGATCATCGAGCAGATCAAGCCGCTGTCCCGACGCACCAAGGTGGTCGGCATCGTCACCAAGCTCGACAAGGTGGGGCCGGCGAAGATCGCTGAACAGCTGATGGCGCTGGCCGACGTGCTCGGTCCGGAGGCCGACGTGATCCCGGTGTCGGCCAAGTCCGGCAAACAGCTCGACGTGCTCGCCGACCTCCTCGTCTCCCTGTGCGAGCCGGGGCCGGCGTTCTACCCGGACGGTGAACTGACGGATGAGCCCGAGCAGGTGCTGATGGCCGAGTTCATCCGCGAGGCCGCCCTCGAAGGCGTCCGCGACGAGCTGCCGCACTCGCTCGCGGTGACCATCGAAGAGGTCATCGACCGGGAGGGCTCGGATCCGCCGATGGTCGACGTCCACGCGGTGCTGTACGTGGAGCGCGACAGCCAGAAGGGCATCATCATCGGGCACCGCGGGGCACGCCTGAAAGAGGTCGGCACCGCGGCGCGCGCGCAGATCGAGAAGCTGCTGGGCTGCCGCGTCTATCTCGATCTCCACGTGAAGGTAGCCAAGGACTGGCAGCGAGATCCGAAACAGCTGGGGCGTCTAGGCTTCTGATCGGCGCGTCGACAGGCATGATGTGAGGCGAACACTCTCACGCGAACGCGGAGCGCGGTCGGCGAAGAAGTGTCGTCCTAGAAGGAGAATTGCCTTGATTCGGTTCCTCTTGAGCATCGCCGTCAACCTGGTGTCCGCGGCGGTCGCCTTTCTGATCTGCTGGGCCGTGGTCGGCGGTTTCCACATCTCGCTCGGCGGCTTCTTCATCGCCGTCGCCATCTTCACCGCGGTGCAGTCGCTGCTGGGGCCGTTCAGCTTCAACATCGCGCGCAAGTACGCCTCGGCGATGCTGGGTGGCATCGGCCTGCTGTCGACGCTGGTGGCACTGTGGATCACCACGCTGGTCTCCGGGGCGTTGCGCATCGACGGCTTCAGTTCCTGGTTGGCCTCGACCGTGGTGGTCTGGTTCGCCAGTGCCCTGCTGACCTGGTGCCTCGGCTTCCTGATCTTGGAGCGCTGGTGGGACCGCAAGCAGGCGGCCGAGGCCGAGAACTCCGCGGCCGACGCGGCGCTGGCCCGCCGGGAGGCGAAGGGCGGCAAGGGCAAGAACTGAGCCCGGCCTCCGGGCCCGGGCGTCGGGGGTGCGCGTCGGGATGCGCTTGTGTCGTCGTTCGGTGAGAGAATGCAGCGGTGAGGAACTATCAGGACGAAGCGGTGGTGATCCGCCAGCACAAGCTGGGCGAGGCCGACCGCATCATCACGCTCCTCACCGCCGAGCACGGTCTGGTCCGTGCCGTCGCGAAGGGCATTCGACGTACCCGGTCCAAGTTCGGGGCCCGGTTGGAGCCGTTCGCGCACGTGCACGTGAATCTCTATCCCGGCCGCAATCTGGACATCGTGACGCAGGTGCACACGCTCAACGCCTTCAGTGAGGCGATGGCGCGCGACTACACGCGCTACACCACGGCCTGCGCGGTGCTCGAGACCGCTGAACGCCTCGCCGGTGAGGAACGGGTGCCCGCGTTGCAGCTGTACCGGCTGACCGTCGGAGCGCTGACGGCGCTGGCGGAGGAGCGGCGGGAGCAGCAGCACATTCTGGACGCCTTCCTCCTGCGCGCCATGGGCGCGGCCGGCTGGATGCCGTCGCTGGATGCCTGTGCGCACTGCGCTAACCCGGGGCCGCACAAGGCTTTTCACGTCGCGGCCGGCGGCGCGGTGTGCGTGTACTGTCGGCCGGCCGGGGCCGCGACCCCGTCGGTCGGGGTGCTGGAGCTCATGGAGGCGCTCGCCCAGGGACACTGGGATCACGTCGCCACCACCACCGCGTCGCAGCAGCGGCAGGCCACCGGTCTGATCGCCGCGCACCTGCAATGGCATCTGGAACGACGACTCCGGACGCTGCCGTTGATCGACCGGACCGTTCCGGCCGACCGACCCAGCCCGGCCGCAAGCACGGTCACCACTGCCACCACTGCCTGACCCGAGACCACCGAGACACGCTCGCCGACACCATGGGAGAGGCCCCCCGATGGCACGACTGACCCGCCGCTCGCAGCCCGCCGCCGCACCGCGCGCGATCCGGCCGCCGGATCCGCACCCCTCCGGGGCCACCCCGCCGGCGATCCCGGCGCAGTTCGTGCCGAACCACGTCGCCCTGGTGATGGACGGCAACGGCCGGTGGGCGCAGGAACGCGGCTTGCCGCGCACCGAAGGCCACAAGCGGGGCGAGGCCGTCCTGATGGACTCGGTGTGCGGGTCCATCGAGATCGGCGTCAAATGGCTCTCGGCCTACGCCTTCTCCACCGAGAACTGGTCGCGCAGCCCGGACGAGGTGAAGTTCCTGATGGGCTTCAACCGGGACGTGATCCGGCGTCGTCGCGACGAGATGCACGAGATGGGCGTGCGAGTGCGCTGGGCCGGTCGTCGGCCCCGCCTCTGGCGAAGCGTCATCAAGGAACTGGAGGTGGCTGAAGAACTCACCCAGGACAACGACGTGCTGACCCTGGTGATGTGCGTGAACTACGGTGGCCGCGCCGAGATCGCCGACGCGGCCCGGGAGATCGCCCGGCGGGCCGCGCGGGGCGAGATCGATCCGGAACGCATCACCGAGACGTCGTTCGCCCGGTACCTCGACGAGCCGGACATGCCCGACGTGGACCTGTTCCTGCGGCCGTCCGGCGAGCAGCGGCTCTCCAACTTCCTGCTGTGGCAGTCGGCGTATGCCGAGCTGGTGTACCAGGAGAAGCTGTTTCCCGACTTCGACCGGCGCGACCTCTGGGACGCGTGCCTGGAGTACGCCAAGCGCGACCGCCGCTTCGGCAGCGCCTGATACGCCGGGGAAGTAGGACCTACTCGGCGGCGTCGGGCTGCATGGCCGCCAGCAGGGCGATCAGGCGCTCCTCCAGCGCGGCGGCCTCGAGTCCGGCCGCGGTGAGCGGGCCGGTGCCGACTTCGTTCTCCAGCAGCGCGAGCAGAATGTGCTCGGTACCGACGTAACCGTGCTCCAGGCGCAGCGCCTGGCGGAAGGTGAGCTCGAGGACCTTGCGGGCCGCGGCGTCATAGGGGATGAGTTCGCCGACCTCGGCCGCGGCGGTCGGCAGCGTTGCGCGCAGGGCCGCGGCGAGCGCGGTCGGATCGACGCCGGACTCCCGGATCAGTGCGACCGCCAGCGACTCGGAATCGTCGAGCAGGCCGAGCGCCAGGTGGGTCGTGGTCACCTCGGGATATCCGGCGGCTTTGGCCTCGTTGTGCGCCGCGGCGGCGACGTTGCGGGCGCGCGGAGTGAACGCGTTGAAACCCTGATTGGGGTCCAGGTCGGCGGAGGTGCCGGGATTCTTGGGGGTGAAGCGCTTCTGGGCGGCCTGTTTGGTGACGCCCATGCTGGTGCCGATGTCGGTCCACGACGCGCCGCTGCGTCGTGCCTGATCCGCGAAGTGGCCGATCAGGTGGTCGGCGATGTCGCCGAGGTGGTCGGCGGCGAGCATGGCGTCGGTCAGTTGGAGCAGCGGGTCGTCGTGCACCTTCTTGATGGCGACGATGAGATCGTCGAGTCGGACCGGCGGGTCGAGGGGAGTGGGAGAGGTCATGCGTCAACCATAGGTTGACGATTGGATGATCGTCAACGTTTGGTTGACGATCCGTGGGTCAGTCGGCCGCGGCGCAGGCGGCGCACGTGCCGAAGATCTCGACGGTGTGCGCGATGTCCCGGTAGCCGTGCGTTTTGGCGATGGCGTCCGCCCAGCGTTCCACCGGCTCGCCCTGCACCTCGACGGTCGCGCCGCAGGATCGGCACACCAGGTGGTGATGATGCTCGGTGGAGCAGTGGCGGTAGCGGGTCTCGCCGGAGCCGTCCCAGATGGCATCCACCTGTCCGGCGTCCACCAGGGCCTGGAGGTTGCGATAGACCGTGGTGAGGCCGATGGAGTCGCCGCGCGCGGTGAGCAGGTCGTGCAACTGCTGCGCGGAGAGGAAGTCGTCGTTCTGGGTCAGCAGGTCGGCGATCGCGGCGCGCTGTTTGGTGGTGCGCTGACCGGTGACCGGTTTGGGGTCGGTCATGCCGGGACCTCGGAGTGGCCCCCCGCCCCGTGGTCGACTACCCCGTGGCCGTCTTCCCCGTGGCTGCCTTCGGTGACGTGAATCAGGGCGTCGGTGACGATGTGAGCGATGTGGTCGTCGACGAGGGTGTACTCCACCTCGCGGCCGCGGCGATGGCCGACGACGACGCCGGAGTTCTTCAACACACGCAGGTGTTGGCTCACCTGCGGCTGATTGAGATGGAGGGTGTCGACGAGTTCGTGCACGCACATCGCCCGCTCGTTGAGGGCGAGGACGATCGCGACGCGCGCCGGGGCGGCGAGGGCGCGCAGCAGTTCGCCTGCGGCGGCATGGCCGGCGGTTGCGAGGTCGGGCTGCGTCACTGGGTCCCCTTCCGGACGATCTGCCGCCAGCTTATTAGCATCGGTTCCCAATTGCACGGGTCGCTGCGTGGTCGAGACGTGCTCAATAGCATGGTGACATGGCGAGTCTGGCGTCGAGGATGTTGCACACCCGATGGCTGGTGCGGGCGCCGATCCCGCTCTTCCGTGCCGGTCTCGGCTTCGTCTTCGGTGGGCGGCTACTCCTGGTGGAGCACCTCGGGCGCAAGTCCGGTGTGCACCGGTTCGTCGTGCTCGAGTGCGTGGAACGCCCGGCCAAGCACCGGGTGGTGGTCGCCTCGGGGTTCGGTGAGAGGTCGCAGTGGTACGCCAATCTGAGGGCCGATCAGCACTGCTGGGTGTCCATCGGTTTCGCGCGGCGTCGACCGGCGATCGCCCGAACTCTGCCGCCGGAAGTCGCCGAGGGCGTGATCGAGCGGTACCGGGTGGCCCACCCGAAGGCGTACGACGAGTTGGCCGGCGTGATCGAGGAGTCCATCGGCAGCACGCTCGAGGCGATCCCGTACGTCGAACTCATCCTGACGTGAGCGCGGGCGGTTTGCGCGGGGGAGATACCCTGTAGGTCGTGGTGCGCGTGCCGAACGGCATGGTGCGCCGCGGATGAGTCCAACCCCTCAAGCGTGGAGAACAGTAACCGTGGCTGTGCAGTCCAAAGTCGATGCCGTCGTCAACCTCGCCAAGCGTCGCGGCCTGGTGTTCCCGTGCGGTGAGATCTACGGCGGTACGCGTTCGGCGTGGGATTACGGCCCCCTCGGCGTGGAGCTGAAGAACAACATCAAGGACCAGTGGTGGCGCAGTATGGTCACCTCGCGTGACGACGTGGTGGGCCTGGACTCCTCGGTGATCCTGCCGCGCCAGGTGTGGGAGGCGTCCGGTCACGTCGAGGTCTTCACCGACCCGCTGATCGAGTGCACCAACTGCCACCGTCGTCACCGGCAGGACCACCTGCAGGAGGCGTACGCCCTGAAGAAGGGCCTCGACAACCCGGACGACGCCCCGATGAGCGACATCGTCTGCCCCGACTGCGGCACCCGCGGCGAGTGGACCGAGCCGAAGGCATTCTCGGGTCTGCTCAAGACCTTCCTGGGGCCGGTTGACGACGAGCAGGGTCTGCACTACCTGCGTCCGGAGACCGCGCAGGGCATCTTCGTGAACTTCAAGAACGTGATGACCACGACGCGCAAGAAGCCGCCGTTCGGCATCGCGCAGATCGGCAAGAGCTTCCGCAACGAGATCACGCCGGGCAACTTCATCTTCCGCACCCGCGAGTTCGAGCAGATGGAGATGGAGTTCTTCGTCAAGCCGGGCGAGGACGAGAAGTGGCACCAGTACTGGATCGACGCGCGGATGGACTGGTACACCGACCTCGGCATCGCGCGCGACAACCTGCGCCTGTACGAGCACCCGCTGGAGAAGCTCTCGCACTACTCCAAGGGCACCACCGACATCGAGTACGACTTCGGTTTCAGCGGCAACCCGTGGGGCGAGCTCGAGGGCATCGCGAACCGCACCGACTACGACCTGTCGACGCACAGCCGCGAGTCGGGCGAGGACCTGAGCTACTTCGACCAGGCGAGCGGCGAGAAGTACACGCCGTTCGTGATCGAGCCGGCGGCCGGTCTCGGCCGGTCGATGATGGCCTTCCTGTGCGACGCGTACACCGAGGAGGAGGTGCCGAACGCCAAGGGCGGCACCGACACCCGCACGGTGCTGAAGCTGGATCGTCGTCTGGCGCCGATCAAGGTGGCGGTGCTGCCGCTGTCGCGCAACGAGTCGCTCTCGCCGAAGGCCCGCGACCTCGCCGCCGAGCTGCGCAAGCACTGGGCCATCGAGTTCGACGACGCGCAGGGCATCGGCAAGCGCTACCGCCGCCAGGACGAGATCGGCACGCCGTTCTGCGTCACCGTCGACTTCGACACCCTCGAGGACGACGCCGTCACCGTGCGTGAGCGCGACACCATGTCGCAGGAGCGCGTGTCGCTCGACCGGGTCGCCGAATACCTCGGCGGCAAGCTGCTCGGCGCCTGACACCACCCGCGCCCGCCCACCCGCGACCGCGCGTGTCGCGACCCGAATCGCGGGTCGCCGCCGCCGGCTCCGGGAGCGACCCGCAGACAGGGTCGCGACACGGCAGGTCGGCGGGGTGGGCGTCAGCCGGCCACGCGTCGCCAGGGCGGCGCCCCGCGCTCGGGATACGGAATGAAGACCGCCCGGAGGATCTCCTCGGGGCGGTCTTCGTCGTCGAGGGCGCAGATCGCCGGGTCGCAGTCGTACGGGGCGGCCCAGTAGTCGTCGTACGGGTCGTAGTCCGGCGGCAGCTGAGCGCGGAGCTCGGCGAGCAGGCGGTACACGTCGCCCGGGCTGAGTTTGCGGTTGAGTGTCATGATGATCCCCCGATCAGGGCCGCCGCCGGATGCGACGGCGCCTGAACGCAGTGAACCACCCGGGTACGACGTCGCGGGCGGGCCGTACCGCGCTGCGGACCGCCCACTCCTTGGGGCGGACTACTCCTTGGGGCGACGCAGCCGACTCAGCAGGTTGACCTCGGCGAGGTCGATGAGCTCGTCGCCGCGGCCGGACAGCACGGTCCGCAGCGACCAGAGCGTGAACCCCTTGGCCTGCGCGGCGGTGATCGCCGGCGGGATGGACAGCGCCTGGCGGGCGACGGTCACGTCGAGGACGGCCGGGCCGTCGTGCGCGAGGAACTCGGCGACGGCGGCGGGCAGCTCCG
The DNA here is from genome assembly GCF_039542465.1 of Gordonia alkaliphila. Lineage (NCBI taxonomy): Bacteria > Bacillati > Actinomycetota > Actinomycetes > Mycobacteriales > Gordoniaceae > Gordonia > Gordonia alkaliphila. The sequence goes on along the minus strand of NZ_BAABIE010000013.1, from coordinate 95,726 downwards.
ACGACGTCGTCACCGCCCAGCCGCGGATGCCGACCGACTCGGCGACCGCCGCGAAGCTCGGATTGGTGAGGTCGGTGCCGAAGTTCACGAAGCCGTCGGCCTTCATCTCCAGCTCCACGAAGTTCAGCGACGAATTGTTGTAGACGACGGTCTTGACCGGCAGATCGTTCTGCACCAGGGTCAACAGTTCGCCGAGCAGCATCGCGAAACCGCCGTCGCCGGACAGCGAGATCACCTGCCGCCCCGGCGAAGCCGCCGCGATGCCGGTCGACATGGTCAGTGCGTTAGCCATGGAGCCGTGGTTGAACGAGCCGAGGAGGCGTCGTCGTCCGTTCATGGTGAGGTAGCGGGCCGCCCAGATGATGGGGGAGCCGACGTCGGGGACGAAGACCGCGTCGTCGTCGGCGAGCTGATCGAGCAGCGTCGTCAGGTACTCGGGCCGGATCGGGATGTGGTCGTCGGGGACGGCCAACTCGTCGAGCAGCTTGCGGGTCGACGCGTAGTGCTGCAGGGCCGCGTCGAGATGGGTGCGGTCGCGGTCGTCGTCGATCAGCGGGGTCAGCAAGGGGAGCGTGTCGACGACGGAGCCGACCAGCGGCAGATCGACGCGCGTGCGCCGGCCGAGCTGGCTGCCCCGGATATCGAGCTGGACGATGCGCGCGTGCCGGGGCAGGAACTGGTCGTACGGGAAATCCGTGCCGAGCATCAGGAGCGTGTCGCAGCTCTCCATGGCTCGGTAGCCGGAGGAGAAGCCGACCAGGCCGGTCATCCCGACGTCGCACGGATTGTCGTACTCCAGGTGCTCCTTGCCGCGGTAGGCGTGCACCACGGGGGCGCGCAACCGCTCGGCGAGCGCGACCACGTCGTCATGGGCGCCCGCGCACCCGGCGCCGGCGAAGATCGTCACCCGCTTGCCGGCATTGAGCATGGCGGCGGCCAGATGCACTTCTTCGTCGGACGGACGGATCACCGGGCTGGTGGCGCGGATTCGCGGCACTCGCTCGGGGCGATCGATCTTGGCGGTGAAGAGTTCGCCCGGAATCACCAGGACGGCGACGCCGCGCTCGGAGATCGCCGTGCGGATCGCGATGTCGAGGATCCGGATGAGCTGTTCGGGAGTGCGGCCCACCTCGCAGTACACGCTGCACTCGCGATACAGGTTCTCCGGGTGGGTCTCCTGGAAGTAGTTGGTGCCGATCTGGTCGCCGGGGATGTGCGAGGCAATGGCCAGCACCGGGACGCGGGAACGGTGGGCGTCGTACAGGCCGTTGAGGAAGTGCAGGTTGCCCGGCCCGCAGCTGCCGGCGACGACGGCGAGTTCACCGGTCATCGCGGCCTCGCCGCTCGCCGCGAACGCTCCGGCTTCCTCATGCCGCACATGCATCCACGGCAGTTCCGGATGGGTGCGGAGCGCGTCGGTGAAACCGTTCAGCGAATCACCGGGAATGCCCCAAACTCGTTGTGCCCCAGCCTCTCGGATGGTTTCCACGATCAGATCGGCGACGGTGTACGCCATGGTTTCCTCCAGTCAACGACGCTGGCCTCCACCGTAGCGGCGCGCGGCTACTCCTTCACCTCGTCGCCTACTGCACGTAGTCGCTGCCGTTCCAGCGATACCTGGTCTTGGTGATGGTGCCGCCGGCGCAATCCGGGGTGCAGTCGTTGCTGCTCTGCTCGATGACGTACTGGCCGTTGGCGCCCGGCCCGATCAGCTCGGCGCCGTAGAAGTTGCGGACACCGGTAGAGGGTTCACCGAACTTTTGCGGTGTGAGGGGCTGAAAACCGGAGTCGGTCGGCACCAGGATGAGAACGCCGTTGTACCGGCCGGGGTTGTAGTTGACGAAGGCGTTGCCGGTGGAGTCGGAGACCGGTTCGGCGAGCGTCAGCTCGTCTTTGTAGACGGACATCTTGTCGACGACGATCGGTGCGCGGTCGGCATCGGCGGGGACCGCCACGACGCAGCTGTTCCCGTCCCCGCTGGAGGCGCCGCGAGTGAGGGTGAACAGCCGCATCAGGCCGAGCCGAGGATGCGTGTAATCGGCCTGGCTGGTCACATGATTCGCCGAGCACAGGCCGGTGGGCGGGGCGCTCGGCAGGTCGGCCGCGGTGGTCGGCAGGCAGCGGCAGACGACGATCCGGGTGATGACGGCGGAGCCGTCGGTACCGGACGCGGTGACCTGGTAGGCGGCCTTGTCGCCGCCCGCGTCGAAGGTCAGCGTGTACGTGCCGTCGGACTCTTTCACCGTCGCCACCGGTGGGCCGTAGAACCGCTGCGCATCGCCCACGGTGCTGCCCGCGCCGACGCCGTCGATGGTGCGGACCTCCTCGGCCGGGCGGATCTGTACCAGCTGCTGGGAGCGGTCGAAGGCCCAGTCGCAGTCGTGCCAGTGCACAATCGTGAGGTCGTCCTCGACGATGCCGGTGTTCGGGAAGTCGGGGTGCTGCCGCCGGATGTCGGTGAGGGACTGGCCGAGGTCGATGCCCTCGAACGCGGCGCCGTTGACCGTGGCCGCCGCGCTCCCGTTCTGGGTGGCGAGAAGACGCGCGGCCAGTTGCGCCTCGTTCGCGGCTTCCACGAAGAGGCCGCCGGTGACGTCGGCGATGCACCGGAGCTGATCGGACGCGGCGCCTTCGGTGCGGAAACCGACGGTGGAGATCTGCAACTGCGCGTTGGCCCGCTTGAGTTCACCGGCGACGTCGCACGGCGGGGTGCCGCAGGTGTCCTCGCCGTCGGAGATCAGGACGATGGCCGCGGCGCTGTCCGCGGGCAGCAGTGCCGCGGCGCGGCGCAGGGATTCGGCGATCGGGGTGAATCCGCGGGGCGTGATCGCCTCGATCGCGGCGGTCATCGGGGCGCGGTCCAGCGGCCCCAGCGGCACCAGGGTGGTGACATCGCGGCAGCCCGCCGCCGCCTCGGCGGGCGTCGTGCCGGTGCCGGTGCCGTACGAGAGAAGAGCCAGGTCCGAGCCGTCGGGCAGGGCGTCGATCAAACCGGTCGCGGCGCGTTTGGCCGCCGCTATGCGCGGTCCGGGGGCGTCGTCGCTCGTCATCGAGTCGGAGGCGTCGAGAATGATCGCTGTGGGGGCGATCGCGGTGATCGCGGGTGCCGTATTCGACGAGCGCGATGGGGTGCCGTCGACGGAGGTGCAACCGGCGACGACGAGGACGGTCGTGAGCGCGACGACGAGGCCTGCCAGGTGAGCGGCCGATCGACGCGAGACGGGGCTCAGCATTCGTCGAGCCTAGGCATGAGCGCGAGCGTCCCAGGTGGGGAATCGCCGCAGACGACACGAATCCGCCCGTACGGAGGAACGTCACGGCGGGGTCGCCCGCCTCCGTGGTCGGGACCACGACGACGCGAGCGGAGCGATGTGCGATGCAAAGCGGGTGTGAGCAGTGAAGATGAGGCATAGTAAGACGGGTGAAACGCCGCTCGGGCAAGGGGTCCGGTTGCAGCGGCGTCGCGGAGAGTGAGTTTTGCGGTGAGTGTCAGCGGCAAGGTTGTGCATTACGACCCGAATCGTGGTTTCGGTTTCCTGTCGCCGGAGGGCGGCGGCGACGATGTGTTCCTGCACATCAACGACATCCAGGGCATCGACGAGAGCCAGTTGCGTCCCGGTGCGAAGGTGGACTTCGACGTCGAAGCCACCGATCGCGGCTCCAAGGCGACCAATGTGAAGGTCACCGAGGAGGCGCCCGCCGGTGAGTCGCCTGCCGCCGAGCGCGCCCAGCGTCGCGACGACAACCGCGGTCGCGACGACAACCGCGGTCGGTTCGGCGACCGCGACGACCGCCGCGGCCACGACCGTGGGGACCGGGGCGACCGCCGCGGCCGCTTCGGCGACCGGGACGATCGCCGCGACCGTCGTGATCGCGACGACCGTCCGCAGCGTAAGACCTACTCCGGTCCGCTGTTCAACGAGCTCACCGAGCTGCTGCTGGAGTCCTCCCCGGACCTCACCGCTCGTCAGATCAACGCCGTGCGCGGCAAGCTGATGGAACTGGCGGAGGCCCGCGGCTGGCCGACCAGCTGACGACAGGCGTCATATTCTTGGCGTCACGTTCCCGACTTCGGCCGTCGGCGGGTTTCTCCCGTCGGCGGCCGAACGTCACCTCTGCGCCGCTGCGGCGGCGGAACCGAGTAGAGATCTTCGATGACTTCCCCGTCTGAACCGCTCCTGGCCTCCTACGACGCCGACGACGTGGAGCGGATGGCTCCCGAGTCGCTCAAGCAGGTGGAGCGGGAGCGGCCGGCCGCCGATCATCGCAGCGCCTTCGCGCGGGACCGGGCGCGCGTGCTGCACAGTGCGGCGCTGCGGCGCCTGGCTGACAAGACACAGGTGGTGGGCCCGCGGGAGGGCGACACGCCCCGCACGCGATTGACGCATTCGCTCGAGGTGGGGCAGATCGGCCGCGGCATCGCCGCCGAACTCGGCTGCGATCCGGACCTCGTGGAGTTGGCAGGCCTCGCGCACGACATCGGCCATCCGCCGTACGGGCACAACGGCGAGAGGGCCCTCGACGAGGTGGCCGCCGAGTACGGCGGTTTCGAGGGCAACGCCCAGAACCTGCGCATCCTGACTCTGCTCGAACCCAAGATCCTCGGGCCCGACGGGGCGAGCGCCGGGCTCAACCTGACCCGGGCGTCGTTGGACGCCACCCTGAAGTACCCGTGGACCCGGGAGGTGCCCGGCACCAAGTTCGGCGCGTACCTCGAGGACGCGCCCGCACTCGCCTGGATTCGACGCGGCTCACCGGAGGGACGTCGCTCTCTGGAAGCGCAGGTGATGGACTGGTCCGACGACGTCGCCTATTCGGTGCACGATCTGGAGGACGGCATCGTCAGCGGCCGCATCGACTTGCGGCAGTTGGGGTCGGCCGACGACCAGACCGAGCTCGCCGAACTGGGCGTGCGCTACTTCGACGGGCTCGATCCGGACTCGTTGGTGGTTGCGGCGCAACGACTCTCGGAGATGGAGATCTTCCGCGCGCTCGGTTCCTACGACGGTTCCCTGGATTCGCTGGTCGCCATGAAGCGGTTGACCTCCGAATTGATCGGTCGGTTCGCCGCAGCGGTGATCACCGCGACCCGAAAGGTGCAGGGGCCCAAGCCGTTGCGGCGCTACGACGCCGACCTGGAGATCCCCGCCGACGTCGCGGCCGAGGTGGCGATGCTCAAGACCGTCGCCCTGCGCTTCATCTTCTCCGACCGCAGTCATCGGGCCAAGCAGGATCGGCAACGCGAACGCATTCACCGGGTGGCGACGCTGCTGCTGAACACCGCTCCCGGCGGCCTCGACCCGATCCTGGTGCCGCGGTGGTCGCAGGCCGACGACGACGCGCAGCGCATGCGCGTGGTGGTGGATCAGATCGCGTCGATGACCGAGGGGCGGCTGGAACGGCTCGACAAGGGGAGTGCCGAGGTGCAGGCGCACCTGGGGTGAACGGTGCAGGCGCACCTGGGGTGAGCCCCGGTCGCCCGCTCCGTGCTGCCGGTTCTGGGGCGCCGAGCCCGGCGTCAGTGGCCGAGGCGGCGCAGGAAGTCGTCGATGGTCCAGGCGGGCTCGGCCTGCGCGCTGCCCGGCAGCGGGATCGCTTCGCTGACGTCGAAGCCGAAGTCGAGGGGCCCCTCGTCGCGGGACTCCGAGGACAGCCAGGTCACGCAGATCTCGGCCGCCAGGTGGGCGTCGTCGACGTAGATCGCACCGGCCGTGCAATCGCCCGCCGGGTCGTCCTCGAACCACCGGTTCGGCGTCGCGGCACTCGCGTCGTGGGAGATGTAGCTGTTGGCCTCCATCACCACCCGGGAGCGGCGGACGAGGAAGCGGCCGTGCTGCAGCACCACGATCTGTGCGCAGAGCGCTTCGAGCGGGTCGTCCTCGAAGTCGTCGGCGTCGAGGACGTCGTCGAGCAGCATGTCCTTGGGGCCGAAGTCGATGGTCACCCCGACCGGGATCTCCGGGAGGGATTCGGCCAGCCAGGAGACCATCGCGGCCCACGTGTCGCAGCCGACGAAGTCGTCTTCGCGTTCTTCGGTCATGGTCGGTGCACCTCCTCGGCGTCGCCCCGTTCTCGACACGGAGTCATCGGGTTCAGTGTAGTGCCGAAACCGCGGCGAGGCCTCTCGGCGGAACTCAGCCGTCGGCGGGCGGCACCGCGTTCGCCGCCGCCTGCTCGGTGAACGCCTCCGGCGGCACCACGTAGGTGATCGTGACGTCCCACGGGGCCAGTCCCCAGCGGTGCACCGCGTCGATGGCGAGGGTGCCGGCGCCGCGCAGCGTGTCGTCGCTGACCGGTGCGCTGATGGTCTGGCCCGCGGTCTCGTCGGTGGCCGGCCATACTTCGCTGCCGGCGGGCACCGGGGAGGTCTCCAGCACGATCTGGTCCACCGCACCGTCGTGAAAGGCGCCGATCAGGCAGTAGCGTCCGTCGGAATCGTCCCAGCCGCCCGGTTCGACGACGATCAGTTCGCCCCGGTCGAAGGCTCGTGCGGCCGCGTGGAAGACGGCGGCGCTCAAGTCCTCCCAGGGGTCGCCGAAGACCTCGCTGGGCGGCTCGGCCTGGAAGACTCGGCCGCCGACCTGGTAGCCCTTGTCCGAAGCCTCCAAGAAGTGACGCTCCTGCAGCACGACCGTGCCGTTCTCGTCGTCGAACAGGCACACCTCGCGGTACCGGCCCGGTCCGATCTGCGTGCGCGCCACCGAGCCGATGCCGACGGCATCGGAGAATCCGCCGACGTCCACCAGACGCCAGACGGTGGGCTTGTCGGTCCACACCTGGACGAGGCCGCCGACCGGCACTCCGAAGACGGCGGTGGTGAGGGTGGTGCCTTCGCTGAGGGGGAAGTCGTCGGGCATGCTGCTCTCCTCCTGGGGGTCGACTGTGCGATAGCGGCCTTGCATCCACTATGACCGACCGGGCCGTCGCGCGCGGGGTTCGGCGGCGGGTCAGTGACCGTGTGCGCGGCCGAGGATGAGATCGGCCAGTTCGGACGCGTTGTGTTCGGGAATCCAGTGCCCGCCGTCGGGCAGCACCCGCAGGTCGAAGTCGGCGATCGCGAAGTCCGCCGCCAGTTCGGCGCCGCGCCGGGACAGCGCCGTGTCGTGCGCGCCCCACACGTGGGTCACCGGCACCGCGACGCGGCGGGCCAGAGCCTGCGGGGTGTTCAGCAGCATGGCCCGGTACCAGTTCAACGCGCTCGTCAACGCGCCCGCGTCGATCACGTCGCGGTGGACGTCGGCGAGCTGCTCGTCGTCCATGCCGGTGCGCCGCAACAGGTCGTCGAAGAGCGCGGGGAAGCGGTCGATGAGGAACTCCGGCACGAAGGGCGGCTGGAAGGCCGCCATGTACCACGAGCGCAGCAGCTGATCGCTGTGCAGAAACGACTTCACGAAGGCACCCGGATGCGGTGCCGACACCGACGTGAGCGTGCGGACCAGGTCCGGACGGCTCGCGGCCAGACCCCACGCCACGGCCGCGCCCCAGTCGTGCCCGACGAGGTGGACGGGACCGTCGCCCAGCGCGTTGATCAGCTCGGCGACATCGTCGACCAACTCGGAGGCGCGATAGGCGGTGCGGCCGTCCGGTCGTGCGCCGGGCGAGTAGCCGCGCTGGTCGGGTGCGACGGTGCGATAACCGGCCGTGTTCAGCAGCGGGGTGACCTGGCGCCAGGAATGCGAGGTCTGCGGAAAGCCGTGTAGCAGAACGACTGTGCCGTGCCGCTTGATACCGGAATCGGTGACGTCGAACGTCAGACCGGACCGTGCATACTGTTCCATTCCGCCCCCTGGTGAACTTTCCTCGAACGCTACCCAACGCTTCTCGAGTCCGGCCAGAGACCAAGGTCATAGTGCGCTCATCGCGGGGTCGACGGCGGCAGCGGAACGTCGAGCTCGGAGATCTGCAACGGGTGGTCGATCTCGTCGCGCCACAGGCGGGCCCACACGTAGAACAGGACCGCGGCCGGAACCGGGAGGAGACCGGCCAGGACGAAGGTGGCGGTGACGCCGAGGACTCCGCTGATCGGGGCGACGACGGCCATCGACACCGGCATCAGGGCGGCGGAGACGAAGAAGTCGAGTCCGGAGATCCGGCCTAGGAGAGGCGTGGGAACGCGCCGCTGCAGCAGCGTGCCCCACAGCACCATCGGACCGTCGAGCAGGAGGCCCAGGCCGAAGCCGGCGACCACGAACCAGAAGGTGCTGTGCGTGACGCCCATGACCACCAGCGGCAGCGCGGCCACGGCCCACAAGCCGAAGATCAACGAGAGGTAGCGCCGAGGCATCGGCCGCGATGCGAGGACGAACGCGCCGAGCGCGGCCCCGGCGCCGAAGGCCGCGAGGACCATCGCGTGGTCGGCGGCGCCGCCCGCGACGCGCTCGCGCAATGCGAACGGGACCAGGACTTCCAGCGGCCCCATCACCATCAGCAGCAGGAACGAGAAGTAGAAGAGCGACGCCCACAGCCACGGCGTGCGCCACATGTACGCGAATCCCTCGCCGAGGTCGGCGACGATCGAGGCGATCGGGTGGGGTGCCGGGTGTTCGGACTGTGCAACGGCGTCCGAGTCGGTGACGTCGTCGACGATCGGTCCCATCGCGACGTAGCACGCGGCGGCGAGCACGCAGGCGAGGGCGCCCACGAGGATCGCGGTGCCCGGGGAGGCGGCGCCGACGATCACCCCGGCGATCAACGGTCCGGCGGCCTGCAGCAGGACCGGCCGCAGGAAGCCCTCGACGCCGTTGGCCGCCAGCAGTTGTGCGGCGTCGACGACGCGCGGCAGCAGCGCGGAGTACGCGGGGTAGTACATCCCGGTGGTGATGCCGACGAGCAGGGCGGCGACGACGAGGTGCGGCAGGGTCAGGAGGTGGAGCAGCGCGGCGATCCCCACCGACGCGAACGCCAGGAGTTTGACCGTCTCCAGCCCGATGATGATGCTGCGCTGGGAGGCCCGGTCGGCGAGCACGCCGCCGAGCAGCGTGGACGCCACCATGCCGACCGCAGCGATCCCGGAGGCCAGCGAGACCGCGCCCGGACCGCCGCCGAGGGCGATCACCTGCCAGATGAGGGCGATCAGCCATACGCCGTCGCCGAACAGCGCGAGTGCCAGACCCGCCACCAGCCAGCGATACTGGCGCAGCGCGAACGGCTGCAGCACGCGGGGCAGCCGGGTGGTCGGAGTGGTCACCGTCAAATGGTGCCGGGTGGTGCGCCCCGAGCGCGAGTTCTTTTTCGCCGGGACCGTCGGTTACTCGTCGTCGGCGATCAGTCGGCGCACGTCGTCGGCGGAGAGTTTGCCGCTGAACTGCTCGCCGTCGTCGATGAGGGCGTCGAACAGGGCGCGCTTGCGGTCTTGCAGTTCGATCACCCGTTCCTCGATGGTCTCGGCCGAGACGAGGCGATACACCGTGACCGGGCGTTCCTGCCCGATGCGGTGGGCGCGGTCTACGGCCTGGGCTTCGGCGGCCGGGTTCCACCACGGGTCGGCGACGAAGCAGTAGTCCGCCGCGGTGAGGTTGAGGCCGAAGCCGCCGGCCTTGAGGCTGATCAGAAAGACCTTGGTCTCGCCGCCGGTGAACTTGTCGATCTCGGCCTGTCGCTTGCGGGCCGACATGGAGCCGTCGAGGTAGCTGAATGTGATCCCGACGTCGGTCAGCGCCTGAGCGATCAGTTGCAGGAAGCCGGTGAAACTGCTGAAGACCAGGGCGCTGTGGCCCTCGTCGAGCAGGATCGGCAGGTGCTCGGCCAGGTAGTCGATCTTGCTGGCGGACACGGTGCGGAACTCCTCGTTCACCAGCCCGGGGTGCAGGCTCAACTGCCGCATCCGGGTGAGCGCCTGCAGGATCTGGACGCGGTTGTCCTGCCAGTTCTCCAGGAGTCCGAGGATGCGCTGGCGCTCCCGGTTGAGGACGAGGTCGTAGAGCTTGCGGTGCTTCGGGGTCAACTGCAGGGTCAGCACCGAATCCTGCTTGGGTGGCAGGTCGGCGGCGACCTGATCTTTGGTGCGGCGCAACATGATCGGCTTCAGACGTCGCCGGAGGACATCGAGCCGATCGGGTGCGGTGCCTGATTCGATCGGACCGGCGAAGTGCTCCCGGAACTTCTGCGGGCTCGCGTACAGGCCCGGCATCACCACCGAGACCAGTGACCACAGCTCCATCACGTTGTTCTCCATCGGGGTGCCGGTGATGGCGAGCTTGAACGGCGGCGAGAGCTTACGGGCGGCCTGATGGGTCTTGGAGTTGTGGTTCTTGATGAACTGCGCCTCGTCGAAAACCGCTCCGTCCCAAGCGATCTCGGTGAAGGCGTCGCTGTCGATGCGCAGCAGGGTGTACGACGTGATCACCAAGTTCGCGTCGCCGATCTGCTCGGCCAACGGTCGGCCGGCCCGCTTCTGCGTCGCGGTCACCGTCGCCACGCGCAGGCCGGGCGCGAAGCGGGTGGTCTCGGCGGCCCAGTTGCCGATCACGCTGGTCGGGGCGACGACGAGGAAACGTGCCTGCGGATTCTCGGCGACCGCGCGGGTCATGAGGGCGAGGGTCTGCACCGTCTTGCCCAGACCCATGTCGTCGGCGAGGATCCCGCCGATCCCGTTGTCCCACAGGAAGCTCAGCCAGTCGAGACCGTCGCGCTGGTAGCCGCGCAGCTCGGCGTCCAGGCCGTCGGGCACCGGGACCGGCTCCGGCGGCCGGGCGTTGGTCAGTCGGCGGAGCTGCTGGCGCCACTCCTCCAGGCGGGTGTCGAGGCTACCCAGGCTGAGCAGCTCGTCCCACAGCGTCGCGTTGGGGTGACCGGTGGCGATGCGGGCGCCCTGGAGGTCGCCCATCGCGCGGGCCTCGTCGAGCAGTTCCTTGAGGCGCAGCAGTTCCGGCGTGTCCAGCCGGAAGTAGGCGCCGTCGGTGAGGACGAGCGTGTCGTCGTCGCGGGCCAGGGCATCGATCACCGTCGCCAGCGGCACGGGCTCACCGTCGATCAGCACATCGATCGACAAGTCGAGCCACTCGAAGGCGCCGGAGGCTCGGAAGCCCATCTCCACCGTGTCGGCCGGACGGAAGTCCCTTGTCGCACCGGTGATCTCGACCTGAATCAGGCCGGGAGCGGTGATCCGGGCGACGGTCTCGGCGCACAGCACCGCGGTGTCGGCGAGATTCAGACCCATCGGAATCAGCAGGTCCCCGAGCGCGGCCTGATCGGGGGTCACCCGCTCGGCACGGAGGCGACCGCGGGTGCGCGCGGTCAGCGCATCGTTCCAGCGGCCGAGGCTGCCGCAGAACAGCTCCAGGTCGGGGCGGGCTCGCTGCCACATCTGTGCTTCCGCGTCCACGTCGCGCAGGCCGACCGTGCGTTCGGGGATCGACGGGTCGAAGTCGCGGCGATAGCCGTCGACCAGATAGCCGGTCCGCCATCGGACGCGGGAACCGGACTCCTCCACCTCGATGAGCAGCAGCGGGAACGGTGCCGACACCTCCGGCGGCAGCAGGCCGCGCTCGGGCACCTCGACGCTGCGACGGGCGGTCAGCTCGGGGAGGGCGGCACTGAACTCGGCGAAATCGGCGGTGGGGATCTCCAGCACGCCGCCGGAGAGCAGTTCGGCTTCGCCCGTGGTGAGCTGTGGGAGGGCGCCGACGTACAGGGTGTGGTCGCGCAGCAGTGCCGCCCCGTTCTTCGGGAGGCCCACGACGGCGGACGGGAAACCGTCGAGGTGGTCGCCGGCCAGGGTGAGCGACGCGGTGAGCGCGGCACCGTCGCTGTGCGGCTGGACGCGGTAGGCGACGGCGAACTCGTCGGTCAGCACCACGTCGTCGGCCAGGCCCGTCACCACCACCGGCAGCCCGCTCTCGACGGCGCCGCGCAGCGCTGTCCACAGGGCCGCCGGGGCAGTCCCGAGCGCGACGGCGGCCGGGAGTCGGGTGACGCCGCGGGTGCGGCGGCTGCCGGGGGAGAAGAACGCGGACGCGATGGCGGCGAGCGCGCGGAAGTCGGCGTCGTCGTAGCCGTCCCCGTTGCCGTCGAGGACGATGGCCCACGGCAGGTGCGGCGTCCACGTGCCGTCGGGCTGCTGGACCACCGGGCGCAGGGCCACCTGCAGACCGAGCGCGTCGGCCACCGAGACGTGGAACTGCAGCGCCACCGCCCGTCGCGGGGTCGGTTCGGCGGGTTCGGCGCTCACTTCCCGGAGCAGGGCGCGCCACGGCGAGGAGGATTCGTCCGTGTCGACGGCGGCCAGGATCAGCGCGGCGCAGTGTTTGCAGTCGGCGGCCACCGGGCAGGAGCAGACGCCGAACACGTCGACGATCTGCCCCTGCGCCGTGTGCAGCGTGACCGTGCTCTGGTAGCGGTTCGCGCCGGACCCCCGGCAGATGCCGCGCAGCACGGTGGGTGACGTCCACTCGATCGCGCTGATCCGATCCTGCTTGGCGTAGCCGCGGCCCCGGAGCACGTCGGGGATCGGCAGGTGGCTCAACGCCTGCTCTGCCTGGACCGCGGACCAACTTCGGGTAACCATCGTCGCCAGATTAGTGGTTGGCCGCCGACGACGGCGTCAGCCGGCCAGCGGCCGTGGGACTCCGGTGAGCGGTTGTATGTACGACGCGTAGCCGTAGCCGTGGTCCCACGGGTAGCGCCCGTCGACATCCGGCCAGATCAGTTGCACCGCACTGACATCGGGGCCGTACAACAGGCGGGTCACGGTGAGCTCGTCGGTGTGGACCGCGGGCAGGAGTGCCAGCCGGTAGGGCGGTCGGAGGACCCGGTCGAGGTAGGGCTGCGCCAATACGTCGGCGTCGGCCACAACCAGCTCGGCGACCCGGTTGACGATCGGGAGGGCCTGCTCGGGTTCCAGGCCGTAGATCAGAAGCTCGGGGCGGCCGTGTTCCACCAGTCCGGTGGTGTAGGCCAGCGGCGGGCCGGTCTCGTCGCTGTAGACGCCGGTGACGGCCCAGCGGCCGGCCATGATCTGGGCGAGCGCCTGGCCCACGAGGTCGTCGGTGCCCTGGCAGCGCGGATCGTGTTCACACATGGTCACTCCTTCGTCGAACCGGCGGAACGGGCCGGGTATCGATCATCTGTTCGATACGTGGTTCACGATAGGGCGGGGGTGTGACAAGAACGGTCCGCCGCGCTGAGCGGGCCGGACGTCGCGGAACCGTCAGGTGGCGGAGCCCCGGTCGGAATGCTGGCTAGACTGGCCCGGTGGCAGGCAGAATCCCCGATCGCGACATCACGGCTATCCGTGAGCAGACGCGCATCGAGGACATCGTCGGAGATTACGTCGCGTTGCGGCGGGCCGGCGCCGACAGCATGAAGGGCCTGTGTCCCTTCCACGACGAGAAGACGCCGTCGTTCCATGTGCGACCCAACCACGGGCACTATCACTGCTTCGGCTGCGGCGAGGGCGGCGACGTCTACTCGTTTCTGCAGAAGCAGGAGCACATCAGCTTCGTCGAGGCGGTGGAGCAGCTGGCCGACCGGATCGGCTACCGCATCAACTACGAGGGCGGCGGCACCGCGATCGTGCGTGATCGGGGCACGCGTGCGCGCCTGGTGGCGGCCAACGCGGCCGCGCAGCGGTACTACGCCGAACAGCTGCGGACCCCGGACGCCCAGACCGCCCGGGACTTCCTCACCGACCGGGGCTTCGACCAGGCCGCCGCCGAGACGTTCGGCTGCGGCTATGCGCCGGCCGGTTGGGACACGATGACCAAAGTGCTTCTGACGCAGGGCTTCTCGTTCAACGAGTTGGAGGCTGCCGGGCTGTCGAAGCAGGGACGAAAGGGGCCGATCGACCGGTTTCATCGCCGCTTGCTCTGGCCCATCCGCAACCTCGCCGGAGACGTGATCGGCTTCGGCGCGCGCAAACTGTTCGACGACGACAATCTCGGCAAGTACATGAATACGCCCGAGACCATGCTCTACAAGAAGTCGCAGGTGCTGTTCGGGCTGGACCTGGCCAAGCGCGACATCGCCAAGGGACACCAGGTGGTGATCGTCGAGGGCTACACCGACGTGATGGCGATGCACATGGCCGGCGTGCCGACCGCCGTCGCGTCCTGTGGCACGGCGTTCGGCGAGGACCATCTGGCGCTGATCCGGCGCCTCATGATGGACGACTCGTACTTCCGCGGCGAGGTGATCTACACCTTCGACGGCGACGAGGCGGGCAAGGCCGCTGCGCTCAAGGCGTTCGAGGGCGAACAGTCCGTGTCCGGACAGACCTTCGTGGCCGTCGCCCCCGACGGCATGGACCCGTGCGATCTGCGGCAGAACTCCGGCGACGCCGCACTGCGCGACCTCATCGCGCAGCGGATCCCGATGTTCGAGTTCGCCATCAAGGCGTTGCTGGCCAACCACGACCTGGACACCGCGGAGGGGCGGGTGGCCGCGCTGCGCGACACCGTGCCGGTGGTCGCGCAGATCCGCGACGTGGCCTTGCGTGACGAGTACGCGCGCCAGCTCGCCGGATGGGTCGGTTGGGAAGACGTGGCCCAGGTGCTCGGCCGCGTACGACAGCAAGCCGGCCGCGGCCGGGGGAGACAGCAACCCGGCCGGGGACGACGGCCCGGCCGTTACGAGGCGCCGGAGGCGGCCTCCCCGCCGCCGACCGCGCGCCCGCTGGCGAACGATCCGCGGCTGTGGCCGCAACGCGAGGCGCTCAAGGCCGCCATCCAGTATCCGGCGCTCGCCGGGACGGTGTTTGACTCGCTCCCGCCGGAGTGCTTCAGCGAGCCGGCGTATGCCCTGGTGCGTCAGGCGATCTCGAATATCGGAGGCACCGCGAGCGGAATGAGCGGTGCGTCGTGGGTCGACGCGATCAGTCAGTCCGTCGACAATCCGGCGCTCACCCCGCTGGTCACCGAACTGGCCGTGGAGGACCTGCCGGTGGAGGAGGGGCAGCTCCCGCGTTACATCGCCAGCGTGCTGGCGCGGTCGCAGGAAGTGTGGGTCGGCGCGCAGATCGGCGACCTCAAGTCCAAGCTGCGCCGCATGTCTCCGGGCGGCGACCCGGACGGCTACAACGCGCTGTTCGGCGACCTCGTCGCGCTCGAGTCGTACCGGCGCAGCCTGCTGGAGCAGGCCGTCGACGCCGGCGTCGATAGTCTCTGACTCGGTGCTAACCGCGCAGCGCGTCGATGTCGAGGCCGGCCTCGCGCAGCAGCGCCTTGCGGAGTCCGGAGGCGGTGGCGTACCCGGCGACGGCGGCTGCCGCATCCACCGACGATCCGCCGCGTAGTCGTTCGGCGGCGATGTTCAACCGGGCCTGCACCCGCCAGCGGCGGAAGGGCAGGCCGGTCTCGGCGACGAAGATGCGTTGGGCCTGCCGTGCGCTGAGGCCGTGCGCCGCGGCCAGTTGGACGAGGGGCTGCTCGGTGGTGACGCAGCTGCGGGCGAGCGCACCGGCGGCCGGATGTCGCGGGGGTGTGAGCGGGAACAGGGGGAGGGCCACCGAGTTCAGCAGGGTGTCGAGGCGGCCGCGGAACATCGCGATCTGGTCCTCGGTGCAGGACCCGATCCCGAGCAGGGCGGTCATCAGTTGCGATAACTCGGTCATCGGCGGCAGTCGGTGCACCCCCGCGCGCGGCACGGTGTTCGGTGACAGCAGCGGTCCCAGGACGAGGCTGCCGGGCTCGTAGCGGGCGGCGTGCGGCACACCGGGGGCGAGCCAGACAGCTTCCCGCGCGCGCAGCGTCATCGGTCGGCTGTTCACCCGTAGGTGGGCGACGCCGACGGCCACATAGATCAGGTGGGGCAGCTGATGGGTGTGCTCGGAGTGGCCGAGGACGCGAATGGCGTGGGGCGGCTCGACCGCCGTCGAAGGGCGCTGTGCAGCCTCCATCGGCTCGCTCCTCATGTGCTAGGTGGATTCGTCCGGTTGGGCGCGCGGTCGTGTCCGGTTGGGAACCGCCCCGCCTCGCGGCGGTTCTAAGCTTAGTCTTACCTAATTAATGCGGAGGTGCCGTGGTGCCTCCTGGAGGCTGTGCAAGCCCGAGAGTCGAAGTGAGGCAAGAGATGCCGATGTGGGCACGAAGAATCCTGGCGTTGCTGTCCGTGGCAGCCTTGGCGACGGGGATCGTCGCCTGTTCGTCCTCGGAAGCCGCCGAGGGCGGGGCGGTGACGGTCCAGACCGATCAGGGCGAGGTGCAGGTGCCGAGCGATCCCCAGCGGGTGGTGCTGCTGAACTATGCCCTCGCCGGCTACCTGTACGACATGGACGTGCCGGTAGTCGCGATGACTCCCGAGTACACGGCCGCACCCGGTGTGTTCGCGCCGGCGTGGGCCGAGGCCGCTCGCACCCAGGGCACGCAGTGGCTGCCGTGGGACGTCGACGGCTTCGACACTGAGGCCATCCTGGCTCAGGAGCCGGATCTGATCATCGCCGGAGGCCTGGGCTTTCCGCTGCGGCACGCCACCGAGGCCTACGGAGAGCTCTCGGCGATCGCTCCCACGGTGGTGGTCAGCGGCGATCTGACGCAGTGGCAGCAGCAGTTCGAGTTCCTCGCCGTCGACGTCTTCGACGAGCCTCAGGTGTACCGGGATGCGATCGCCGAGTACGACGCGCGCGTCGTGGCGGTCCGCGATGGCATCAGCGTGCCGCCCGGGGAAAGTGCTTTCCTGACGTTGACCGCCGACGGCTCGGTGTACGTGCTGATCGAGGATCGGGGGCTTCCGAAGGAGTTCGCGGCGCTCGGCTTCCGACCCGCCCCATTGTTCGCCCGCGGACGTTTCGAGCCGTACACGCCCGGCGGCGACATGTACGCACTGTCCACCGAGCAGGTGGGCCAGGTGTTGACCATGGACACCCTGTTCGTCATCCCCTTCACCGAAGGCGCCCCGACAGTGGCTGATCTACGCGGCAAACCGATCTTCGCGCAGCTCCCGGCCTTCGCCGCGAACCAGGCCTACGACCTGCCGTACTGGGTGCAGCGCGGCGACTTCCACGAGGCCATCGAGATGCTGAACATCGTCGAGAAGACCTTCGGGCGGGGGTGAGCGGGGTGGCGAGCGGACGATTCACCGCGCTGCCCTTGGTGGTGCGCGAACTCGAGGTGCTGAGGGTGACCGAGCGGGGTCCGCGGATGCGTCGAGTCACCGTCGGCGGCCCGGAACTCGGCGCCTTCGATCGGGATGGCCTGGCGTTGCCCGCGTTCACCAGTCTGGCCTTCGACGACCACGTCAAGTTTGTGCTCGCGCCCGACGGCGACATCGCCGAAGCGCTCCCGCTGCAACGGGAGAACGGGATCGAGTGGCCCACCTCACAGGTGCGGGTCACCCGGGACTACACACCGGTGCAGGTGGATCCGGTGGCCGGTGAGGTGAGCTTCGACTTCGTGTTGCACAGCGGTGACGGTGCACGCGGCGACGGTTCCGCGGCGGGGCCGGCCGAGCGCTGGGCGGCCGCGGCGCGACCGGGCCACACGCTGTGGGCGGTGGGGCCGAAGTCGTCGACCATCGTGCCGGATGACGCCGAGTGGACGCTGCTCGTCGGCGACGAGACGGGGATCCCGGCCATCGAGAGGTTCCTGCTGGAGCGTCCGGTCGACGGACCGGTGACGGTGGTGCTGGCGGTTGCGGAGGCTGCTGCGACGCCGGAACTGCCGCTGGCACAAGCGGATTCGCTCGTCACCGTGGTGGCCGAGCCCGGTGACCCGCACGCCTTGGGCGAGGCTGTGTGCGCGCTGCCGCGACCCGTCGGCACCGGTTACGTGTGGGCCGGAGCGGAGAGTCGTGCGCTGCTGCCGGTACGCAAGCGGGTGACGCGGGACTGGGGGATCGCCAAGTCGCATGTGAATATCACCGGCTACTGGCACCGGACGGCCGGGGCCGCGGAGCACGCAGGCGGGGTGGACCAAGACCGTCATCGCGCGGCGGGGCGCCTCCTGCCCGTGCTGGCCGGCGTGGTGCACTCGCCGGTGTCGTGGTTCGCGGTGCGGATCGCGCTGCGCAGCGGGCTGCTGCGCCGCTTGGAATCCGGACCGATCCGGATGCGTGCGCTCGCCGAGCGGCTGGGGGTCGGTATCGAACAGCTCGGACCGCTCATCGAGCTGCTCGCCGCCGCGGACGTCGTCGGCCTCGAGGACGGCGCGGTGTCGCTCACCCCCGACGGGGAACTGCTCATCGACGACGAGCACGTGGCGGAGCTGTTCGACGGCGCCCGGGCCGACCAGGTGATGCTGTTGGCGGATCTGGAGCAGGCGCTGGGTGCGGACACGTCGAACTGGGCGCGGCACCGCGGTGCGAGCTTCTGGGCTCAGGCCGCCGAGGACCCGGCCGAGTATCGCGAGCTGATGGAGGCGGCTGGACGCCTGGCGTTTCTGGTTCCGGCGCTCAAGACGGTGCCCGCGGTGGCCGGTTCCGGCCCGGTGACGGTGGTGGGACCGGGGGCGGCGGTGTTGGCCACGGCGCTGGCCGGCGAGGGCCGCGCGATACGTATCGTGGAACCCCGTTCGGTGCTCCCCGCGCTCGCTGCGGACGTGGCGGCGTCCGAGGTGGAGATCACCGACGTCTGGGCCCGGGGCCGCGACACCGTGGTGCTCGGGGGCCTGGCGCTGGCGGCCCGCGACGACGCCGAGGCCTTCGCTTACCTCTCCGAACTCCGCCACACCGCGTCGACCGTGGTCCTGGCGGAGGCGACCGGGACCGACGCGCTGGGCCCGGACGCCCTCGAACAGGCGCTGCTGCGGGTGGCCGTGTGCGGTGCGCGACCGCGGACGCGGGACGATCTTCGTCGCCTCGCCGCCCGGGCCGGCTGGTCGGTCGACGAGGTGTGGCCGCTGGGCTGGGGCGTCGAGGCGATCTCCCTGACACACGCCCCTCGGTGACGCTGCGCCGGGTCGCCTGGTTCGTCGTGGCCTGCCTGATTTTGGTGGCGGTGACCGTGGTCAGCGTCGCGGTCGGATCGGCGCCGCTGCCGCTGGGCACCGTGTGGTCGGCGTTGACCGCACCGGACGGCTCGATCGATCACAACACGATCCTCCAGCTGCGTCTGCCGCGGACGGTGCTCGGGCTGCTGGTAGGTGCGGCGTTGGGCGTCGGCGGGGCGCTGATGCAGGCGCTCACCCGCAATCCGTTGGCCGACCCGGGACTGTTGGGGGTCAATGCCGGAGCGGCGCTGGCGGTGGCCGCGGGGGTCGCATTCTTCGGTGTGACACAGATCGGGCAGTATCTGCCACTCAGCCTGGCGGGCGCGGTGCTCGGTGCGATTCTGGTGGCGGCGATCGCCGCACGGGCGCCCGGCGGCGCCACCGGACTGCGGCTGACGCTGGTGGGTGTGGCCGTGACCGCGGTGTTCAACGGCATCGCGATGGGTTTGTCGCTGCTGAGCCCGCTCTATTTCGACAGAATGCGGTTCTGGGGTGTGGGCAGCATCGCCGACCGGCCGGAAGGCACCGTGGCCGCGGTCGCGCCGCTCATCGTCGTGGGTCTGGTGTTGTCGCTGCTGAGCGGTCGTGCACTGAACACCTTGGCACTGGGCGAGGAGATGGCAGTGGCGATGGGCACGCGCGTGGCCGCCACGCGCCTGACCGGGGTGCTGGGACTGGTCTTGATGTGCGGGGCCGCCACGGCCGCGGCTGGACCGATCGCTTTCATCGGTCTGATGATTCCGCATGCGGTGCGCTTGGCGGCGGGCGTCGATCAGCGGTGGGTGATGGCCTTCGCGGTGGTGCTGGGGCCGGCGCTGCTGCTGACTGCCGACATTCTCGGGCGCCTGGTGATCTGGCCCGACGAGCTCTCCGTGGGGGTGATGACGCCGTTGCTGGGTGCTCCGGTGCTGATCTGGCTGGTGCGTCGTGTGGGGACCGACCGGTGAGCGCCCAGCGCATCCTGGCGATGGGCGCGGTCAGCGTACGCTACCGGCCCCGCGCGGTGGCGATGAACCTGTTGGTCGGTGTCGGGGCGGCGGTTTGCGTGCTGCTGGCGCTGCTGTTGGGCGAGCACGGTCTGTCGCTCGGCGACGTGGTTCACGGGCTCGTCGGCACCGGCGGCAAGCGAGTGGAGCTGACCTTCGACCGGCGGATCCGCCGGGCGCTGGCAGCGGTGGTATTCGGGGCGTGCCTCGGGATCAGCGGCATGATCTTCCAGTCGTTGACGCGTAATCCGTTGGGCAGCCCGGATGTGATCGGGCTGAACTCGGGCGCTTACACCGGCGTGGTCGCGGTGCTGGTGTTCGGCACTCCCGGCTATGCCGCGCTGGTCCTCGGTGCCGTCGGCGGTTCGCTGGCGGCCGCCGCCGTGGTCTTCGCGCTCTCCTATCGCGGCGGCGTGGACGGATTTCGCTTGATCATCGTCGGCATCGCGGTAAGCGCGGTCCTGACGTCACTCAATCAATGGTTCTCGGTGAAGGCCGACCTCGACGATGCGATGCACGCGGCGATCTGGGGCGCGGGGTCGTTGAACACGGTCGGATGGGCGCCGCTGGTGTGGGCCGTCGCAGCCGCTGTGGTGCTGCTGCCGACGTTGCCGGTGGCGAGTTTCCGGATCCGCCAGCTGGAGTTGGGTGACGACGCCGCGACGGCGCTCGGCGTGCGGGTCGATCGCACCCGGGTGCTGTTGATCGTCGTCGGTGCGGGCTACACCGCCGTGGTCACCGCGATCGCCGGACCGATCGCCTTCGTGGCGCTGGCGGCGCCGCAGATCGCACGGCGGCTGCAGGGGCCCGGGGCCCCGCTCACCGTCGCCGGGTCCGCGCTGATGGGTGCGCTGTTGCTGAGCGGGGCGGATCTGGTGGCGCAGTACATGTTTGCCGATGTGCGGCTGCCGGTCGGGGCGGTGACCGTGGTCCTGGGCGGCCTCTACTTGATCTGGCTGCTGATGCGGGAGAACGCGCGTCGGTGAGCGTCCCGGTGGGGGACTATTCTTGGCAGGCCGCAGATGCCGACCTCGTCGACTCTGCGACAGTGGGGTCGGCGCGGACCGTGCGACCGGTGTGGAGATGGAGAGTGCGATGACGACGACGGAGACCGCCTCTGGGCAACGGTCGGCGATGCGGGAGTTGACGATTCGGGCGGTGGTGCTCGGTGGTCTGATCACGCTGGTCTTCACCGCCGCCAACGTCTACCTCGGTCTGAAGGTGGGACTGACGTTCGCCACCGCCATCCCGGCCGCCGTGATCTCGATGTCGATCCTGCGGTACTTCGCGAACCACTCGATCGTCGAGAACAACATCGTTCAGACCATCGCGTCGGCGGCCGGCACGCTCTCGGCCATCATCTTCGTGCTGCCCGGCCTGATCATGATCGGTTGGTGGACCGGCTTCCCGTACTGGGAGACCGTCGCCGTCTGCGCGATCGGCGGCCTGCTCGGTGTCATGTATTCGATTCCGCTGCGTCGAACATTGGTGACCGGCTCGGACCTGCCCTATCCGGAGGGCGTGGCCGCCGCCGAGGTGCTCAAGGTGGGCGACAGCGAGACGGGCGCCGAAGAGAATCGCGGCGGCATGCGGATGATTATCACCGGTTCGCTCGTCGCGGCCGGCTTCTCGCTGCTGGCGTCGTTGAAGGTCCTCAGCAACTCGGTGGCCGGTGCGTTCAAGGTCGGCAGCGGCGCCACTATGTACGGCGCGAGCCTGTCGATGGCGCTGATCGGTGTGGGCCACCTGGTCGGTGTGAGCGTCGGCGTGGCGATGCTGGTGGGCCTGGTGATCTCCTACGGGATCCTGCTGCCGCAGCAGTCGTGGAACAACCTGGGCGACGGCGACCTGCTCGCAGGCGTCAGTGCGCTGTTCTCGTCCGACGTGCGCTTCATCGGGGCCGGCGCCATCGCGGTGGCCGCGGTCTGGACCCTGCTGACGCTGGTGCTGCCGATCGCTCGGGGCATCACCGAATCGCTGCGGAGCGCGCGCAAGCGCAAGAGCGGCGTCGACGTCGACATCACCGAGCGCGATATCCCGTTCCAGTGGGTGGTGATCTCGGTCTTCGTGGCGATGATCCCGATCGCGTGGCTGCTGTGGGACTTCCTGCGCGGAACCCCGCTCGCGGGCAACAGTGCCGGGATGATCGCGGTGAGTGTGATCTTCGTGCTGCTCATCGGACTCGTGGTGGCCGCGGTGTGTGGCTACATGGCCGGTCTGATCGGATCGTCGAATAGCCCGATCTCCGGCGTCGGCATCGTCGTCGTGCTGCTGGCCGCACTCCTGCTGAAGCTGACCCACGGCTCCGAGGATGCGCTGGCGATGACCGCGTACACACTGTTCACAGCCGCCGTGGTGTTCGGCGTCGCGACCATCTCCAACGACAACCTGCAGGACCTCAAGACCGGCCAGCTGGTCGGTGCGACGCCGTGGAAGCAGCAGGTGGCCCTCATCATCGGCGTGTGCTTCGGCGCCGTGATCATCCCGCCGGTGCTGGGGCTGATGAACACCGCGTTCGGTTTCGCCGGTGCCCCCGGCGCCAAGGCCGACGCCCTGGCGGCCCCGCAGGCGGCGTTGATGTCGTCGTTGGCGGAGGGCATCTTCGGCGACGAACTGGACTGGGGCCTGCTCGGTCTCGGCGCGGTGATCGGTGCCGTGGTGATCGTGCTCGACGAGGTCCTCAAGCGCACCACCAAGAGCCTCCGCGTCCCGCCGCTCGCGGTCGGCATGGGCATGTACCTGCCGATGGCCGTGACGCTGATCATCCCGATCGGTGCGTTCATCGGCCGCGCCTACGACAAGTGGGCCGAACGCGACGTGACCGATGCGGCGCGCCGCAAGCGTCTCGGCGTCCTGATGGCGACCGGCCTGATCGTCGGTGAGAGCCTGTACGGCGTGATCTTCGCCGGCATCGTCGCCGCCAGCGGCAAGGACGAGCCGCTGCAGTTGCCGTTCATCCCGGACGGGTACGGCAACTGGGCACAGCTGGTCGGCGTGATCGTCTTCGCGGCGCTGGTGGTCTGGCTGTACCGGAAGACGCGCAGCGTCGCCTCCGCGCCGTACGATGGTCCGCCGGTCAAGTCGGTGCTCTGAAACAGGTACCCCGGACATGACTGACGGCCCGACCGGCAGTGCCGGTCAGGCTGTCAGCAGTAGGTCCAGGATCGCCTCGGCGCCCGATTCGTGGGCCGACGCGTCCTGATCCGGATCGGGCGGCGGAATGTCGGTCAGATCGACGATCCGCAGCGGCGACGGGCGGGGCCGTTCCAGCGGTCGCGTCGTCGGTTCGGCGAGGCCGTCGTCATCGGACTCATCGAGTCGGTTGTGCGCACCCGGAACCTGGTGGTGCGGGGCGAGTTTCTCCGGGTGGAAGACGGGATTGATCTGCCAGGGGCCCTCGCGCCCGGCCGGTCGCCAGCCGACGCGCCCGGCATCGGTGGCAGCGGCGCCTGCCGCCGACTGGGCGGGCAGCACGGTGTTCTCCCACTGGCCGCGGTGTCGGCCGCTCCATCGATTGTGGCGGCCGCAGGCGCCGCCCAGATGGTCGATGTCGGTGACGCCGCCCTCGGCCCAGTCGGGCATGTGGTGGATCTCGGTGCGGTGGAACGGGACCGTGCAGCCGGGGCCGGTGCAGCCTCGGTCCCGGCCGAACAGCGCCAGCCGCTGGGCCAGGGACGCGAAGCGATTGCCGCGCCCGAGGTAGAGCACCTGGGACGTGGCGCCGGCGAACACTTCCAGATACGGAACGGCGTGCGCGGCATACTCCACCAGATCGGTGACCGGCAGCCGGGTGCCGGTCGCGGTGAGTGCAACACCGGACTGTCGGGCCAAGTCCTCGTCGGACACGGTGATCACCACCTGCGACGGGATGCGCTCGGGGGCAGGCTGACCGGCCAGCGCCATCGCCCACCGGCAGAGGGCGCGCAGGGCGTCGTGCTGGCGTTGGCCGAAGAGGCGATCGTCGCGCGCCGCAGCGGCGGCGAGCCGGGTGGGATCCAGTCCGGGTTGGTCGGCGGCGCCGCTCGGGGAGTCGGGATCGTCGGGGTTGTTCATTCCGGGCGCGGCCCACTGCGTGAGGACTACCTCGAGGTCGGCGCGGAGGGCCGGGGTCAGCATGGCGCGGACCTTGCTCATCAGCTGCCGGTCCTGCGGCTGCAGCACGAACATCCGTTGGCGCTTGCGTTCTCGATCGTCGGTGAGGGCGCCGTCCGGATCGAGATAGGCCAGCAGTCGGTTGCCGACGGTGATGACGCCCTGCGGATCGAGGCGGCGGGCGGCCTCGGCCAGTGAGGCTTCGGCGCGGACACGGTCCTCGTGGCTCACCGAACTCGGGATGCGGTCCATCACTTGCTCGATCACGGTCACGTGTTCGCGGCCGATCTGGCCCGCGGCCAGTGCGGCGGCCGTCTCGACGAGGCGCGGCTGCAGGCGCTCGCCGGTCATCGAGGTGAAACGGCCGACCGCCTTGGCCGACGAGGAACGGCGCCGTGCTTCGCCGACTCCGAGGCGCAGGCCCTCGGCGTAGAGGTCGTACATGGACGTCGACCCGGCCACCCGGTAGGCGCTGCGGTCGGAGATCTCCACGTAGAGGGCGGTGTCGAAGATCTCGCCCTTGCGGCGGGTGCGCTCCCGAGCCTCGAGTAGGTCGATGAGGACGCCCTCGCGGTGGGCTGCCAAGGCGCTCTGCTGCAGGCGATTCTCTGCGGCTTCCTGGACGGCGAGGAGCTGATCGTCGTGCAAGTCGGCCAGCAGGGCGGCGGCGTCGAAGTTCGCGTCGTGCACGTCGATCACCTCCTTTTCGCAGGTCAAGACAGTTGTCGCTACTTTCACTCTCCACTGTACGCCGAAAAGTGAGTAAAGCAATAGATTTCTCACATATATGTTCGAAGCGAGGAGATGCATTCACCCCGTTGTTGCGAGAGTGGTAGGCAGGACCGGCGGTAGCGGAGGTGTGTCAGCCGAAGAACGGCGAGGCGAGCCAGGCCCATTCGATGCCGACCCAGCCGGCGAACAGGGCGAGTCCGCCGGTGACCCAGAGTGTGGCGAGCACGATTGCGCACGTGCCGATCGCAAGCAGGGCCTGTGCCAGGAGGTTGCCGTCGATGTACTTCCGGTAGACGTCGTTCAGCAGGCCCATGACTGTGTGCCGCAGTTTCGCGGCCCATTCGAGTTCCTGCGACAGGATCAGCAGACCGAGGAAGACGATGGCCCACCCCGGGCCGGGATAGGGGATGGTGACGGCACCGACGGCGGTGACGAGAACACCCACCGTGATCGTGACGTACCGAAGCAGATGTCCGAGCGGGTGGTTGTGTCGGATGTGCTGATAGCGGATGCCGAGGCGCTTGACGTAGCCCGGGGACGAGTCGCCGGCGTCGGGTGACTCGGGGACGTCGGTTGCGTCGCCATCGGGGCTCGGTTCGGCGGGCATGCGGGAGTCGCTTTCGTCAGGTGAAACGGACGGTAGCGCGCAACTGCGCGGCCAGGTTGGGGCCGACGTTCATCGGCCAACGATGCATGATGTACTCGGCCGCCTGGTCCACGGCGAGTTGGCGGGTCGAGTTGCCGATCCGCACCCAGAATTCGCGCGGGGCATTCTTGGACGGCGCGAGGTACACCGGACGCGGCGACGCTGTGACGCTGATCCGGCAGACCTCGCGGGGCCCGTCGGCGGTGGGGAGCGATTCGATGGCGATGTCGGCGCTCGCGGCGGCGTTCTGGCCGAGTCCGGCGGCCACCAGGTCGTTCATCCAGAGTTCGTAGCGGTCGGCGTCGGACGTGCGCAGGGTCTGGTAGTCCGCGTCGAGCCCGAGCGGATTTCCGGCGTCGTCGGCCCCGATGATCAGGGTGCCGCCGTCGGAATTCAGAAATGCCGCAAGGGTTTTGACGATCACTAACTCCATGCGGGGATCCTTCTCCCCGGTCTTGAGGTTGACGCGCGCGGTGGACTTGAACTCCACCCGGTCTGATTCTCCGGCGGCCAGCAGGTCCGGAATGCTCGTCGGTACCGGTCGTTGGAGTCGGGCGGCGAGGGCGCTGTAGAGGCCGATCGCGGCGATCGAGCCGATCAGGCACGCCAGGATGGGGATCGGCGAGACCAGGCGGGTGGCCGAGGTGCCAGCGCCGACGATCAGCAGTCCGACAGCGGACCCGATGATGGCGACGACAATTCCGGTGGACGAGCGCAGATCGGCTCGACTGCCGAGAAGCACCTGAGCCAACTTGCTCAGGACGAGTGCCGCCAGGAGCACCGCCAGCAAACTGAGGCCGATGATCCACAACGGCTCTTTGATCGTCGTCATTACCGCCAATCTACCGGGCCCGTTGACGGTCAGTGCAGGGCGATGGTTCCGCCGGCGGGGGTGTCGGTGGGTCTTCGCCGCCGCCGACACGGTGCACACCGACGCGGAGGAGCGCCGAGGCGGTCGACTAGGCTTCGGATCGGCCCGCTTGCGGGTCTCGGGGGCGATAGCTCAGTTGGTTAGAGCCGCGGACTCATAATCCGCTGGTCCCGGGTTCGAGCCCCGGTCGCCCCACCTTTACAGGTCTGGCCAGAGTGGGTCTTGCCAGCACCAGACCGCCGAGCGTTGTCACAGACTGTCACAACTCACCGGAAAGTCTGCCCGGCGACCTTGAGTGCGTCGCTCTGCGCGTGGACGTACGTCCGCAAGGTGAAAGCGGGGTCGTGATGGCCGAGCCATGCCGCGATGGCGACAGGGGGCACGCCCCGAGCGTGCATCAAGCTGCCACAATTGTGGCGGGCGTCGTGGAGGCGGACATGCTCAATGGCCAGTTCGCTGAGGAGCTTGGCCCAGTGGGCGGTGACCCAGGTCGGAGCGTAGGGGTGGCCCGCCTCATCGCTCGCCACGTACTCGCCGCCCCCGTAGTACGGCCGGATCTGGCCCGTAGAGCTTGTCTAGTAGGTCCGCTGCCTTGGCATCCCATTCGGCAATGCTTGCCCGAGTCGCCTCTCGGAACTCTGCCTCCTGCTCGTCGGTCCAGGCCTCGCCGTACCGGTCGATGAATCCGTCGTAGATCGCCGCCTGCGCCTTCGAGCGCTCGACGATGAACCCGTGCGTGAGTAGGCGCATGCTTCCGACCCTAGCGCGAGCGCGCCCGCGCGAGCTGGCCATCGCCGCTGAGGGCCGCGTCTACGTCGACGGTATGACGGCCGCGGTTCTGCTGCTGCGCGGGTGACTCGTCCTTACTCCGAGGTGTCGGCGGCCGCCGGATCTGGCACATAGAGCTTGTCCAGTAGGTCCGCGGCCTTGATCTTCCATTCGGCAACGCTCGCCTGCGCCGCGGCGCGGAACTCTGCCTCCTGCTCGTCGTTCCAGTCCTCGCCGTACCTGTCGATGAAGTCGTCGTAGATCGCCGAGTGCGCTTTCTGGCGCTCGAATAGGAAGTCCTCGGTCAGTACTCGCATGTTTCCGACCCTAGCGCGAGCGCGCCCGTGCGAGACAGCCATTGTCGAGGGCGATCCGGTGCACCAGCGCCCCCGCTCCAGTGAGGATTCGGGGGCGCTGGTGTGCGGGCGTCGTGTCACGTTGTCACGGGCTTGTCACATCTCGGGCTGTCTCTGGTTGTTCTCTGCTGCGCTGACCAGCGCCGATAGACCGCGATGGCCAACGGGAGACAGTGATTCTGGTACTCATAATCTGCTGGTCCCGGGTTCGAGCCCCGGTGGCCCCACCGTGCAGTCCGCCGTCGCTGTCGCATCCGGGTTGGTGCCGCGGCGCCTTGTCTTGTGTCCCCGGCCGTGGTGGGATGGCTTCCGACACGGGGTGCCGCACCTACTCCGACCCGGAATCCTGCGGCTGAGATGACACCCGTCGAACCTGATCCAGTTAGCACTGGCGAAGGGATGTCAGATCAGCCCTTCGCCGATCCTCGAAAAGGACATTCGGCATGACAACTGCACTTCGTGGTCTCGATGACCAGGTCGTCGTCGTGAGCGGCGGCGCACGCGGCCTCGGCGCCGCCATCTCGCGCGCCTTCCTCGGGCAGGGTGCCCGCGTGGCGATCAACTACCACTCCTCCGGCGCTGCGGCGCACGCACTGGCCGCTGAGTTCGGCCCTCGCGCAGTCGCGGTGGCCGGTGACGTGCGGGACCGGGCCCGGGTCGACGCGGTGATCGCTGCGGCGCAGGAGGCCTTCGGTGCTCCGGTCACCACCGTGGTGAACAATGCGCTGATCGACTTCGCCTTCAACGGAGACGCGCGGGCTCAGGCCGGCGAGATCGGCTACCGCGACTTGGCCGCACAGTTCGAGGGCTCCGTGCAGGGGCCGCTGAACCTCATTCAGGCGGCACTGCCCGGCATGGCCGAGGCCGGTTTCGGGCGAGTGATCAACATTGGTACCAACCTGTTCCAGCATCCGGTGGTCCCGTATCACGACTACACGGCCGCCAAGGCAGCGCTGCTGTCGCTGACCCGCACCTTCGCCGATGACCTCGGACCCCGCGGTATCACCGTGAACATGGTTTCCGGGGGACTGTTGCAGACCACCGACGCCTCCGCGGCGACGCCGCCGGAGGTGTTCGACGCCATCGCCGCGGCCACGCCGTTGGGCGCGGTGACCACGCCGGAGCAACTCGCCGACGCGGTGCTGTTCTTCGCGTCCCCGTGGGCCCGCGGGGTGACCGGACAGAACCTGATCGTCGACGGGGGACTGGTCAAGGGTTAGCGAGAGGCCTCGCGCCCCCTGGACGCTGCCCGCGTCGGCGCGCAGGATGGAGAGGTAAGCCATTCTCCAGGCGCCGACGTGGGAGGTCGCCATGCAGAAGATCGTTCCGAACATCTGGTGCGACGGGAACGCGGAAGAGGTGGCGGCGTTCTACGCGTCGGTCCTGCCGAACACCACCGGTCGCGTGCAGGCGCGCTATCCGAGCGACGGCCTACCGGAGTTTCAGCAGGAGATGGCCGGCAAGCCGCTCACCGTCGAGGTGCTGATCGGCGACTACCAGGTGGTCCTGATCAATGCCGGTCCGGAGTTTCCGCCCAACCCGTCGATCAGCCTGATGCTGAGCTTCGATCCAGCGCAGGATCCGGACGCCGTCGTCGCCCTCGATCGGGTGTGGGCCGGGCTGTCCGACGGCGGCGAGGTCCTCATGGAACTGGGGGAGTATCCCTTCAGTCCCCGCTACGGCTGGGTGCGTGACCGGTACGGCGTCGGGTGGCAGGTGTTCGAATCCCCGGACGGCTCGCCGCCGCGACCCTTCGTGATGCCGTTGCTGCTGTTCGGCGGTGCCGCCCAGAATCAGGCCGGCCCGGCGATAGCGCTGTACACCTGGCTGTTCGACGACGCCGAGGTCGGTGTTCGCGTGGACTATGAGAGCGCGGAGGGGCCGGTGTCGGCGGGTTCGGTGAGGTACGCCGACTTCACCCTCTCCGGAGAATGGCTGGCGGCGATGGATTCGGCGCTGCCGCACGACTTCTCGTTCACCTGCGGAGTCTCCCTCCAGGTGAATTGCGCCGACCAGGCCGAGATCGATCGCTATTGGGAGTCGCTGTCGGCGGTGCCGGAGGCCGAGCAGTGCGGCTGGTGCGCCGATCGGTTCGGGGTGAGCTGGCAGGTGGTGCCCGCCGACCTCGAATCGGCCATGGTCACTCCGGAGGCCTACACCGCGATGATGGGCATGAAGAAGATCGTGATAGCCGACTTCCCCGACTGATCGCTCAGCCGGGGAAGTCGATTCGGTGTGCATCGTCTGGTCAGACGCGGCTGGCTGGCGCGCCTTCCTCGGACTCCGGATCGGGCAGGCTGTCGAAGGCGCTGATCCCGGCGGAGTCGTCGACCCGCTCCAGAAGCTGTCCTTCGGCCAACGACTCGGCCGCGATCTCCTCGGCGACCGACGTCGCCAGCGGCTTCGGCTCGATGAAGAGCAGGGCGATCAGGGCGATCGCCGCCAGCGGAACCAGGAACAGGAAGATCGGCAGCAGGGCCTCGTTGTAGGCGTGGATGATCGGATCGCGCAGCTGATCGGGCAGGCTGTTCACGCCGGCCGGCGTGAGGTGCTTGCGGAAGTCGTCGCTGCTGGCCGCGCCGGCGGCACCGAGATCGGCGCCGCTGCTGGCGAGCTTGTCGGTGAGGATCCCGATCAGGCGCGAGGCGAAGATCGAACCGACCACAGCCGAACCGAGGGTGGCGCCCACCTGGCGGAAGTAGTTGGCCGCGGCCGTCGCCGTGCCGACGATCGCGCCGGGGAACGAGTTCTGCACGATCAGGGTCAGCAACTGCATGGCCAGACCGATGCCGACGCCCAAGACGGCGAGGTACGTGCACATCAGCCACGTCGGATTCTCGACCGTCAGCGTGGACAGCAGGCCCATGCCGATGCCGATCAGGATCGAACCGGCGATCGGGAACAGCTTGTACTTGCCGGTGCGGCTGACCACCTGGCCGGACGCCACCGAGGCGACCAGGAGGCCACCCATCATCGGGATCATCAACAGGCCGGCGACGGTGGCGCTGACGCCAGTGACCATCTGGATGTACGTCGGCATGTAGCCCAGTGCGCCGAACATCGCCACACCGATCATGAGGCCGGCGATGGTCGTCAGCACGAAGTTGCGATCAGAGAACAGCGCCATCGGGATCACCGGGTGCTCGGCGCGCATCTCGGCGAGGCAGAACAGTACGGCGAGAACGACGGTGGCGATGATCAGGCCGATGATCTGCGCTGACGCCCAGTCGTAGGTGGTGCCACCCCAGGTCACGACGAGCACCAGGGCGGTGGTCGCTGCAGCGATCAGGGCCATGCCGAGGTAGTCGAGCTTCGGACGCTCGGCAACGTCCTTCTTCGGTAGCTTCAGGAACACGGTGCATGCGGCGATGGCGAGAATGCCCAAGGGGATGTTCAGCCAGAACGCCCAGCGCCAGCCGGGACCTTCGGTGAGCCAGCCGCCCAGCAGCGGTCCGGCGACGGAGGACACGGCGAACACGGCACCCATCACGCCCATGTAGCGGCCGCGCTCGCGGGCCGGCACGACGTCGGCGATGGCAGCCTGCGACAGGATCATCAATCCGCCGCCGCCGATACCCTGCAGCACGCGCGCAGCGATGAGCACGTCGATGTTCTGGGCGAGGCCGCCGACGATGGAGCCGAGGATGAACAGCCCGATCGCGACCAGGAGGACCGGCTTGCGGCCCAGTAGGTCGCTGATGCGGCCGTACACCGGCATCACGACGGTGCTCGCGAGGATGTAACCGGTGATGACCCAGGTCATCTGGTCGACGCCGTCGAGTTCGCCGACGATGGTCGGCAGCGCCGTGGACAGCACGGTCTGGTTCAGCGATGCGAGGAGCATCGTGACCATCAGGCCGATGAAGAGGAACAGAATGCTGCGGTCGGGCGACTTCTCTTCGGTCGTCGCCGCAGCGGTGGGGGTTCGTGTCATGGAATGTCCTTCAACGCTTCGATGAAGGTCGAGATGGCCTTCTTGATCGCGGCGGGGTCTGGGTTTTCGAGAATGCCGGGGTTGTCGGCGTGGGCGAAGCGGAGAACGGCGCCGGCCAAGAGGAGCAGGGCACGGGCGCTGTCGGCGGTGTTCTCGGACCGGTTCTCCTCGGAGATCCGTTCGGTGAGCACGTTGACCAGCAGTTCCTGGGTGGCGTCGCGGTGCTCGCGCACGCGGTCGAACAGTTCGCTGTTGGCGGCGGCGATGGCGTGCACCTGGGGGCTCGCGGACGAGCCGAGGGAGGCCATGGTCGTCACCGTCAGTTCGAGTGCCTGTCGGAAGCGTTCCTTGCCCGGAGTGTCGCCGTCCGAGGGAGGCAACGCCGGATGCAGGAAGGCCTCGATGGCATGGGCCGGGATCTGCGGTTCGGACAGTCCGAGAACCGCGTCTTCCTTGCACGGGAAGTAGTTGAAGAACGTGCGTCGGGAGATCCCCGCGCGCTCGGCGATGTCGGTGACGGTGGCGGTGGCCAGACCGTCGCGCAGAGTCAGCTCCACCGCCGCCTCGTGGATGCGACGGAAGGTCTCCGCGCGCTTGCGATCGCGGACACCGACGGTGGCGACTTCGGCAGATTCTTGCACCAGTGCATTCTTGCACCAGTGCAAGTTTCTGTCAAACGGTGGTGCCGAACGGCACTGCCGCAGCGTGACGCAGCGGAGTGGGGAGTCGGGCAGGATGAACGGATGAAGTTCGACAAGTCTGCCCGCGTGCTCGACGTCTGCGTCGTTCATCAGCTGCTGCCCGACCCGGGAAAGGTCGGCGTCACGGCGATCGACAAGCGGCCGGTCGAGGGTCCCGTTTCCGTGGGCCCGTACGGGCTGTATGCCGACGTGCAAGCCGACCGCAAGTATCACGGTGGCCTGGACCAGGCGATTTACGCTTATGCGGCCGAGGATGCCGACTACTGGGAGAACGAGTTGGGGCGCCCGACGCCGGCCGGCTGGTACGGCGAGAATCTGCGGGTGGAGGGCGTCGACCTGACCGGTGCTGGCGTGGGGGAGCAGTGGCAGATCGGGGAGAAGCTCGTGGTGGAGGTGACCTCGCCGCGCATTCCGTGCCAGACCTTCGCTCGCCGCGTCGGTGGGGAGGAGGAGCGCGGCTGGGTGAGGCGGTTCATGCAGGCGGGTCGGCCGGGGCTCTATCTCCGCGTCGTAACCCGGGGCGCGGTGGAAGCCGGCGATCCGATCGTCGTCCTCTCGTCCCCGTCGTCATCGCCGACGATCGGCGACGTCTTCGCCCGGCGCAGCTAGCTCCCCGACTAGTTCGGTCGGTGGCCGCGAAGGGTCGCGGCCATCGACGACTGGCCCACGCGCTCTGCGTTCTCCAGCGCGGTGCGACCTGCGGCGTCACGGATGTTCGGATCGGCGCCTGCCTCCAGCAGTGCGGTGACGGTATCCAGGTATCGCTGCGAACCGTCGCCGTAGACGACGGCCTCCTGCAATGCCGTCCAGCCCGGGGTGTTGACGTGATTCACGTCGACCCCGGCGTCGATCAGCATGCGGACCGTCGAGACCGATCCGTGCTCGGCTGCCGGGATCAGCGCGGTGCCGCCGAATCGATTCACGCTGGCCAGGTCGGCGCCGTGATCGAGGGTCATGCGCAGGATCTGGTCGTATCCCTCGGCGCCGGCGTACAGGTAGGCCGAATCCTGCAGGTCGTCCTTGCTGTTCACATCCGCGCCCGCCTCGATCAGTGCGCGCGCGGACTCGACGGCGCGGTTCTTGGTGGCGGTCACCAGCGGCGTTCGGCCCTGCGCGTCTCGGGCCTCGATCACCGCACCGCGCCGGATCAGGTCGCGCACTCGGGTGGCATCGTCGGCCGCCGCTGCGGCCTGCAAGTCGCCGCTGCGGTCCGGGTTCGTCGGGCGAGGCGTGGGGGAGAACTGTGAGGTCGACGGCGGACCGACCGCGCCCTGGGTCGGTGTGGCGGAGGCTCCGGACCCGACGTCGGCACCGCACGCGGTCAGCGCGAGGATCGCGACAGCGGTCGTGGCGACGAGGGCGGTCCGTTCGGTGATGGTGCGCACGGTGGGGCTCGTCAACTGCTCGCACGCAGCGAGAACGCCTTGGTGAGATGGGTCGGTCCCTCGTACGTCGCGATCTCGATGGCGACGGCACGGACCTTGGCGAGATGATCGAGGCCCTCTTTGGCGGAAAGGCTGGGTGTGAAGGTCATCAGCCGCGACCGACCCGGCCGCTGAGGGGCTCGTGCACCAGAATGCTGCCCATGTGGCGTGGGTCGGATGACGTCACAGATGGGCTCCTTTGCTCAGTGTCTCGTGGACACCGTAGGGGTGACCGCCGACAGCCTGGCGTATTCGCGACAAACGTAAAAGCAAAAGACCGCCTGCGTGCAGGCGGTCTTTTTGCTCCCCCAATTGGACTCGAACCAATAACCTGCCGATTAACAGTCGGCTGCTCTGCCAATTGAGCTATGGGGGATTGCTTGCCCGGGCTGAGGAGAACCTCTTTCCGAACCGAGAACAGACTTTATCCCATCGTTCGGATAGTCACAAAACGACTGGTCAGGGCTTCTTATGTGTCCAGATGTCGGTGGAGTTCAGATGCTCCAGCAGCCGTTGGGCGCCGTCGGCGAACTGCAGGCGGATCGCCGCCTCCGCCGCTTTGGGATCCCGGGCCCGATAGGCCTCGATCAGTCGACGGTGACTGTCCAGCGTCGCAGCGCCCCAGCCGGGGTCGGCCGCGTACATCTGGTACGGCGTGTAGCGCGTCGCCGAACGCAGGAACCAGGCCAACTTGCTGCTCGCGCTGATCCGGTTGTGCGCGCGGTGGAAGTCGAACTCGGTCTCCGCGACCGCCGTCGCATCGCCGGAGACGACGGCCTCGCGTAGGCGGTCGACGGCGGCGACGAGGACGTCGATGTCCTCGTCGCCGATCATGCCGGCGGTGCGTCGCGCGATCTTGGCCGCGGCTTCGCCCTGCAGCCAGAAGATGTCCTCGACGTCAGTGCGCGAGAGGTCGGCGACCACGTATCCGCGGTG
The DNA here is from genome assembly GCF_039542465.1 of Gordonia alkaliphila. Classification (NCBI taxonomy): domain Bacteria; kingdom Bacillati; phylum Actinomycetota; class Actinomycetes; order Mycobacteriales; family Gordoniaceae; genus Gordonia; species Gordonia alkaliphila. The sequence continues at coordinate 61,423 of NZ_BAABIE010000013.1, read as the reverse complement.
CGGTGCGCTGTCGACCATCCCCTCGCCGCGCAGCATCAGCAGTGCTTCGCGCACGGGTGTGACACTGACGCCGAGTTCCACGGCGGTCTCGTCCATCCGGATCGGTGTGCCGGGCAGGAGCTCGGCCTTCATGATCTTGTGCCGCAGGATGGACGCGACCTCCTCGGACAGTTGCGGGCGTCGCCGCAGTCCGAGTGGCGTGGAATTAGAGGCCATAGGTCTTTCCGATGATGTCGCGCTGGATCTCGTTGGTGCCGCCGAAGACGGTGGAGATTATCGCGCCGCGCATCAGCCGCTCGGCGTCGAACTCCTTGGCGTAACCGTAGCCGCCCATCATCTGCATGCCGTCGATCGTCATCGCCTTGGACACCTCGGTGGCCTTGAGCTTCACCATCGATGCCTCGCGCGGCATCATCTTGCCCGGGTTGGCGTCGGCGGCCTGCGCGACGGCGTAGACCAGTTCCTTGGTGGCGGCGATCTCGGTGGCGTGGTCGGCCATGCGGTGGCGCAGCGCCTGGAAGCTGCCGATCGGGCGACCGAACTGCTTGCGTTCCTTGATGAACGTGAGTGTGTCGTCGAACGACCGCTCGGCCAGGCCCAGCTGCATGGCGGCCAGGATCAGGCGCTCGGTGTTGAGGCCGGCCATCAGCTGGGTCCAGCCGTTTCCGACCGTGCCGACCACCGCGGCGTCGGGGACGAAGCAGTCGGTGAAGTACAGGTCGTTCACCTCGCGGCCGCCGAGGGTGTCGATCTGATTGATCTTCAGGCCGTCGGTACCGGCCGGGATGTGGAACTGCGTAAGGCCCTCGTGCTTGCCGCCGGAGCTGTCGGTGCGAGCGATCAGCAGGATCGACTTGGCGAAGTGGGCGTTGGAGCACCAGGTCTTCTGGCCGTTGATCTTCCAGCCGCCGTCGACCTTCTCCGCGCGGCAGGTGAGGGCGCCGACGTCGGATCCGGCTTCGGGCTCGGACATCGAGATCGACAGTGCGTCGCCGGCGACGACGCCCGCCAGTACCTCGCGCTTGAGAGCGTCGTCGGCGAACTTCTCGTACGCGGCGGCCGTGATCAGGGTGGGGCCGATGCCGCCGATCGGGGCCTGGCCGCGCACTGACTCCTCGAGGAAGATGCAGAGCTCGACGTTGCCCGCGCCGGCGCCGCCGAACTCCTCGGCCACGTTGATGCCGGCCCAACCGAGTTCGGCCATCTTGCCGTAGAGCTCCTGCGAATGGTTCTCGTCACCGTTGTTGGTCCACTTGTTGCGCTGTTCGCGGGTGCCGGTCTCGCGTTTGCAGAAGTCGGCGACGGACTTGGCAAAGTCGGACTGTTCCGGGGTGAAGACGACCATGGGAGCTCCTCGAGATGGGACGATGTTGTCGTACAACATATATTTAATATCTGACCCAGGCGCAAGGGTTCCGCGGATCCGAGTCCGATGGCCGATACATTGGGCGCCATGTCTTCGAGTTCTGATCCCGACGCCGTTCCCGTCGAGGCCGCTGCTGCGGACGCGTCAACCGACGCGGGGGAGCCGGCCGTGCGCCGGGCGAGCACGTTGACCGCAGCCGAACGCGAGGACCTCCTGGCCGAGAACCGCAGGACTCGTGAGGAGCTGGTCGCCGACCAGTCCCGGGTGCCGGGGAAGGTGGTCGCGCCGGACGGCGGTTCCGGCGGGCGCGCAGTGGTGATCGCCTTGTCGGCATTGGTGGCGGCCCTGCTGATCGCGGTGGGCGTGCTGAGCTACTTCGTCGCGACCGCCGACGAGGGGGACGGACCCGGCACGGACATCGGGACGCAGGCACTCACCGACGCGCGAGAGTATGCGGCGCTCGTGGTGACCTACGCGCCCGGCGAGTTCGCCGACTTGGATCGACGGATTCGGGAGATCTCCACGCCGGAGTTCGCCGACCGATACATCGCGTCGTCCCAGGACGCACGACGCGGCACCGACGAGGCCAAGGCGGCGTCGGTCGGCACCGGTGTCTCGGCCGGTCTGGAGTCGATCGACGACGAGAAAGCCGTGGTGCTGGTGGCCTTGAATCAGAAGATCACCTCGCCGGACCTGCCGAGCGCGGGGGAGGACGGCCTCGCGTATCAGACGCGTGTGCGCGTGACCCTGCAGCGTGACGGTGACCACTGGCTGCTGTCGGATCTCGTCACGCTCTGACGCCGCTAGGCGAGCGGCGTCTGCTGCAGTACCGCGAGGGCCACGGCGGTCGCGGTGGCGGCGTCGGTCGGATGCGTGTGGCAGGTCAGATCGGTGATGACGTCGAGCGCGGCGTGCACCAGGAACCGCGCGGCATTGGGCGGGAGTTCAGGGCGGGCGGCGAGCAACCAGGTGGACCACTCGTCGACGTTGATGCGCTGCTGGCGACGCAGCGCGGCGCGTTGCTCCTCGCCGAGGGCGCCGAAACAGCGCCGATAGGCGGTGACGATCGCCGGCTCGGCGACGCACAGACGCGCGTACTGCTCGGCGAGTCGCACCACCGCTTCGTCGGGCCCGTCGCTCTGCGCGAGGCCGGCGGTGATCGCTGACGTGGTGCGCTCGGACGTGCGCTGCAGGGCGGCGACCAGGATCGCCTGCTTGGACGGGAAGTGGCGGTAGACGCCCGATGGCGGCAGCCCCACGGCGGCGCCGATGTCGTCGATGGTGACGTCGTGGAAACCGCGCTCGGCGAACAACAGCACCGACTCGGTCAGGATGTTCTCCCGGCGTCCGGTGGGAAGCAGGCCCGCGGCCGGTGTCGGCGTCGACGGTGTGTCCGGTAGTTCGGCGTGCGCCGCGGCCAGCGCCGCGTTCCGGATGAGGGGCCCGATCACCTTGCGCGGCAGCGTGGCTCGGTGGTTGGCGGGGCTCGAGGCGATGGCGTAGATCGCATCGGTCAGGGTGTCGGTCTGGTTCTTGGTCAGCTCTGGACGCATCCGCCCGATGAGGTCGCGCGTCCGACGGTGGGATGCGCGCCGTAGGTCGCGGGCGAACGCGCGATCCTCGTCGCTCAAGCTCTGCCACTCCCAGCGGTAGACGTCGCTGTGGCGTCGATGAGCCAGCACGCCGGTCAGGTACGCGTCGATCACCGCCGCCAACTCGGCGTCCGGCGCCTCCGGTTGGGTTGGTACCGCAGCCAGCGCCGCGTGCACCCGGGTGCTCATGTCCCGGGTCACCGCGCCGAGGAGATCGGCCTTGTTGGCGAAGTGGCGGTACAGCGCGGGCGCGGAGACTCCCGCGATCTCGGCGATCTCGGCGAGCTTGGCGCCGTGAAAGCCGTGTTCGCTGAAGCTGATCGTCGCCGCGGCGACGATGTGCTCGCGGCGATCTGGCGGTCGGACCCGGCCGGTGGGCGCGGGTGCCCGAGGTGGCGTCGGGGACATGGAAGGCCATGTTAGCCGAAGGCGCAAGCTCAGATATACGTTCAGTGATCCAGAGTGAAAGACCTGGACAGCGACCCTATCGGCAAAAATAAGTGAATCGCTATTCTCATGAGTTGGATCACAAGCGGTGTTATGGTGTGCGGCAACGACAAGTCCGGCGAGAAGGAAACGATGACGCAGCTCGAGTACGCGGATGGAATCTGGGGCGGGATCGACGAGGCGGGGGTGGCCTGGCTGGAGATCGACCGCCCGGAGGTGCTCAACGCGCTCGACGGCGCCGCATCCGGGCGGATCATCGCCCTGTGCGATGCATGGCGCGCCGATCCGCGAGTGCGGGCGGTGGTGATCTCCGGTCGCGGCGGTGCCTTCTGTGCCGGCGCTGATGTAGCGGGCATGGCCTCCGCTGCGTCCGCCAAGGGCGGTTTCGACGAGGCCGATTCGCGGGCCATCATCGAGAACGGTTCCCGTTTGGTGGGCGCCGTCCGCGCGCTGCCGATGCCGGTGATCGCGGCGATCGACGGTCCCGCGGTGGGGATCGGCGCCTCGCTCGCGGTGGCCGCCGATCTGATCTACGCGAGTGCGCGCAGCTACTTCCTGTTGACGTTCGTCCGGATCGGGCTCATGCCCGACGGTGCCGCCACCGCGACCTTCGCCGCTTCTCTCGGCCGCGCGCGGGCCAACTCGATGGCGCTGCTCGGCGAGAAGCTCTGTGCCACCGAAGCTTTCGAGGTCGGACTGATCAACGGCGTCATCGAGGAGGCGGAAGGTCTGGATGCCGTCGTCGCTCGGGTGACCGCCAAGCTGTGCGCGTCGTCGCCGGAAGCGCTGGCGCTGACCAAGGCCGCCCTCGACGCCGCGACGCTCCCGCAGTACGACGGCGCCATCGATCGGGAGATCGCCGGCCAGACCCGACTGCTGCAATCCCCCCAGTTCCAAGCCGCGATCGCCGCCTTCGCCGCGGCCGGCCGCTGACGCCCACACGGCTGACCCGACCACTGTTCACACCCGACGACCCGATTCCCCGACCGTGCACTGCACATCCGATCAAGGAGACCCCGTGACCAACGCCCTCGGCATCGACCTGAATACCGAACCGACGCGTTCGCGCCGCAACCACTGGAACAACCAGTGCCGTCGCCACGCGCAGATGACGCCGGACAAACCTGCCCTCAAGTTCATGGGTGAGGTGACCACCTGGTCCGAGCTGGATGCGCGCACCCACCGTCTGGCGGCGGCCCTGCGTCGCCGCGGCGTGGGCTTCGGCGACCGCATCCTGGTCCTGATGCTCAACCGCTCGGAATACGTGGAGCTGGTCTTCGCTGCCAACCTGCTCGGCGCGATCCCGGTGCCGGTGAACATCCGGATGGCGCCGCCGGAGATCGGCTTCATCGTGCAGGACTCGGGTTCGACGATGATCGTCACCGAATCGCTCCTCGCGCCGCTGGCCGACGCAGTGGCCGGAATGACGGGCATCGAGAACGTGATCGTGGTCGGCGACACCGACAGCGAGGCGCACCTGCGCTACGAAGAGCTCGTGGCCGAGGACGGCTCGGACCTGCCGGAGCTGGACGTTTCGGAAGACACCGTCGCGCTGATCATGTACACCTCGGGCACCACCGGTAAGCCCAAGGGCGCCATGCTGACCCACCAGAATCTGCAGTCGCAGGGTGCGACGTTGCTGCAGGCCCTGGACACCAAGACCGACGACATCGGCTCCTGCGTGGCCCCGATGTTCCACATCGCGGGTCTGGGCGCGATGACCTCGCTGATCTACATGGGGGCGCAGAGCCTGATTCACCCGCTCGGCGCCTTCGACCCGAACGAGATGCTCGACATGCTCGAAGCCGAGGGCACCACCAGCATCTTCCTCGTGCCCGCGCAGTGGCAGGCCGTCTGCGCCGCGCAGCAGGCGCGGCCGCGCGACCTGAAGCTGCGGGTGATCTCGTGGGGCGCGGCCCCGGCGTCGGACTCGGTGCTGACCGCGATGAACGAGACCTTCCCGGACGCGATGAACGTCGCGGTCTTCGGGCAGACCGAGATGTCACCGGTCACCTGCGTGCTCGACGGTAAGGACGCGCTGCGCAAGATCGGGTCCATCGGCAAGGTGGTGCCCGCGGTGACCGCGCGCATCGTCGATCCGCTCGGGGAGGACGTGGCGCCCGGTGAAGTCGGCGAGATCGTCTACCGCGGCCCCACCATGATGGTCGGCTACTGGCAGAACCCGGAGGGTACCGCCGAGGCCTTCCGGGACGGCTGGTTCCACTCCGGCGACCTGGTGCGCCAGGACGAGGAGGGCTTCCTCTACGTGGTGGACCGCGCCAAGGACATGATCATCTCCGGCGGCGAGAACATCTACTGCTCGGAGGTGGAGAACGTGCTGTTCAGCCACCCGAAGATTCTGGAAGCCGCGATCATCGGCCGTCCGCACGAGAAGTGGGGCGAGGTCCCGGTGGCCGTCGTCGTTCTGGCCGAGGGCGTCGACGAGCTGACGCTAGAGGAGCTCGAGCCCTACCTCAACGACAACCTGGCCCGCTTCAAGCACCCGAAGGACGTCGTGGTCGTCGACGAACTGCCGCGCAACGCCGGCGGCAAGGTGGTCAAGCCGACGTTGCGCGCCGCCTACGGCGGCAAGGACGCCGGCCTGGTCCGCTAGCCACCCGCCCGCCCCGACTCGTCCCACCCGACCCCTCCCGATCTACGCTGCCGTCTGCTCCAGTCACTATGCGACTGGAGCAGACGGCAGCGTCGTCGGCGGAGGGGGTGAGGGGGAGTGACTCGCGGGTAACTGTAACGTGTTTCAATTTTGGCGTCGGGTGACTACTGTCACTGACAGAGTGCGGGGCCACCGCGCGTCATGTCCGAGCCGCCGGAGTCGGCGGTGTGCAACTCGAGTGAGGTTGGGAATTTTGAAGACTAAGGGTGCAATCCTCCGGGAGCTCAACACGCCGTGGAAGATCGAAGAGATCGAGATCGGTGATCCCAAGGCCCATGAGATCAAGATCCGGATGGAAGCGGCGGGCATGTGCCACTCCGACCATCACCTGATGACCGGCGGCATCCCGATGGCCGGCTTCCCGATCCTCGGCGGCCACGAAGGCGCCGGCGTGGTGGAGGAGATCGGCGAGGGCGTCACCGACTTCGAGGTCGGCGACCACGTGGTCCTGTCGTTCATCCCGTCGTGCGGCAAGTGCAAATCGTGCAAGGCCGGCGTCGCGAACCTGTGCGACTTCGGCGCCATGCTCCTGCAGGGTGAAGCAGTCTCCGACCACACCTTCCGCATCCACACCGCCGACGGCGAGCCGGTCTACCCGATGACTCTGCTGGGCACCTTCTCGCCGTACATGGTGGTGCACGAGGCGTCGGCCGTGAAGATCGACAAGGACATCCCGTTCGAGGTCGCCGCGCTGTGCGGCTGCGGCATCCCGACCGGCTACGGCAGCTCCACCCGCAGCGGCGACGTCCGCCCGGGCGAGGACGTCGCCATCATCGGTGTCGGCGGCGTCGGCACCGCGGCACTGCAGGGCGCCAAGATCGCCGGTGCCCGCAACATCTTCGCCATCGACCCGGTGGAGTGGAAGCGCGAGCAGGCCCTCAAGTTCGGTGCCACCCACGTCTTCGCGTCGATCGACGAGGCGATGAACGAGATCGGCAACGCCACCGAGTGGGGCATGTGCCAGAAGGTCATCGTCACCGTCGGCGAGGTCTTCGGCAAGGACGTCGACACCTGGCTGAGCATCACCGCCAAGAACGGCACCTGCGTGGTGACCGGCATGGGCAACATGATGGACAACTCGGTCACCCTGAACCTGTCGATGCTGACCCTGCTGCAGAAGAACCTGCAGGGCTCCATCTTCGGCGGCGCCAACCCGAAGCTGGACATCCCGAACCTGCTGTCGATGTACAAGATCGGCAAGCTGAACATCGCCGACATGATCACCCGCGAGTACCGCCTCGACCAGATCAACGAGGGCTACACGGACATGCTCGAGGGCCGCAACATCCGCGGCGTGATCCGGTACACCGACGAAGATCACTGATCGACGCCGCGCCCCGGCGCGGTGACACCACCGAAATGTCGTGGGAGTGGAATCGTCCGCTCCCACGACATTTCGCTGTCCGGTGGTTCTGCTTGCACGAGAGCGCATTACAGTGATCGCGATTGCCCCGATCTGGAGGAACGATGGCCGAGAGCAAGAAGCCCCGCAGTAGCAAGTCGTCGAAGTCGCGCGCCGAGCGCGGCGCCGAGGTGGCCGAACAGAACACCACCAAGGGTGGCTCGTTCCACGCGTCGCCGGAAGCGAAGTCGACGGCGCTGAAGCTGCGCATCGTCGCGATGGTCCTGTGGATCGTGGCCATCGGGCTGGAGATCTTCACCATCGTCTGGGCACTGCTGCCGGACAAGCCGGTCAACACCTGGCTGATCATCGGGTTGATCATCGGTATCGCGGTGCTGACCCTCGGCGGATCGCTGCTCTGGAAGAAGGCCAACCGGTACGACCCGGCCTCGGAGAAGGACAAGGTCCGGTTCTTCGTGCAGAACCAGCTGGGCGTCATCATGACGATCCTGGCGTTCCTGCCGCTGATCGTGCTGATCTTCTTGGACAAGAACATGGACGGGAAGCAGAAGGGCATCCTCGGCACCGTCGCCATCGCCGTGGCCGTCTTGGTCGGCGTGTTCTCCTTCGACAAGGACGCTCCGTCGGTGGAGCAGTACAGCGTCGAGACCAACGTGGTGAAGGAACTGACCGGCGAGGACAAGGTCTTCTGGACCAAGAACGGTTCGGCCTTCCACGTGTGCGCCGAGGTCCCGGACCTGAGCCGCTCCAAGGACATTCAGAACGGCACCGTGACCGCGGCCCACGAGGCCGGGATTCCGCGCCTGACCAAGAAGTGGGTCTCCGAGGCCACCAAGAACTGCGGCTACACCACCGCCGACGTGGACCGGGTCCTCGGCAACGTCGACGACGTGAGCCGCACCCTCGACGAGGGCCAGGTGATCGAGCAGTCCGGCGAGCTCGAGGTGGCGCCCGAGGTGATCGACGAGGAGCCGACCCCGGCCCCGAACGAGACCGCCCCGAACGAGACCGCCCCGGCCACGACGACGCCGGCCACGCGGACTCCGGCGACCTCCGCGCGCTAGACCTCTATCCGCTGGACCTTCACCCGCCGGATCTCCACCGGCTGGACCTCCACGCCGCGAGGCCCGTACCGGCGGCCGTGTGCCGCCGGTAGGGTGCGGGGCGTGGAAGCACTGCAGCAACTGGCCGACTGGCCGGTGGAGAACGTGTCCGCCGCGGTCCTGGCGCCCGGCCGCGCCCCGGCGACCTTTGGCGACGTCGATCGGGTGTACCCGCTGGCGTCGGTCACCAAACTCCTTGTGGCACAGGCGGTCCTGGTCGCGGTGGAGGAGGGGGCAGTCGAGCTCGACGACCCGGCCGGGCCGCCCGGTGCCACCGTGGCGCACCTGCTGGCGCACGCCTCGGGTCTGGCCTTCGACAGCCGCGACGTGAAGGCGGCGCCCGGCACGCAGCGGATCTACTCGTCGGCCGGCTACGAGCTGCTCGCCGAAATCGTTGAAGGCGAGACCGGGATCGCCTTCGCCGACTACCTGCGGGAAGCGATCACCGAGCCGTTGGGCATGACGCGTACGGCGCTCCTCGGACCGGCTGGGCACGGCGCGTCGTCGACCGTCGCCGATCTCGCCCGGTTCGCCGCGGATCTGCTTGCCCCGCAACTTCTTTCGGCGCAGACCGCGGAAGCCTCGCGATCGGTGCAGTTTCCCGGACTGGCCGGCTTCGTGCCCGGCTACGGCAAGTTTGCGCCCAACGACTGGGGCCTGGGCCCGGAGCTCAAGGGGGACAAGAATCCCCATTGGACGGCGCCGGATCACTCGCCGTCGACCTTCGGCCACTTCGGTCAGGCGGGGACGTTCCTCTGGGTGGATCCGGTGCGCAACACCGCCGCGGTGGTGCTCACCGATCAGCCTTTCGGGGCGTGGGCGAAGCCGTTGTGGGGCAACTTCAATCAGGGCATCCTGACGGAATTGCGGTAACCGTGATCAGCTAAAATGGGGGTGTCGGTGGAAGAGCGCCGAATCCGGTGCAGCCGCCGTCTCGGCGCCTCGATCTGCGTCGAAACTGCAAAGAGGAGGCATTCCTTTGGCCCGCTATGAGTTTCCGACCACCGCAGAGCTGCTCGACATGGGCGCACCGAAGGAGAACGCGGTCACGGTCTACCTGCCGGCGACCGCTGCCGACTACGAGGTGGCTCGCACCACGCTGAAGAGTTCGATGGACGGCGCGATCCGCACGCTGCGCGAGGGCGGTGCCGACCACGCGATCGAAGAGACCTTCCACGCGATCACCGAGGCGATTCTCGCCGACGACTGCTGGGACGTGCTGTCGCGGTCGCTGGCGGTCTTCGCCACCGCCGACGGCGCCGAGATCTTCGTGCTGCCGAATAACCTGGAGCACCAGGTGCAGGTCGGCAAGTACTGGGACCTCGGGCAGATCGTCCGCTCCGTGGCCAACCCGCAGCGCGCCTTCGCCGTGACCCTGTCGGCCAGCGAATGGCACGTGTGGTCCGCATCGGGCACCACCGAAGCGCACGAGCTCAAGGTGGACGAGAACATCGTCGATCCCCGTGCGCACGGCGACGACCGCACCCAGGCGCTGGAAGCGTATGCCAAGCGCGTGGCCGCCAAGGTGGAGTCGATGCTGACCAACGCCGACCCCAGCGGTGAGCGTCCGCTGTTCCTGTTCGCCACCGACCCGCTGGAGGGCATGTTCCGCGAGAACTTCCACGGTCGCCGCGAAGTGGTGCTGATCCCGGGCAGCCCCGATGACCTGCGTGCCGATCAGGTGGACGCGGCCATCCGCGCCGGCCTGACCGAGATCAACGCCCGACGCAGCACGGAGACGGTGGACACCATCGCCGACGGCACCAGCAAGGGCCTCGTGGCCCTGGACCTCGGCGACATCGCCCGGGCCGCGGTCGCCGGCGCCGTCGACACCCTGGTGTACGACTTCACCGTCGACACGCTGGGCCGCCTCGACAACGAGACCGGTGAGGTGACCTATCTCGACGACGGCTACGATCTCATGTCGCGGATCGCCGTGGTGGTGCTGCAGAACAGCGGCCGGGTGGTGCCGGTCCGCGCCGGTGAGGTGACCTCGGAGATCTGGAACGACGTCGCCGTCGCCCGCCTCCGCTACCCACTGTCGCGCTAGGCGAGAGGTGACGAAACCCTGTCCCGGACACGTTGTCCGGGACAGGGTTTCGTTGTTTCGTGGTACTCGGGCCGGGACTTCCCGCTACTGCTGCCGGCGCTCCAGGTACGACAGTGCCTGCGCCTGGATCGCCTCGAAACGTGCGCCCATCTCGCGGGCGAGGGCCTCGGCGGCGCGCAGCGGTCGCACCATCACCATGAAGTCGACGATCTTGCCGTCGTCGTCGTAGGTGAGGAAGTCGCAGCCGGTGATCGCCAGGCCGTCGACCTTCGCCTCGAAGATCAGGGCGTGGCCGCCCTCGGGGTCGGCGATCTCGCGGACGTAGACGAAGTCCTCGAAGACCTCGGACACTGCGCGCAGGATCGCCGAGGTGATCGCCTTGCCCGGGTAGGGGGAGAAGGCCACCGGGCTGCGGAAGACGACGTTCTCGGCGAGCAGGGCGTCCACGGCGTCCATGTCCCGGGCTTCGATGGCGTGGCGGAAGGTCGACATGACGGATGCTCCTCATCGGGTGGGTTATCGTCTCGGACGAGTGTCGGGTTCGAAAGGGGACGTGCCATGCGGGATCTGACCGCAGACGATCTTGGTTTGCTGCTGTCGCTGTTCGCGGTGCTCCTGCTGGCCTTCTCGGCCAACTTCCACTTCTCCCGCAAGGCGGTGCGCCGACACCGCCGCGCCGCGGTGGCCTTCGTGGTGATCAACTTCCTCGGCGAGATCTCCACGGTGATCGCCCTGTGCCTCACCTGGGTGGCGCTGTGGAGCCCCAAGGCCTGGGAACAGATCGACGACCTGCTGGTCTTCGTGCCCGGAAGTATCGCGGTGGGGTGCGCGGTGGTGCTCACCATCGAGTCGGTGTACGCCCGGGCCGCGCACATCGTCCGCGTGGAACGGGCGGACTCGGGTCAGCCGACGCGCTGACGCAACCAGGTGACCTCGGCGCCCACGCCGCCCATGCGGTAGGGCTCGAGGGCCTCGTCCCAGGCGGTACCCAGGGCCGACTCCAGTTCGCCGGCCAGCCCGAAGCTGTCCGGCTGCGCGTCGAGCATGGTGCGCAGCTGCATCTCGCCGAGGATCACGTCGCCGTTGGCGCTGGTGGATCCGCGCCACAGACCGAGGCCGGGGGCGTAGGCGAAGCGTTCGCCGTCGACACCCTCGCTCGGGTTCTCGGTGACCTCGAAGAGCAGCCCGGACCATTCGCGCAGGGCGTTGGTCAGGCGTGCGCCAGTGCCGACGGGGCCGACCCAGTCGACGGTCGCACGCATGCGGCCGTCCTCGGCTGCCTGCGAGGACCACTTCAGGTCCGCGCGGGCGTTCAGCGTCGACGACAGTGCCCACTCCACATGCGGGCACAGCGCGACGGGTGCGGCGTGGATGTACACCACACCGCTCGTCAGGTCCGCAAACTGGTTCAGGTTGCGCACGTTGTTTCACCTCCGGTTCGACGAGGAACGTCTTCCCCAACGCCTAGTCGGTCCGGATAGCACATCTGCTGGTGTGAATTATGCCTTGAGTGGTGCGTGTTGCGCCAGTGGTGCGACGAGATTACCGGCGTGTCGTGCGACGGGTGTGTCGCATCCGATGGTAATTGAGTGGCGTATGTGACTGGTGTGATTCATGGTGAGATTGACGGTCGACGACGATCGGTGTCACGGCCGATGCGGGACTCAGAGCGGGATGTTCTTGTACCGGGCGCGCCGGACAGGCGTCGTGGCGATGACCTCGGCCAGGCGGCTGCGCGTGGTGGCCGGGTCGATGATGTCGTCCACCACGCCGATCTCCTGGGCGCGCGCGACTCCACCGGCCAACTGCTCGTGTTCGACGGCCAGGCGGTCATGCAGGGCCTCGCGCTCGTGCTCGGCGGCGGCGGCGAGCGTCTTGCGGTGCAGAATCCCGACGGCGGCCTTGGCGCCCATCACGGCCACCTCGGAACCCGGCCAGGCGAAGACAGCGGTGGCGCCCAGCGCGCGGGCGTTCATCGCGATGTATGCGCCGCCGTAGATCTTGCGGGTCACCAGGGTGACCCGGGGGACCGAGCAGTCGGCGAACGCGTGCAGCAGTTTGGCGCCGCGTCGAACCACCCCGCCCCATTCCTGGTCCACGCCCGGCAGGTAGCCGGGGACGTCGGTGAGGACGATGAGGGGCACGCCGAAGGTGTCGCAGAGACGGACGAATCGGGCGGCCTTCTCGGCGGCCTCGGAGTTCAGGCAACCGCCCATCCGGATGGGATTGTTGGCGATGACGCCGACGCTGCGTCCGGCGAGGCGACCGAAGCCGACGGAGATGTTGGGCGCCCACTTGGACTGCAGTTCCTCGTAGGTGCTGATGCGCGTGGCGCCCGCGGCGTCGAGCTGGGTGTCGAGCAGTCCCTCGATCACCGGGCGCACGTCGTAGGCGCGTCGATTCGATTCCGGGAGCAGGGCTTTGAGGTCGGTGTCGCCGGCCTCGGCGTGCGCCCGGTCGACGTGACCGGGCTGGACGAAAGTGGCGACCAGCCGCCGGGCGCGCCAGTAGGCGTCGGCCTCGGAGGCGGCGGTGATGTGGCTGACGCCGGACTTGCGGCCGTGCGTGTGGGGGCCGCCGAGCGACTCCATGTCGACGTCCTCGCCGGTGACGCTGCGGACCACGTCCGGACCGGTGACGAAGACGCGGCCCTCGGGGGCCATGATCACCACGTCGGTGAGGGCCGGGCCGTATGCGGCGCCGCCGGCCGCGAAGCCGACGACGACGGAGATCTGGGGGACCGCGCCGGACGCGCGGACCATGGCCTCGAAGACGCGGCCAACCGCATGAAGGGCTTCGACGCCCTCGGCGAGCCGCGCGCCGCCGGAATGCCAGATGCCGACGACGGGTGCCGCGAGGTCGATCGCGGTGTCGATGGCGGCGACGATGTGCGCGCAGCCCTCCACCCCCATGGCGCCGCCCATGACGGTGCCGTCGGTGCAGTACGCCACGGTGGGCACACCGTCGACCTGACCGGTCGCCGCCTGCACCCCCGAGCGATCTCGGGGGTGCAGGAGCGCGACGGTGCCCTCGTCGAAGAACTGGGTCAGACGTAGCAGCGGATCTCGGGGATCGGTTGCTTCCTCGTGGCCGGGGATGGGAGCCAGAGCGGTCATCGCGTTCTCCTTGCGAGGGGCTGGAAGGTCAGTAGCGTCCGAACGCGAGCGCTACGTTGTGACCGCCGAATCCGAAGGAGTTGCTCAGGGCGTAATCGATCTGCCCCTTGCGCGGTTCGCCGTGCACGACGTCGATGTCGCCGCACTCGGGATCCAGGGTCTCCAGATTCAGTGTCGGCGGGATGATTCCCTCTTCCACCGACTTGATGGTCAGGACCGCTTCCAGGGCGCCGACGGCGCCGATCGAGTGGCCCAGCGCCGACTTCGGCGCATAGATGGCGGCGTGGTTGCCCACGGCCGCCTGAATACCCAGCGCTTCCGCAGTGTCGCCGATCGGAGTCGACGTCGCATGCGCGTTCACGTGGGTGATGTCCGACTTGGACAGTCCGGCGGTCTGCATCGCGCGAGCCATGGCCCGCGTGTTGCCCTGTCCGCTGGGGTCGGGGGCGACCAAGTGGAATCCGTCGGACGTGATGCCTGCGCCCATGACGCGAGCGTGGATGTGCGCACCGCGAGCCCGGGCATGATCCTCACGCTCGATGATGAGCATGGCGGCGGCTTCACCGAAGACGAAGCCGTCGCGCGAGGAGTCGAACGGACGCGAGGCGGCCGCCGGATCGTCGTTGCGGGTACTCATCGCACGCATCATCGAGAACGCTGCGATCGGCACCGCGTCGATGTGTCCTTCCACGCCGCCGGTCAACACCATGTCGGCGTCGCCCATGACGATGTGCCGCCACGCATGCGCGATGGCTTCGGCACCGGAAGAACAGGCCGACACGGGGGTGATCACACCGGCGCGGGCGCCGATGTTGAGGCCCGCCACGGCCGCGGGGCCGTTCGGCATGGCCATCGACACCGCCAGCGGCGAGACCTTGCGGTAGTTGCCCGACGACTCGATTGCCTTGACCGCGTCGATCATGGCGTCGCCGCCACCCTGGCCGGTGCCGATCACGACGGCGAGCCGCTCGGGATCGACCTCGGGGGTGCCGGCCTGCGCCCAGAGGCGCTTGCTCATCACGTGCGAGATGCGCTCGACGTACGCCATCCGGCGCGCCTCGACGCGGGTTACTTCGTTCGCCGGATCCTCGAGGAGGCGTCCGCCGATGCGGCAGGGCAGCTCACCGTACTTGGTGACGAAGTCGTCGGTCAGCTCCCGGATACCGGACTGGCCGGCCAAGAGCCCTTGCCAAGTGGAGTCGAGGTCGACACCCAGGGAGGTGGTGGCGACCATCGAGGTCACGACCACACTGGGGAACTCTCCACCTCGGGTGGAAAAGTCACGCAGTTCGGTCATCAGTTGTCCTTGTCGGCCTCGATCTGGGCGGCGATCGCGGCAGCGGCCTCGGGGTTCTCGGCCTCGAGCTTCTGGATGTAACCGACCGCGTCGCCGACGGTGCGCAGGTTGGCCAGATCCTCATCGGGGATCTTCACGCCGTACTTGTCCTCGGTCTGCACGGCGATCTCCACCATCGACAGCGAGTCGATGTCCAGGTCGTCGACGAAGGACTTCTCCATGGTCACTTCCGACGGCTCGATGCCGGTGACCTCTTCGATGATCTCGGCGATGCCGGAGATGAGTTGTTCCTGAGTTGCAGCCATGGGGCTCTCCTTCGTGTGGGTTGCGTCGTTATTCGTAATCCGGAGTGCGACGAGACGCCGCATTGGACGAGCCGCGAGTGCGACTCTCCGGGGTGGGTCGGGGTTGCCGACCGCTATCCAAGTCCTGGGAGGTCCTCCAGATCTGCGGGGACCTTGACGGCGCGCGAGGGCACGCCCTTGAGTTCGCGCTTGGCGATTCCGACCAGCGTGCCGCCCGGGAGCAGCTCGACGATGGCGTCGGTGCCGGCCTCGCGCATGGCGGCCGTGCACAAGTCCCACCGCACCGGACTGGTGACCTGGGTGACGAGCTTGCTCAGCGCGTCGGCGCCGGAGGCGACCGGCGCGCCGTCGGCGTTGGACAGCAGGGTCAGCGACGGGTCGCGCGGGGTGATGGTCGCCGCGGCGGCGGCCACGGCCTCCTGCGCGGGGGCCATGAACGCGGTGTGGAAGGCGCCGGCGACCGCGAGCTTGCGGATGCGGGCCTTCTCCGGGGCGTCCTCGATCAGTTTGTCGATGTTCTCCACGGCGCCGGCGGCCACGATCTGGCCGGTGGCGTTGCGATTGGCGGGGATCAGCTCGTACTGCTCGAGCTTGGCGAGCACCTGGGCTTCATCGCCGCCGAGCACCGCGGCCATGGTGGTGGGCACCAGCGCGCAGGCCTTGGCCATCTCGGCGCCGCGGATCGCGGCGAGGCGGACCGCTTCGTCGTCGGTGATGACCCCGGCGATGGCGGCCGCGGCGAGCTCGCCGACCGAATGGCCGGCCACGACGGTGTCGGCGGGCAGGTCGCCGTACTTCTCGCGGAGCAGTCCGTAGGACAGCAGTGCGGAGGCCACGACGAGTGGCTGCGTGATCGCGGTGTCGGTGATCTCCTCGGCGGTGGCCGAGGTGCCGAGGCGGACCAGGTCCAGGCCGATGGCGTCGGACCACGCGGTGACGCGGTCGGTGGTTCCGGGCACGCTCAACCATTCGGTGAACATGCCGGGAGTCTGAGAACCCTGTCCGGGCGCAAGCAACGAGAGCACGTGACCAGAGAACACCTTTTGGGTGCCTCTCCGTGGGGTTGAGCGGTCCCAACCTTTGGGCGTGTTTTTGTAGGTTTCCTACAAAGGGGTGACGAGCGACCCCCGGGCCTTGGCGCCATCGTTGTCGTGTCGAGATCCGTTACACAAAAGTTGCAAGATTGCTTCTGCCTGCACGTATGGGGCCGTCACTCGGGGCCGGTGTTACTCAAGTGGCCTGAGGTTCCGATTCGTCGCCGAATCGTGTCAATCGACCGACGGTGGCCGCGACACGCAGGACGTAGGCATCGCGCGGGTGACTTGGGTCACGACCGGTGGCGTCGGCGATCTTTTTCAGACGGTACCGAACGGTATTTGGATGAACGTACAACGTGCGGGCCGCCGATTCGATGGAGCCGCCGGCGTCCAGAAAGGCCGCGAGAGTGGTCGCCAAGGTCCCCGCCGGATCGGCGAGGGGCAGCACCAGGGTGTCGGTCATCGTCCGCACGGCGCTGCGGTCGCCGTTGAGGGCGCGTTCGGGAAGCAGATCGGAGCTGTAGGTGGGACGCGGCGCACTCGGCCAGCCGACGATGGCCTCGATTCCGGCGATCGCCTCGGTGGCGCTGGCCGGTGACGTCGCGAGGTTGGGCATCGTCGGGCCGATCACCACCGGGGCGTCGGCGAAGTGCTCCAGCAGGTCGCTGAGGAAGCGCTCGGTGGGGTTGATGGTGCCGCTGACGATGGTGACCAGTCGTCGGCCCTGCACCACCGACAGCGCCGCGCGGTCGTACTGCTTGGCGGTGTTGTGGATCGCCAGCGGTACCGAGACGTTCTGTTCCGGGGGCGGCGAGCCGACGATCACCGTCGCCGGCGCCGCCGAATCCCAGTTGAGCGCGGCGGCGCGCGACATCAACTGTGGCCCGGTGTCGCCGCGGACCACGCCGTCGACCACGAGCGCCTCCAATCGCGAATCCCAGGCGCCCCGGGACTCGGCGGCGGTGGCGTAGATGGCGGCCGCGGCGAAGCCGATCTCGCGGCCGTATCGCAGCACCGCCTCGGTCAGTGCGCGCAGCTGCGCGTCGTCGCGGGCCAGCAGCGGGAGCCACTTCTCGAAGAACTCCATCGCGACGCGCACCATCTCCACCGTCTGCAACAGTGTGATGCGACGCGCCAGGTCCTGCGGGACCACCTGGAAGGCCTGCACGGTGAACTTGATGTTGCCTTCGGGATCCTGGATCCAGTCGACGAAGTTCACCACCGCCGTCTGGACCACCAGCTGGACACTGGCGCGCTGGGATGCGTCGAGATCACCGAAATAGGGGAGTTGATCGGACATCGAGGCGACCGCCTCGTTGGAGAGGCGGCCGCTGTACTGCTTCACTCGTCGCAGCAGCGTGTCGGGGAGCGCGTCGTGGACCGACGGTCGAGTCGGCACGTGCGTCTGAAACACGCTCACGATGTTCTCCGGGTGCTCCGGACTTCCGGGGCGTTCCGGTTCGGCGACGTCAGGCACCCCTCCAATCTATGCCAGGCCGGGGTCGGCCGTGCTCTTCGGCGCGGCACTGACCTCGGTGATCTGATACTTGGCGGCGGCAGCGGCGGCGACGGACCGGTCGATCTTGCCGTCCCGCGCCAAACCGACGAGCACCGCCACCGCGATCGAGGCGGCATCGACGTTGAACACGCGCCGGGCCGCCGAGCGGGTGTCGGAGAAGCCGAAGCCGTCGGTGCCCAGCGTCAGGTAGGTGCCGGGGACGTAGGCGCGAATCTGCTCGGGGACGCCGCGCATGTAGTCCGAGGCCGCGACGAACGGTCCCGAGCTCTGCGCGAGCAGGCCGGTGACGAAGGGCTGGCGGATGGTGCTCTCGCGCAGCTCTTCCCGGTCGCACTCGATGCCGTCGCGGGCCAGCTCGGTCCACGAGGTCACCGAGTAGACGTCGGCGGCCACGTTCCAGTCGGCGGCCAGCAGGTCCTGCGCGGCCAGCCCGTCGCCCATCGTGACGCCGGAGACCAGGATGGCCGCCCGATGCTGCTTGGGTTCCGGGGCCGGGCGGTAGAGGTAGCCGCCCTTGATCAGCGAGGCCACCTCCACGTGCGCGGGCTGAGCGGGCTGATGAATCGGTTCGTTGTACACGGTGACGTAGAAGAACACGTTCTCCGGATCCGGGCCGTACATCCGCCGGAGCCCGGAGTCGACGATGTGCGCCAACTCGTAGGCGAACGCCGGGTCGTAGGACACGACGCCGGGGTTGGTGGCGGCCAGCAGGTGCGAATGCCCGTCGGCGTGCTGCAGTCCCTCACCGGTGAGGGTGGTGCGGCCCGCGGTGGCGCCGATGACGAAACCGTGCGTCATCTGGTCGGCGGCCGCCCAGAAGCTGTCGCCGGTGCGCTGGAAGCCGAACATCGAATAGAAGATGTACAGCGGGATCATCGGCTCGCCGTGCGTGGCGTACGACGTCCCGACCGCGGTGAAGCTGGCCGCCGAACCGGCCTCGCTGATGCCCTCGTGCAGGATCCGTCCCGAGCTGTCCTCCTTGTAGGCCAGCATGAGTTCGGCGTCGACCGAGGTGTACATCTGCCCGGACGGGTTGTAGATCTTCAGCGTCGGGAACCACGAGTCCATGCCGAAGGTGCGGGCCTCGTCGGGGATGATCGGCACGATGCGCTTGCCGATCTCCTTGTCGCGCAACAATTCACGGAACACGCGCACCAGCGCCATCGTGGTCGCGATCTGTTGCTTGCCGGATCCCGCCGAGACCGCCTTGATCGCGGCGGAGGTGTCCGGCGCCAGCGGCTTGGGCGTGAAGTGCCGTCGTGGCAGGAAACCGCCGAGGTCGTTGCGTCGGCTCAGCATGTATTCGACCTCCGGGGAGGCCATGCCGGGGTGGTAGTACGGCGGCATCGCCGGATCCGCCTCCAGCTGTGCGTCGGTGATCGGCACGTGCGTGGTGTCGCGGAAGGCCTTGAGGTCGTCGAGCGTCATCTTCTTCATCTGGTGGGTCGCGTTGCGGCCCTCGAAGTGCTCACCGAGCGTGTAGCCCTTGATGGTGTGGGCGAGGATGACCGTCGGCTGGCCTTTGTGCGCGAGCGCCGCCTGATAGGCCGCGTAGATCTTGCGGTAGTCGTGGCCGCCGCGCTTGAGGTTCCAGATGTCCTGGTCGGTCATGTCGGCGACCAGTTCCTTGGTGCGCGGGTCGCGGCCGAAGAAGTGTTCGCGGATGAAGCCGCCGTCGTTGGCGCGGTAGGTCTGGTAGTCGCCGTCGGGCGTCTTGTTCATCAGGTTCACCAGGGCGCCGTCCTGGTCGGCGTGCAGCAGCTCATCCCACTCGCGGCCCCACACCACCTTGATGACGTTCCAGCCGGCGCCGCGGAAGAACGACTCCAGCTCCTGAATGATCTTGCCGTTGCCGCGCACCGGCCCGTCCAGTCGCTGCAGGTTGCAGTTCACCACGAACGTCAGATTGTCCAGATGGTTGATGGTGGCGATCTGCGCGAGGCCCCGCGATTCGGGCTCGTCCATCTCGCCGTCGCCCAGGAACGCCCACACGTGCTGCTGCGAGGTGTCCTTGACGCCGTTGTCGTGCAGGTACTTGTTGAACCGTGCCTGATAGATCGCGTTCATCGGGCCCAGGCCCATGGAGACGGTGGGGAACTGCCAGAACTCCGGCATCAGGCGCGGATGCGGATACGACGGCAGGCCGCCGCCGAGACCGGCGTGGCTGTGCTCCTGGCGGAAGCCGTCCATGCGGTTCTCGTCGATCCGGCCCTCGAGGAAGGCGCGGGCGTAGATGCCGGGGGAGGCGTGACCCTGAATGAAGATCTGGTCGCCGCCGCCGGGATGGTCGAGGCCGCGGAAGAAGTGGTTGAAGCCGACCTCGTACAGCGAGGCCGAGGACGCGTAGGTGGAGATGTGGCCGCCGACGCCGATGCCGGGTCGCTGGGCGCGGTGCACCATGATCGCGGCGTTCCACCGGATGTACGAGCGGAAGCGGCGTTCCATGTCCTCGTCGCCGGGGAATTGCGGCTCCAGATCGGTGGGGATGGTGTTGACGTAGTCGGTGGAGGTGAGCGACGGCAACTGCACGCGCTTGTCATCGGCGCGCTCGAGCATGCGCAGCATCAGGTAGCGTGCTCGCTCAGGGCCGGCCGCGTCGAGCATGGCGTCGAACGACTCCAGCCACTCGTCGGTCTCGCCCGGGTCGGAATCGGCCAGATAGGACGCGACTCCGTCGCGAATCACCTGAACTCGATTGGAACTCGTCGGAGGCCCTGCGTTGACGTCGGCCTGATCAGTCACGTGTCACCTGTCTCTCATCGCGCGGCCTCGCGGGGGTCGGCGAGGCCGGTGGTGGTGCGGCCGCGAAGGGGTGGTGCGGCCGGCGCGGCGTACCCGTTCGTGAAGCACGCCGCACTCTCCATCGTGCACCATGTCACAGGCGACGGCAGCGGATGTGTCCAGTCACTCATGCGCGGATGTCCGGACAGTCCCGGTGGTCCGGAGTAGCGTTCGGCGGGGAGCAAGCCGTCGTCGTGCGGTATGTGCGACGGGGGTCGCGGCTTGGGGAGGAGTGGGCACGTGCGTGCTCGGATGCTCGGCGGGGCGCTGCTGGCGTTGCTGGCCGTGACAGCGGTGGCCGCCTGCGGCGGTGAGCGGGCCGCGCCGGACGGTCCGTCGGTGAGCGTCACGACGGTGACCACCGAATCGCGCACGGAGATCGATGCGGCCGTCGGCGTGTGCCGGCAGTCGATCACCTCGGCGGCGGTGATGGTGCGCGACTACAACGCTTTCGTCGCCCGGTTGAACCAGACGCACGACTACCGGCGGATCGACACCGAGGACCGATACGCCCGCGACACGCTCGACACCGGCGCCGATCTGATCCGCCAGGCGTTGACCCCGGACGTGCCGGACGACCTCGCCGCCAGGGCGCACGATTTCCTGACCGCGACCGAGCAACTGTCCGAGCAGATCGGGCAAAGGCACAAGCTGGCGCTGAACAAAGCGATGGACGATTGGGGCGCGCGGCGCACCGAACTCATCGATGCGTGCGGTGAATTCCTGCCCACCGGCGTCAACTGAATCGTCGTCCGCAGGTCGGTGAAGTGACCGATTGCGGGTAAGGCCTGTTCGTCGCGCCGATCGACCCTCTACGCTTAGCTTCGATAGTCGAACAACGATTTCGGGGGGTGCTCGTCGCGACGAGCCCGTCGAACTGGAAAGAGGAGGTCACAACCGGTGGTAGCCACCACAGAGGGCGGCAACGCCAGCAAGCTCGGATTCGTCAAGGGAATGGTGATTCAAGAGCTCGGCTGGGATGAGGACACCGACGACGATCTGCGGATCGCGATCGAGGATCTGATCGACGACGAGATGCTCGACGACGACGCGGTCGACGTGATGGACGCGGTCCTGCTCTGGTGGCGCGACGGTGACGGCGATCTCGTCGACGCACTGGTCGATGCGATCGGGCCGCTGGCCGAAGGCGGCTTCATCTGGGTGGTCTCGCCCAAGACCGGCCAGGACGGCTATGTCGACCCGACCGAGATCGCCGAGGCGGCGCCGACCGCAGGCCTCAGCCAGACCAAGGTGATCAACCTGGGTGAGTGGTCGGGCTCCCGGTTGGAATCGCGTCCGCGCGGCAAGCGCTGATGGCCGTCCCGATTCCGGTCGGCGCCGTCGCGCCCGACTTTCTGCTCCGGGACCAGAACAATCAGGAAGTGGGCCTGGCCGCGCTGCGCGCGAAGGGCCCGGTGCTCCTGGTCTTCTTCCCGCTCGCGTTCACCGGGACCTGCGAAGGCGAACTCGGTTACCTTCGCGATCACCTGCCGGAGTTCGAGGAGCGCGGACTGAGTGTCGTCGGCCTCTCGGTGGGCCCGCCGCCCACCCACAAGGTGTGGTCGTCGGCGCAGGGCTTCCTGTTCCCGATCCTGGCCGACTTCTGGCCGCACGGCGCCGTCGCCGCCGAGTACGGTGTCTTCGACGACACGCGCGGCATCCCCAACCGGGGGACGTTCGTGGTGGACGTCGACGGCACCGTCGTCTTCTCGGCGATGATCGGCCCCGGGGAAGCGCGCACCGAGGAGACTTGGGCCGCGGCCCTGGCCGTCCTCGAGCAGTAGCGACTACTTCTGCTGGTCGGCCGGCGGCTGCACGGCGTCGACCGAGCGCAGCAGGCACCCGGAGGGGGCGAGGTCGTTCGCCGGGTACACGGTGGCCAGCGCGGTCGCGAGCATGGTGGCGCGCGCGGCGTTGCCCTCCGGCGTGAAGTGCACGCCGTCCTCGAACCAGCTGTCGTGCACTTCCCCGGCCAGGTCGTAGACCCGCAGGTTGGGGTAGCGCTTGCACGCGCGGATCAGCGCCTTGTTGAACCGCGCCATGGCCCGGTTGTTGTAGGCCGGGTTCTCGTTGAGGTGGTTGGTGGAGATGGTCGGCCACAGCACCGGCTGACCCTTCAGGGGCTCCATCAGGAGATCGATGCGCATGTCGAGCGGTCCGGGGCCGCCGACCTCCACGTTCGCGGTGTCGTTGATGCCCTTGGCCATCACCCAGCAGCCCTTCCAGCCGCGCTGGAGGTCGGTCTGGATGGCTTCGAGGGCGTTGGGCTCGCCGTTGAGGCGCTCGATGCTCGCTCGTCCGCCCGCGACGTCCGAGTGGTACTCCTTCGCGCCGACCCGCTTGTACTGTGCCGCAAGCCGTTTCGTGGGATCCGGCTGCAGGCCGACGTCCTCCATACCGATGGACGTCGAATCGCCGACGTGGATCACCTCGGTGCAGCTGGTGCGGCGGAGGTCCGCGGGCAGGGTCGGGCCGACCGGCTCGGTGGTCGGCTTCCCCTCGTCGTCCGCCAGGTCGGTGTCGATCGCCGACGACGAGAAGGCGCGCACCACCGCCATGTCCGGGTTCAGCAGGTTGGCTCCGATCATCAGCACGGCGGCGAGCGAGAGGATGCCGGTCACCGCACCCACCGACCGCCAGGCGCCGCGACGCGTGCGGGTGCGCTGGTGCGGATCGGCGATCACGACGACGAGGGGTTCCTCGGCGGTGGGTTCCTCGGCGGGTGCTTCGTCGGCGGGGCCTTCGTTGGTGTCGTCATCAGCCTCGTCCGCGCAGTCCTCCGGCGCCTCGGCCGCGTCGAGCAGCGCCGCGGGGGTACCGGCCGCGTCGTCGGTGTGGTCCATTACGACCATCGCGAGCGAGGGTTCGGGGACGGCGCGTTCGTCGTCGGTGACCTCGGAGGCGGGGTTCTCGGCGGCGGCGTCGTCGTCCGCGACCGCGGACGGTCCGCCGAGGATCGCGCTGAGGTCGACCGGTTCCTCGACGATGGCGCGAGCCGTCGGTTCCGGTCGCGCCGCGGCCTGATCGAGGTCGAGGTCGGGGTCGGGCGCCTCGTCGACGATCGCGCGGGGAGCGGGATCGGCGGCCGGCGGCGTCGCGGGGGCGTCGGGGTCGTGGTGCTTGCCGGTGAGCGCGCCGACGAAGCCGTAGCGCCGGATCGGATCCTCGACGTAGCGCCACGACAGGGTCGCCAGCACCACGGTGATGCCGATGACGAGCAGGGCGCTGAACCACGGCGCATCGGTGCGGACGGCGAGCGGGACGAACGCGACCACCGGCATGTGCCACAGGTACAGGCCGTAGGAACGCTCGCCGATCCACCGCAGCGGTGGGAGCGCGAGGAGGGTGGCCACCAGCGTCTGCGGGGCCACGGCGGCGGCGAGGACGGCCATCGTCGCCAGCGTCAGCACCAGCAGCCCCCAGGAGTAGAGGCTCATCGAGTTGTCGTTGGTGAAGACCACGAGGTAGATCACCGCGGCGAGACCGGCCAGCGCCGCGACGTCGAGCCAGCAGCGTTGGGCGTGGGTGATGCGGTGCTTGCGGGCCGGCCACCAGAAGGCCATCGCGGCACCGAGGAGCAGGCCGCCGGCACGGGTGTCGGTGCCCTCGTAGGCGCGGGTGTTGTCCAGGACGGGGGAGGCCAGGTCGTAGAGCAGATAGAACGAACCCAATGCCAGGCCGACGGTCACCAGTGTGATGCCGATGCGTCGTTTGACGACCAAGTACAGCAGCGCCAGCACCAGCGGCCACACCACGTAGAACTGTTCCTCGATCGACAGCGACCACAGGTGGCTGAGCGGGCTGGGGCCGCCGAAACGGTCGAAGTACGAGGTGCTGGAGGCGATCGTGTACCAGTTGTTCACGTAGAACAGTGCCGCCAAGGACTCCCAGAGGTATCCGGTGAGCTGGTCGGGCACCATGACGGCGGCGGTGACCAGCGTTGCGGCGAGAACCAGGACCACGGCCGGGACCAGGCGGCGGAACCGCCGGATCCAGAACGTGCGCAGCCCCAGCCCGCCGGTCTTCTCCTGGCTGGAGATCAACAGCGAGGTGATCAGGAAGCCCGAGAGGGTGAAGAACATGCCGACCCCGAGCAGTCCGCCACCGAACCCCGGAACGTCGAGGTGATAGAGCACCACGAAGACCACCGCGAGTGCGCGGAGGCCGTCGAGGGCCGGCAGGTATGACGCAGTGTTGTGGGTGGGGCGGGGCATGGGGAGAGCGCGCATTCCTCGATGGTTGCCGACAGGTATCTGCGGCCCCTCGACGAAACGATTCACGGGCGAAGACTCATGCCGCAACGCATCACGATATCGCGGCGACCGCGCACCGCTTGTCCCCGAATCGGACTAATCGCCGCGATTGTTCGGCGTGTCGACAGTGAATGTGCTCACATCGCGAACCGCTTTGTCCCAGTTCGGTCTTGCCCCCGTCGGTCTTGTCCCGGTCGGTTCTCCCTCAGCGGGCGACGCCGCGCGGCGCGCCGCCGGCGGGGAACGCGGTGGCGAGCGCCGTCGCGAACAGTCGGTTCCGTTGCGTGGTCCCGGACTGGTTGAAGTGGATGCCGTCGTCGGTGAACCAGCTCGGTTGCGCTTCGGCGGCGAAGTCGTAGACGCGGAGGTTTCGATGGCGGGTCGCGGCGCGGGCCAACGCGGCGTTGAAGCGGTCCATGTTCGCCGCGTCGTAGCCGCGCACCGACGGGTTGCGGGTGGCGACGGTGGGCCAGAGGACCGGCCGGCCGTCGACCGCCGCCATGATCGCGTCGATCCGCTCGTCGGCGGAGACCGTGCTGCCGACCCCCACGTTCGCGGCGTCGTTCACGCCCATGGCGATCACCCAGCAGCCCTGCGGGTTGCGGGTGCGCTCGGTGGTGACGGCGTCGAGGGCGTTGGGCTCACCATTGACGCGTTCGACGATGGAGCGCCCGCCGGAGGCGTTCAGGACGGTGCGCGCGGCGCCGACGCGCTCGTACTGGGCGCTGAGGCGGTCGGCGGCGTCGGGGAACTTCGCGGGGTCGTCGATGCCGACGGACGTGGAGTCGCCGATGTGGATCACCTGGCGGCAGGAGGTGCGACGGTCGCCGCTCGGCGGGAGCTGCGGGGCGGCGTCGGGGAGCAGCAGGGTGAACAGCGACGGCAGGTCGGTCGACAGATTTGACGTGCCCGGCAGCTCCTGCAGGATCTGGCCGGCGACACCCATCAGCTCGGTCATCGGGTCGGCCTGGGCCGGGGCGGGGGCACAGGTCAGCGCGGTGGCGGCGACGGCGGTGCCGGCCACGGCGAGGGCAGCACGGCGGGCGAGCCGTCGTTTCAGATCAATAGTCACAATGGTGCTATTGCACCCCACTGGTAACACGCCTGGCAACCGGGAGCGGGTACCGGATCGATCACGAAACCGGCAGCGGGTTGCCGCCCGGTCTTCTCCTGCCGGGCGCTGCCCCGGTCAGATCATGTAGTGGAGACTGGCGACGATCCGCTCGCCCAGTGCCGTGTCACCCTCGATCTGCACGGTGGCCTCATCGGCGGTGGTGCGACCGCCGATGAGGCGGGCGTAGTCGGCCAGGTCCACGCGCAAGGTCACGTCCGCCGGGCCGTCGAGCTCGGGGACCACGGCCGCCCGATCCTCCACCGCGATGTGCACGGCGCGCGGCGCGATGCCGGTGAAGTCGACGGTCACCGCGGACCCGGCCGGAACCTTGGCCTTCTTGCCGATGATGAACGGCAGCGAGGCGACCATCTCCTTGCGCGTGCACGTCGCCGGCAGCGGGTCGTCGGGGGCGCCGAGGCCGAGGGAGTCGCGGATGTCGACCTCGTGCACCCAGCAGTCGAAGACCCGGATCCGCATGAATCGACCGTAGGAGTCCGTGCCGGCGGGGGTGAAGCCCGCGGCGTCCCACTGCTGTTCGGTCATGCCGTCGAGTGCGGTGAGCCGCTGCGCGGTCACGTCGCGGAAATCGGCCATCAGATCGTCGCGCGTGCGCTCGCGGTAGTAGTCGAGCCAGCGTTCGTTGAGCTCGCCGATCGGATTGTGCACGTGGGGGAGAGCGGCCACGTCGCGGGTGGCGGCCATCTCGCGGCCGGTGAGCGACCATTCGGTGCCGGTGATGTGGGCGATGATGTCGGCCACCGACCAGCCGGGCAGGACCGACGGCGCCGCCCACTCGTCGTCGTCGAATCCGGAGACCAGGGCGTCCAGGGTGGCCCACTCGTCGCGCAGGGCGTGGACGACGGGTTCGCGGGGAACGAAAGTGACCATCGGGGGCCTCCTGAAGAAACTCGGGACTCAACGCTAACTCTCGGGGAGGCCGAACGGAGGGATTCTCGCGCGGCGCGCCCGACGGCGCCGCGGCACCGCGGAGGTGCCGGTTTGGGTGCGGGTCGTGGCGGGCGGTATCTTCACCACAGTCAGTGGTGTGCACCACGACGGCACGCGCGTATAGCTCAGCGGTAGAGCACTGGTTTTACACACCAGCGGTCGTAGGTTCGATCCCTACTGCGCGCACAGTCTGACCAGGGAAAAACGCTGCGCTCGACGCTCGCGCTATGGTGTCATCACCGTGCGGGGAGCATGGGTGAGTCAAGGGAGTAGCGGGTTGTCCAGGCAGCGCGTGTGGAGTCGACTGATCAACGTCGTCATCGGCCTTCTGATCGGCCTCGTCGTCTTCGTCATCATCTGGTTCGACGTGACCTCGGCGATCTGGCAGGAAGTGGTGATCCTCTCGGGGCTCGCCGCCGGTTTCGTGACCTTCTTGCTCACGGTCCTCGTGCTCGACAAGGTGCTGGCACGATCCACCGCTCGGCGCTGGGCGCCGGTCAACCGGTTGGCGTTCACGGAATTCCTGCACGCCCTCGCCGACGACCGGCACAGCGAACTCTCTCGGGGGCTGATCGTGCCGCGGACTCTGCGGTTGCCGGAGTTCGACGACGATCACGACGCCTACGTGGCCGGGCTGGAGGACCTGCGCCAGGTGCTGTTGGCCGAACGGTCCCGCCTGGCCGACCTGCTGGGACGGTGGTCGGGCTTCCTGGTGTCGAGCGGGGCCAACGAGACCGTCCTGCTGCACATCGCCGACATCGCGTTGTCGCTCGACGTGATTCGGGATGCCTCGCTGGAGGCGGAGGCGGCGCACACGCTCGATTCCCATCGGGACCTGCAGCGCGTGGTGGACGAGGCCAACCTGCGGCTGACGGTGTTGGCCACCGAGATCCAGACCCGCCTGGCCGAGCCCGAGTACGCCGTCGAACTCGAGCGCCTGCCGGCATCGAGCACGGCGCGGGCCTGAATCGACGCAGCCCGAGTGGGCGCCGCACTCTCGGCGTCGTCGCATCGGTCGTCAGCAGCAGGTCGCGAGGACTCGGCGAAGAGCTTCCAGGTTCGACGGTTCGGCGCGATAGAGGACGTTCACGCCGCGCCGGGTGGAGGCGACCAAGCCCGCGGCGCGCAGTTGGCCGAGGTGATGCGAGGCCGTCCCGCCGGAAACGCCGACCGCGCGCGCCAGGTCGGTGGCCGCCATCTCGCCGTCGTCGACCCCCATCAGCAAGGCCATCAACTGGAGTCGCACCGGGTCGGCGAGGGCCTTCAGGCGTAACGCGAGTTCCACCGCGTCATCGGGATCCATCGGCCCGGATGCCAATGGGGCGCAACAGATGGGCGCGCTGATGTCGACGACGGGAAGCGGCTTGGGCATGGTTGCATCCTACCGATTACTTTGACATATATCGAAGTCGTGGAGTACTACTGACCACGTACGCCTCGTCACTCATCAATTGGTTGGAGGTTCCCCATGTCTCGCGTCCAGCTCGCCCTCAACGTCGACGACCTGCCGGCGGCGATCGAGTTCTACACCAAGCTCTTCGGCACGCCTCCGGCGAAGGTCAAACCCGGCTACGCGAACTTCGCGATCGCCGACCCCGCGTTGAAACTCGTGCTGCTGGAGAACCCCGGGCAGGGTGGCAGCATCAACCACCTCGGCGTCGAGGTCGAATCGAGCGAGGTGGTCCACGGTGAGATCGCCCGACTAAGCGGTGAGGGCCTGTTCACCGAGGAGCAGATCAACACGACCTGCTGCTTCGCGACCCAGGACAAGGTCTGGGTGGGCGCTCCCGATGGTGAACGCTGGGAGGTCTACACCGTGCTCGCCGACGCGGAGAGCTTCGGCGAGGCCCCCGCGCTCCTCGACCTGACCAGCGTCGGCGAGGCGGGCTCCGGCACGTCGTGCTGCGCGCCCCAGTGACCGCACCCGCCGACCAGGACGTGGTCCGTCGGCTCTCCACGCTCGACCGCTTCCTGCCGCTGTGGATCGGGGCGGCGATGGTGCTGGGTCTGGTGTTGGGCCGGGTGGTCCCCGGACTGGACACCGCCATCGAATCGGTCCAGGTCGACGGCGTCTCGCTGCCGATCGCGCTCGGTCTGCTGATCATGATGTACCCGGTCCTGGCCAAGGTCCGCTACGACCGGTTCGAGGCAGTGACCGGCGACCGCAAGCTGCTCATCGGATCGCTCGTGCTGAACTGGGTGCTGGGGCCCGCGTTGATGTTCGCGCTCGCCTGGCTCATGCTGCCCGATCTGCC
This sequence comes from Gordonia alkaliphila, assembly GCF_039542465.1. Classification (NCBI taxonomy): domain Bacteria; kingdom Bacillati; phylum Actinomycetota; class Actinomycetes; order Mycobacteriales; family Gordoniaceae; genus Gordonia; species Gordonia alkaliphila. Next base: position 32,203 of record NZ_BAABIE010000013.1, on the reverse strand, counting down.
CGAGTATCGCACCGGCCTGATCATCGTGGGTCTGGCGCGCTGCATCGCGATGGTCATCATCTGGAACGACCTCGCCTGCGGCGACCGAGAAGCCGCCGCCGTCCTCGTGGCGATCAACTCGGTGTTCCAGGTGGTCATGTTCGCGGTCCTCGGATGGTTCTACCTGTCCGTGCTGCCCGGCTGGCTGGGCCTGGAACAGACCACGATCGACACTTCGCCCTGGCAGATCGCCAAGTCTGTGCTGATCTTCCTCGGCATTCCGCTGGTCGCCGGGTACCTGTCCCGGCGACTCGGCGAGCGCGCCAAGGGCCGCGATTGGTACGAGCAGTCGTTCCTGCCGAGGATCGGGCCGTGGGCGCTGTACGGACTGCTGTTCACGATCGTGATCCTCTTCGCGCTCCAGGGCGATCAGATCACCTCCAAGCCGTGGGATGTCGCCCGCATCGCGCTGCCGCTCCTGGCGTACTTCGCCATCATGTGGGGCGGTGGATTCGCTCTCGGCGTCGCCATGCGACTCGGCTACGCGCGGACCACCACCCTCGCCTTCACCGCCGCCGGCAACAATTTCGAACTCGCCATCGCAGTGGCCATCGGGACCTACGGCGCCGCCTCGGGCCAGGCGCTGGCCGGGGTGGTGGGCCCGCTCATCGAGGTGCCGATCCTCGTCGCCCTCGTCTACGTGTCCCTTGCCCTGCGCGGGCGGTTCTCGAAAACCGACTCCCCGGACCCGTCCGTGGCGGAAGGCGAACGACGATGACCCGGCCGACTCCGCACCGTCCGTGCGTCTTGTTCGTCTGCGTCAAGAACGGCGGTAAGTCGCAGATGGCGGCTGCCCTTGCGGCCCAGGTCGCCGGCGGCGCGATCGAGGTCCATTCCGCGGGCACCCGACCGGGCGCTACCGTCAACGCACTGTCGGCCGAAGCCTTGCGCGAGATCGGCCTCGACATCACCACCGAGGTCCCGAAGGAGGTCGATCCGGACCTTCTCAGCCGTGTGGACCTCGTGGTCACCTTGGGTCGCGAAGCGGTCGTCGAGGAACCCGGCCTCCGCGTCGTCAACTGGGACACCGACGAACCGTCCGAGCGTGGCATCGACGGGATCGAGCGGATGCGCCTCGTTCGCGACGATATCGCCGATCGCGTGCGGACCCTCGTCGACGAGTGGGCCGACGAGGACCGCCGCGGCTGACGGGCTTGCTGTGCTGGGGCCACCAACTGCGTCGGTCTCGCGGCGATGTCGGTTCGGGCACGCGATGATAGAGGGCATGGCGCACTCGGATCGATCGTTCAACACCCGCCTGACGACGTGGGCCGGTGCGGTCGCGATGGCGGTGACCGGTGTGGTGACCGGGGTGGGCGCAGCCTCGGCCGCGCCACCGTATCCGGTGGTCACCGACGCGGGTGTCGCCTCGGTGACCGGCGACCTGCAGCCCGCACAGCTGTCGCCGCCGGGGTCCAATGTGCCCGGCTGCCGCAGCGACCGGATGCCGGTGGTGCTGCTGCACGGCACGGCGCAGAACCAGATGTCGGCCTGGCAGTACCTGGCGCCGACCCTCGCCAACCGCGGCTACTGCGTCTACAGCCTCACCTACGGGCAGACCAGTTGGAGCGCGCAGATCGGCGGCCTGGCTCAGCGGGAGACGTCGGCGAAGCAGGTCGGCGCCTTCGTCGACGGCGTCCTGCGGCGCACCGGTGCCCGCCAGGTGGACCTGATCGGCTTCTCCCAGGGCAACGCGGTAGCCCAGTTGATGACGCAGTTGCCGGGACGTGCCGCGCAGGTCCGCCACCTGATCGGCCTGGGGCCGTCGAACAAGGGCATCTCGAAGCTGGGGTCGATCACCGATCGATTGCCGGCCCGCGCACCCGGTGAGAACGATTGGGGCCCAACCCATCCGGCGATCGAGTACACGATGATCATGACCCGCCACGACGAGGTCTCCGCCCCGTACTCCAATGGGTTCCTGCCCGCCGCGGCGAACGTGCGCAACGTGGTGGTGCAGGATCACTGCCCGCGCGACACCGTCGGCCACGTCGGACTGCCCTACGACAGCTGGGTCGGCGGTCAGGTGCGTAACACGCTCGCCGGCACCCGGGCACCGGTGCGGTGCACGGTGGGCTACCCGCTCTGAACCTCGGCGTCCCGCAACACCTCGGCGGCCCGCGTGAAATCACCGACGGCGGCGCCGGTCATCAGGCGGGACGGCTCCGGGTCGCTGCGCAGGATCCGCTCCAGCGCGGCCGAATCCGGGAGCGGGCCGTCGCCGGCGACGACGACGATGTTGCCGCTGCGCCGCCCCTTGAACATCGACGGGTCCGAGATCAGTTCGACGTTGCCGAAGACCTCGCCGATGGTGGCGATCTCGCGGCGCACCGACCGCAGGTCCCGGCGATCTCCGCAGTTGGCGAGATACAGCCCGCCGGGTGCGAGGACTCGAGCCACCGCGCGGGTGAACTCGACCGTCATCAGGTGGGCGGGGGTGATCGCTTCGGCGAAGGCATCGCGGATCACGAGGTCGCGGGTGTGCTCGGTCAGCGACTCGACCACCTCGCGCGCATCGCCGACGCGAATCCGCAGGCGCGGCGCGCGCGGAAGATCGAACCATTCGCGCACCAACCGGGCCAGTTCGGCGTCGATCTCGACGGCCACGTGCCGTGACTTCGGGTAGCGGTGCGCCAGGGCGGCGGGTAGCGCGCAGGCGGCGGCGCCGAGGTGCAGTACCCGCAGCGGCGTCTGCGGATCGGGGTGCGCGTCGGCGATGGCGGCGGCCATCTGGCGCATGTACTCGAACTCGAGGGTGGTCGGATCGAAGGGGTCGATATGACTGCTCTGCGCGCCGTTGACGGTCAGCAGCCAGCCGCCCACGCCGTCGGGGGTCAACTGGGCGGTGCCGGTGGAGATGTCGAAGCTGCCGGCTTCGGGTTTGGGTGCTTTGGCCATCGTCGACGATGGTAGCCGCGGCCGGGACCGTGCGGCCTTCCGGAGGGCCGCGCGATCCTGTGTCCGGCCGATGCATGCGTGTGCAACCGAAATAGTGGATATGGGGTGTGTCACAACTACCCCGTGAAAGCGAGTTCTGTGATGAAGCGGACCTTCTCGTTGGCCGGCGCCGCCGGCATGGCCCTCACCGTCGCCCTGGCGATGCCCGTCGGAGCCGCCCAGGCCGAACCGTTCGTCCCCGGTCCGGTGGCACCGGGTCAGCCGGAGGGGGCGGTGACCCATTCGGCCAAGAACCTCGGGAACTGCAAGGCGGAGTTCTCGATCGTGAACAAGACCAACGTGACGACCTACACGATCGACTGGCGGATCGACGACGAAGCCGGGCGGCCGATGGCGGGCGTGCCGGTCGAGGTCTGGCGTACCGGCGGTATGCACTCGAAGGCGGAGCTGCCGAGTTGGCCGGACGGCGGAGCGGGGACCAATACCGCCGAGAGTCGGACGATGGTCTCCAACCGGGCTCCGGTGACCGCTACCTATGTCCAGGACCTCAAGAAGCCGACCGGTACATGGACCCCGCCACTGCCCAACCCGGGGGCGAGCACGCACGAGGTCTCCTACCGGATCGTGCTCGGTCCGCCCGGAAACAACGGTCAGACCCCGAGTGGGTCGCCCGAATGGCTGGGTGACCGCGGATGGCGCCACATCACCGTGACCGGGTGCAACGGCCCCTCCGGTAGCTCCGGCTCGCTGGACTGGGGCTCGCTGGACTTCGGTCTCTTCGGTCGGCCCTGATCAGCGACCGTAGCGGCGGGCGAGCTTCGCCTTGACGTCCTCGTCCGCAGTCTTGACTCGGACGTCCTCGTCCGCAGTGCTGACTCGGACGTCCTCGTCCGGAGCGGGCTCGTCCGCCGCGGGGGTCGCAGCGTGGTCGGGTCCTCGGGCGGCGGCCGAGGTGAGCTCCGGTCCGCTGGCCTGCCGCAGCTCGTCGCGGATGCGGCGTCGTTCGGTCTTACGCGTGGATTCCGTCGGCTCGCCGGCGGGGGCCTGCGTGCCGTCGTCGTTCCGACGCAGTGCACGACGGTGCTTGACCTCGGCCCAGACGAAGTAGGCCACGCCCAAGGGGGCCATGATGCCGAACGCCAGCCACTGCAGGCCGTAACCGAGGTAGGGGCCGGACTCCAGCTGCGGCAACTCGATCGCACCGAGACCGCCGGGCTGATCAGGGACCAGCTGGACGTAGAACGGGTCGAGCGCGAGCCCCGACGCGGCGCTGAGGGCGGCCGTGTCGGTGGTGTACGCGGTGAGGACCTTGTCGCCGGTGCCACCGGGGGTCAACGACTCCATGCGCGGCTCCTTGCCGACACTGGTGCCCTCGGAATCGTGGAGTCGGGCGTGAATGGTCACCTGCTCGGGCGGAGCGCCGGGCAGGATCACCGCGCCGTCGACCTCGGGGCGAACCCAGCCGCGATCCACCAGGACCACCCGATCGGTGCCCGCGATCTGGAACGGGGTCATCACTTCGGCGGCCGGCCGCTGAGCCACCGACCGCAGCCGCATCACGATCTGCTGATCGGTGAGGTAGTGACCGGTCATGGTCACCTCGCGCCACTGATCGGCGTCGTCGAGGGTGCCGCCGACCGGAACGAGCTCCTCGAGGGGGACGGCGGCGGTCTCGGTGGCGCTGCGGATCAGGTTGTTGCGGCGCTCGGTGTCGGTGTTCTTGTCGAGCTGCCACGGCGCCAGGATCAGGAAGCAGAGTGCGACGAAGATGCCGACCAGGACGGTCGACAGGATCCACCCCGGGCGCAGGAAAGTTCGCAGCAGTTGCACAGTGCCCAGGGTACCGAGCAGGTGCCGATCAGCCCCGTGCGGTCAGCTCGGCACGGGCCCAGGTCACAATTCCGGGCGCCGCGGCCTCGATCTGCCGACGCACCCCGGCGAAGTCCTCGGGGCCGCCGTAGAACGGATCCGGAACGTCGTCGCCGTCGGCGTTCGGGTCGAAGCTGCGCAGCAGGCGGACGCGTTCGCCGAGCCGTTTACGTGCGAGTTCCCGGACGTGCCCGGAGTCCATGGCGATCAGCAGGTCCGCCGCCAGGTGCCGCGAGTCGAGTTGCGCCGCGATGTGCGTGTCGCTGTAGCCGTGTGCGAGCAGTTCGGTGCGGGCGCGATTGTCCGCGGGCTCCCCGACGTGCCAGCCTCCGGTTCCGGCGCTGCTGACCGTGACCCGGTCGGAGAGACCGGCGTCGTCGATCGCCGAGGCGACGATCGATTCGGCCATCGGCGACCGGCAGATGTTGCCGGTGCACACGAAACAGATGTGCAGCTCTTCGGGGTTGTCAGACACCCAGTACCTCGCGCAGTTGCGGGACCGTCTGCACGGTCCACGTGGCTTCGTCGACCTCCCCCGGTCGACCGTATCCCCAGCCGACAGCGATGGTGTCGAGGCCGAACGAGGCGGCGCCGACGACATCGTGTGAGCGGTCGCCGATCATGACGATCGGGGCGGTGTTCGGGTCCAAGTCTAGTGCGTTCAGCGCCCGAGCGATGACCTGTGCCTTACTTCGGCGTGTGCTGTCGTCGCTGGCGCCCGCGATCACGGTGAAATATTCGGTCAATCCGAAGTGCTCCAGGATCCGGCGCGCCATCGCCTCGTTCTTGCTCGTGGCGATGGCCAGGGTGCGCCCGTCGGCGGCCAGATCGGCGAGGAGTTCGGCCATGCCGGGATACACGGCGTTCTCCTTCCAGCCGAGCACGTCGTAGCGCTCGCGGTAGGCCCGGACGGCCCGCTCGGCGTCGTCGGGCGGGAAACCGTAGGCGCGCATCGAGTCCAGCAGCGGCGGTCCGACGATCCCGGCCAGGAAGTCGTCCGACGGCGCGGCGCCGCCCATCGTCTCGATCGCATGGCGGAACGACGCGGTGATCCCGAGGTAACTGTCGGTCACGGTGCCGTCGAGGTCGACGAGCAGCACCGTGCTCGGGTGGGCCGGGTCGGGGCGGGTGGGGGAGGTCTCAGCGGTCACTCGTCCATGATGCCCGTACGCTCGGCACAACCGGCCGCCGCGGCAGCCGGAGCGGGGCAGGATGGATCCATGCGCGATGGTTGGGAGAGTGTCGATGAGTAGAGATCTGGCCGAGGTGGTCGACGCCCTGGATCGTGCCTATCCGCCGCGCTTGGCCGAATCGTGGGATGCCGTCGGCCTCGTGTGCGGCGACCCCACCGATCCGGTGGCGTCGGTGCTGGTCTGCGTCGACGTGACCGATGCGGTGGTCGACCAGGCGCTCGCCGACGGCGTGGACCTGATCGTGGCGCACCACCCGCTGCTGTTGCGCGGGGTGGAGACGGTGGCCGCGAACACCGCCAAGGGGCGGCTGCTGCACCGGCTGATCAAGGGCGGCTGCGCCCTGTACTCGGCTCACACCAACGCCGACAAGGTTCGGGGCGGCGTCTCGGATGCCTTGGCCGACGCGCTCGGGCTGCATCGCTGCGTGCCGCTGGCGCCGGAACCGACTGTGCCGCTGGACAAGTGGGTGGTGATGGTGCCGGAGGGCAACGCCGAGCAGGTCGCCGAGGCGATGTTCCGAGCCGGTGCCGGGGCGCTCGGCGACTACCGCGACTGCATGTGGTCGGTGGTGGGTACGGGACAGTTCCTCCCCATGGATCGAGCGCGGCCCGCGATCGGCGCGATCGGCGCGTTGACGCGAGTCGACGAGGACCGACTGGAGATGGCGGCGCCGAAGTCGGCGCGAGCGGCGGTGCTCGCCGCACTCCGGGACGCCCACCCGTACGAGGAACCGGCGTTCGACGTTTTCGCGCAGGTCGCGCTGGACAGCGACATCGGCCTGGGCCGCGTCGGTCGGCTCGCCGCGCCGATGTCGTTGCGCGAGTTCGTCACGCACGCCGCCGCCGTGCTGCCGCAGGCGGCGTGGCCGATCCGGGCGGCCGGCGACCCGGACGCGACGGTGCAGACGGTCGCGGTGTGCGGCGGCGCCGGCGATTCGTTGATCGGTGCGGCTACCGCCGCGGGCGTCGACGTCTACCTCACCGGGGACCTCCGGCATCATGTGGTGGACGAAGCCCTGCGCGCCGGGAGTCCGGCGCTGGTCGACGCCGGTCACTGGGCCACCGAGTTCCCCTGGTGTGCCAGCGCCGCCGAACTGCTTACCGAGTTCGGTTGTCCGGCAACGGTTTTCCAGCCGTCGACCGATCCCTTCAACGTTGTGCCCTCCTGATCAGCACGCCCTAACGAGAGACCGAAATCATGAAAGCCGCGCCCGCGCAGCAGCGCCGACTGCTCGACCTCGCCGATCTCGACGCCGAGCTCGCCCGCTCCCGCCATCAGTTGACGCAACTGCCCGAGGCAGCACGCGTCGCGGAGGTGACCGAACAGCTCGCGGTGGCCGAGGAGGACGTCGCCCGGGCCGAGGCCGCGGTAGCCGAGCTGCAGCGCACCTACGATGCCACCGACGAAGAGCTGACCGGCATCACTGAGCACGCCAAACGCGATCAGACGCAGCTGGATTCGGGTCTGCTCAGCCACAAGGCGCTCGCCGAACTGCAGCACGAGCTGAGCGGCTTGGAGCTCCGCCGCGACGTGCTCGAGTCGGACCTGCTGGAGATCATGGAGCGCCAGGAGGCGCTGGGCATGGAGTTCGAGCGAGCGCAGGGCACGGTGCTGCACCACCGGGAGCTGCTCGCCGAAGCGGTCACGGCGCGCGACCACGCGACCGCGACCACCGAGAACATCGTCACCGAGTTCCTGAGCCGTCGGGCCGCCATCGCCGACGAGGTGGCCGACGACCTGCTGGCCGTCTACGACCGGCTGCGTGAACAAGGACGGGTCGGCGCGGGTCTGCTGCGCCAGCGCCGGTGCGGCGCCTGCCGGATGGAACTGGATCCGCGCACGTTGTCGGCCGTCGCGGCGGCCGCCGAGGACGAAGTGGTGCGGTGTGAGGAGTGCACCGCGATCATGGTGCGCACCGAGCAGTCGGGCCTGCCGACGCCGGGGTCCGGGCAGTGACGGCACCCGACTGGCAGGGGCAGGTGGATCGGCCCACCCGGATCACGCTGCTGCGGCACGGTCAGACGCCGCTGTCGGTGGATCGCCGGTACTCCGGTCACGGGGATCCGGCACTGACCGAACTCGGTCGGTCGCAGGCGGCCGCAGCCGCGCAGCGGCTGGGCGCCCGCGACCAGATCGACGTCATCGTGTCCTCGCCGCTGGCCCGGGCGCGCGCCACCGCGCAGGCCGTCGCCGACGTCGTCGGGCTACCGGTACAGGTGCACGACGGCCTGATCGAAACCGATTTCGGCGCCTGGGAGGGCCTGACCTTCCGTGAAGCGGCGGCCCGCGACCCGGAGCTGCATCGGCGGTGGCTGGGCGACCTGGAGGCGGCACCGCCCGGTGGGGAGAGCTTCGCGGCGGTGGGCGCGCGCCTGGCCGCGACCAAACGCGAGCTCCTCGCGCAGTACCCGGGCGCCCGGATCCTCGCGGTGAGCCACGTGACGCCGATCAAGACGATGCTGCGCGATGCGCTCGGCGTCGGACCGGAACTCCTGTTCCGCCTGCACCTGGACCTGGCGTCGCTGTCGATCGCCGAGTACTACCCGGACGGCGGCGCCGTGGTGAAGCTCGTGAACGACACCGGTCACCTCTCCTGACCCGTCGCATGGTCTCGGCGGACGCGCAGCGGCTATCGTAGGGAACGCGAACGAGTCGGTCGGGCGGCCGCGGCATCGGAACCGTGCGGATCTCCGCGCAGGCCGGGCGTCGAGGAAAGTCCGGACTCCACAGAGCAGGGTGGTTGCTAACGGCAACCCGGGGTGACTCGCGGGACAGTGCCACAGAGAACAGACCGCCCGCTGCGTGCAGCGGGTAAGGGTGAAACGGTGCGGTAAGAGCGCACCAGCGCCGCGGGTGACCGCGGCGGCTAGGTAAACCCCACCCGGAGCAAGGCCGAAGTCCGCACCGCCTGCGGTGCGGATGCGCGAGTGATCGAGGACGGCTCGTCCGAGCTCGCGGGTTGGCTGCTCGAGGTACCCGGCGACGGTGTGCCCAGATGGATGGTCGCCGCCGACCTTCGGGTCGGTACAGGATCCGGCTTACAGACCGACTCGTTCGCGCACTTCTCTCGCTCCGCCGAGCGGAGGGGACAGGGCGACGGAGGGGACAGGGAGACATGGTCGAACGCAGATTTCACGCCCCCGGCATCGACTTCGGGAAGTTGCGCGCCGAACTGGGCCTGGTCGTCGACTTCCCGGCCGACGTCGAAGCCGCGGCCGCGGCGGCCGTCGATCGCCACGCCGACGGACGCACCGACCACCGCGATCTGGAACTGGTGACCGTCGACCCGCCCGGCTCGATGGACCTGGACCAAGCCGTGCGCGTGGTGGCCGACGGCGACGGCTTCCTGGTGCACTACGCGATCGCCGACGTCGCCGCCCTGGTGGAACCCGGGGGAGTGCTCGACGCGGAGAGCCGCCGACGCGGCGAGACCATCTACTTCCCGGACGGCAACGTGCCGCTGCACCCGCGGGTGCTGTCCGAGGGCGCCGGTTCGCTGCTCCCCGACGTCGACCGGCCCGCCGTCCTGTGGACGGTGCGGGTCGCCGCCGACGGCGACGTGGTCGACGTGACGTGCGAGCGCGCGACGGTGCGCTCGCGGGCCCGGCTCGACTACGCCGGGGTGACCGCCGACGCGGCCGCCGGAACCCTGCACCCGGCGCTGGCGGCACTGCCCGCGTTCGCGTCGGCGCGCGAAGCCTGGTCGCTGGCGCGCGGCGCGGTGATGCTGGACCTGCCGGACCAGGAGGTGCGGGAGAACCACGATCCGCGGCACGCGCGGGCATGGACCCTGCAGCTGGCCCCGCGCACCCCCGCCGACGGCTGGAATGCGCAGGTGTCGCTGCTGGTGGGCCTGTGCGCGGGCACCATCATGCGCGCGGCGGGCGTCGGCTTCTTCCGGACGCTGCCGGCCGCCGAGCGCGAGGCGGTGGACGAACTGCGGAGCGTGGCCGCCTCGCTCGGCGCCCACTGGCCGCGCGGCGATACCCCGGGACAGTTCCTGGCGTCGTTGGCGCCGGACGAGCCGTCGACCCTCGCGCTGATGAGCGCGGGCGCCCGCCTGATGCGCGGAGCCGGGTACCGAGCCATCGGCACCGGCCTCGCCGACGTCGGGGCCGCCGATGCGGTGACCGACGCCGAACTGGTGCACGCCGGTGTCGGCGGGCTGTACGCGCACGTCACGGCGCCGCTGCGTCGGCTCGGTGACCGGTTCGCCACGGAGATCTGCCTGTCGGTGACCGCCGGGCGGCCGGTGCCGGACTGGGTGGTCGCTGCGCTGCCCGGGCTCGGCAAGGTGATGAGCGGCGCCGATGCGGTGGCGAGTACCGCCGCCCGCAACAGCGTGAACCTGGCCGAAGCGGTGGTACTGGCCGACCAGATCGGTGCGCGGTTCGACGCGACGGTCATGCGGGACGCGGCCGGTCGTCGTCCGGCGGAGATCTTCATCGCAGTCCCCGCCGTCATCGCACCGTGCACTCCGGCGCCCGCCGCCGGGCAGCGCTGCGTGGTCACGGTGACCGAGGCCGATCCCGAAACAGCCACCGTCGCCTTCGCCGCCGACTGATCTGCGGTCGAAGCGGGCTATCGGCCGGCGTAGACGGCGACGGGAAGCCCGTCGAGCACGTGTACGTCGACGGTGGTCTCGAAGATGTCCGACAGCAGGTCGCTGCGCATGATCTCCTCGGGGCCGCCGGTGGCGACAATGGTGCCGTGCTTGAGCGCGATGATCCGGTCGGCGTAGGCCGCCGCGAAGTTGAGGTCGTGGATCACCACCACGATGGTGCGGCCGAGCAGGTCGGCCGCGCGCCGCAGTTGGCCCATCATCGACACCTGGTGTCGGATGTCGAGGTTGTTGAGCGGCTCGTCGAGCAGGATCACCGGGGTGTCCTGCGCCAGCGTCATCGCGACGAACGCGCGTTGGCGTTGGCCCCCGGAGAGTTCGTCCAGGAAGCGCTCGGCGAGGTCGTCGAGTTCGAGGAACGCGATGGCCTCGGCGACCAGACGCTCGTCGTCGGCATCGAGTCGTCCCCGCGAGTGCGGGAAGCGGCCGAACGAGACCAGGTCGCGCACGGTGAGGCGCGCGTTGACGCCGTTCTCCTGGCGCAGCACCGCCAGCTTCTTCGCGGCCTCGCGCGGCTTCATTGAGTCGATGGCGACACCGTCGAGGGTGGCGGTGCCGCTGGTCGCGTTCAGCAGGCGGCCGATGATGGTCAGCAGCGTCGACTTGCCGGCGCCGTTGGGGCCGACCAGGGCGGTGAGGCCGCCGTCGCCGAAATCGCCGGACACCGGTCCCAGGACGACGTTCTCCGCGTACTTCTTGGTGAGTTCGTGGAACTCGATCACAGCGATCCCTTTCGCAGGAGCAGCACACCGAGGAAGACGACGCCGCCGCAGAACTCGATGACGACGGTCAGCATGACGTTGGTGCCGAAGACGTCGGTGTTGATCAGCAGTTGGCCCGCGGCCAGGGTGAAGATGCCGATGAGGATGGACATCGGCAGGAGCGCACGGTGCCGCCAGTCGCCGGCCACCTGGTAGGCGAGGGTGGCGATGATGAAGCCGAAGAAGGTGAGCGGCCCGACCAGTGCGGTGCTGACCGCCATGAGCACGGCGATCATCACCAGGGTCAGCGTCAGCTCGCGGCGGTGATCCAGCCCGAGACCGATGGCGGGCTCGCGACCCAGCAGCAGGACGTCGTAGATCCGCCGCCGACGCCACACCACCACGGCGACCACCGCGACCAGTCCGCCGGCGACCGGCAGCAGGGACGCGTTCACGTCGGAGATCCGGCCGTACATGTTGAGAAACAGCGCATCGAAGTCGGTCGGCGACAGCAGGCGCTGCAGGAACTCGGCGATCGACCGGAAGGCCAGGCCCAGGACGACGCCGGTCAGCAGAAGCAGGAACAGGCTCCCGAAGCGGCGGCCGGCGAACAGCCAACCGTACAGCGCCAGGGCGAACACCGCCATCGCGGCGGTCTGCATCAGGAACTGCGGCACGGTGTCGGAGTTGGCGATGAAACTCGCTCCGACCACGCTGACCGCGACGGTCTGAATCAGCACGTACAGCGAGTCGAAGCCGATGATGGCCGGTGTCAGGATCCGGTTGTGCGTCACGGTCTGAAACAGGACGGTGGCCATGCCCTGGCAGACCGCGGCGATCACGATCGCGATCGCGGTGTTGACCCGGCGGGTGAACGAGAGCCCGAACACCGACTCCACTTCCAGGCCGTCGATGCCGTTGCGCAGCAACAGGAACGCGGCGAGCGCGGCGGCGGCCAGCAGCCCGGCGATCACCAGACGCGCCGTCGGCGAGACGCGGGTGGACCGGCCGCCGGTGATCGACGGTGCGGCGGTGGCCAGATCAGAGGGCGACACGGGACCTCCCGGAGAGCAGGATCGCGAGGAAGGTGACCGTCCCGAGCACGCCCATGGTCACCGAGACGGGAATCTCCATGGGGCGCACCACGAGTCGGCTGATCAGGTCGCAGCCGACGATCATCACGATCGACAGCACCGCGATCCACGGGAGGTTGCGCCGCAGATCGTCGCCGCGGAGTGCGCTGATCAGGTTGGGCACCACCAGGCCGAGGAACGGGATGAAGCCGACGACGACGGAGGTCACGCCGGTCGCCAGCGCCACCATGGTGACGCCCAGGGTCACCACGAGGCCGTAGCGCAGGCCGAGGCTGACGGCCACGTCGCGACCGAGGCCGGCGATGGTGAAGTAGTTGGCGAGGACGAAGCAGGCGATCGCGATGATGACCACGGCCCACAGCGGCTCGTAGAAGCCGCGCACCACGCTGTTGAAGCCGCCCGACCGCCACGCGGTGAGCGACTGGAGCAACTGGTTCTTATTGGCGATGAAGGTGGCGAAGGCGCCGACCACGGCGCCCATCATGATGCCGACCAGCGGCACGACGGCCGATCGGCGCGCGCGGATCCCGGAGATGATGCCGAGGAAGACGAAAGTGCCGATCAGCGCGGTGGTGGTGGCCACCACCATTTTCACCAGCGGCGACGACTCGGGGATGAGCAGCCAGGACAGCAGTACGCCCAGCCCGGCCCATTCCGCGGTACCCGCCGTGGTGGGCTCGACGAACCGGTTCTGCGTGAGGCGCATCATGATCACGCCGGAGAAGCTCATGGCGATGCCGGCGAAGATCAGCGCGAGCGTGCGGGGCACCCGCGAGATGAAGAACATCTCCCACATGTCCGCGTCGCCGGACAGGAGCCCGGACGCGGTGATGTGATACTCGCCGATCATCAGCGATCCGGCCACCAGCGCGACGGCGGCGACCACCATGGTCGGCATCGCCCAACCGCGCCCCGCCGCCCGGGAGGCCGGGGGACGGGGCGCGGTGGTGGTCGCCTGCGCGGTCACCGCGCTACTTTGCGGCGCCGAGGGCGTCGGCGATCTGCTGGTAACTCTGGCCGTACGACTGAATGCCTTCGCGGACGTAGAACTCCGGATCCAGGTAGATCACGTGGTTCTCGCGCATGAAGTCGGTCTTGGCGAACGCCTCCTGGGCGGCGAAGACGCTGGCCGCGGGCGTGGTCTTCTCGCCGTCGGACGCGGTGGCCGCGTCGCGGTCCATCACGATGACCCACTGCGGGTTGGCCTGCGCGATCGCCTCGGGGGTGAGTCCGGAGTTCTGGTGGTGATCGCCGGCCTGGCCGCCGAAGACGTCCTTGAGGTCCAACGGGGCGACCAGCGGCTGCATGCGCTTGGCACCGTTGTCGATCTTGCCGCCGCTGACGATCGACAGGAAGACGGTCTGCCCGGTGCTGACGGCCTTCGCGGCGTCGAGCTGCCCGTTGAAGGTGCTGACGATCTCGCCCGCCTGCTGCTGCTTGCCGAAGATCTCGCCCAGCGTGGTGGTCTGGCGGATCATCGCCGCCACCCGGCCGCCCTCCGCGTCGTCGGACGCGGCGATGTCGATGGTGGCGCCGCCGGTCTGATCGGTGATCGCGGTCAGATCCGCGGTGTACTTGGCGAAGCGGTACCCGGCGATGATGAGGTCGGGGTCGACGTCCTCGATGACCTCCATCTTCGGCTCGTTGTGCGTGCCGACGTCGGCGATGTCCGGGTTGTCGATCCAGTCGCCGAATTTCGACGGCGCGAGCAGCCCCTTGGGCACCGCCACCGGCGTGACGCCCATGGCCTTGACCGTCTCGGCGGCCGTGTTGTCCAGCAGCACAACGCGCTTCGGGTCCTTCGGCACCTGCACGGTACCGTTGGTGGCCTCCACGCTGATGGTGGCGCCGGACGCCGTGGACTCGGTGGACGAGCAGGCGGTGAACACCAGGCTCACCGCTGCGAGGGCGGCCAGGACCGGAGCGGTCCGGGCAAGACGACGGGACATGGGGGAGCCTGCTTTCGCCAAGGGGAGGATTCTTCCGAAAGTGAATACTTAGCGGAGGCTACCCTATGTAGTCGGCGACGCCGAACTCGTGTGAACTACACCTCAGTTCTCGTCGAGATAGGCCTGGACGGCGGCGCGCCCGCGCGTCTCTTCCCGTGCATCCAGGCGCCCCAGCACGAAGATCGCGCGCGCCGACAGGCCCGGTTCCGCGGAGACCCGAGTGAGCTGCTCGCGGTTGACCACCGTGTCCTGGAAATGGCCGAGGTGGGTCTGAATGCGGGCCGCTTGCTTGGCGGTCTTGGTCGCGGTCTTCAGGTCCAGCGGCTTGGCGGCGTCGGCGGTGTAGCGAACGGCCTTGGCGCGCTTGCGGATCCGGTGCACCTGCTCCACCCATTCGGCGGACCACGGTTCCAGCGCGGTCAGCCACTTCTCCGCCTTCCGCAGGCGCTTGCGCGCGTGCTCGATGCCAGCGACGGCCACCTTCGCGGCGGCGCGGTCGGCGTCCGGGCCCGGCACGGGGTCGGTGATCACGCGGTCGAGGGTGTTCAGCAGGGACAGGTAGCGCGGCGTGGACAGCGCGTAGCGCAGGGTGCGCAGAGCGCGCTCCTGGCTGGCGATCTCGTCGTCGATCAGGGCCGTCCGCAGGTCGGCCGGGACGTCGCTCTCCTGCGCCAGCAGTTCTCGGTTGATCTCCAGTTGCACTTCGCGGTCGCGTGCCTCACCGAGGACCTCGCCGAGTTCGCGCAGTTCGTCGCTGAGACCGGCGATGCTGGCCGGATCCAGGATCTGCGGGAACGACGTCAGGATGGAGCGGAGCTTGCGGGCGGTGACGCGCATCTGGTGCACGGCGTCGAAGGCGTTCTCCCGCACGAGTGGATCCCAGGCGACCAACGAATCCCGATGTGTGGCAAGCGAATGCACCATCAGGTCGAGTGCGGTGGGCTTCTTACGCAGTCGTGTCGGCTTGTGCGTGTGCGGCTCGGAGCCGATCGCGCGGGCGAGCTTGGAGACGCTGGCGGCCTTGCGGGCGCCGGCGGCGCGCAGGAGCTTGCGGGCAGCGGGGAGCAGTTCCGCGTCGCCGTCGACGAGTTCGAACTCCCACTCGGCCCACTCCTGTGTGCGCTGGCTCTGATGGGCGTGGGCCAGCACCCGATCCTCGGCGAACTCCGCCAGCACGGAGCCGTCCGCGCCGTGGACCAGCGTCACGGTGCGCTCGGTGATGATCTCGGCGACCGGGATCAGCGGCTGGTCGCGGACGATCGCCAGGATGGCGTCTCGAATGGGCGCGGGGACGCCGCCGTCGGCCGGCGCATCGGTGAAGTCGATCGCGAGTTCGTGGCGGGCGTCGGAGTGCGTGGTCGGTCGCTTCAGGTGCCAGCCCGCGTCGGTGCCACCGGTGCGGCGCCGCAGCGTGATCCGCCGCGCGGCCAGGTCGTGACCGGCGGTGTCGAGGTAGGTGGCGTTCAGTTCGTACACCGTCGGCGCGCCGGCGCCGCCCGGTGCGAGTCCGCTCAGATCCGGCGCGGGTTGGCCGGCGTCGACGTCGAACTTGAGCTCTACTTCCAGCGATTCACGTGCACTCAACGGTTGTCTCCTGTGGCGAAGCGGTCGGTGGCCGACACCAGGGCGTCGGCGATGCCGGTTTCCAACGAAGCGTGGCCCGCATCGTCGACGATGACCAGGTCTGCCTCCGGCCAGGCTCGGTGCAGATCCCAGGCGCTGCGCATCGGGCACACGACGTCGTAGCGTCCCTGCACGATGACGGCCGGAATGTGGTGCAGCACAGCGATGTTCGTCAACAGCTGGCCCTCGTCGAGGAAGCCGTGGTGCACGAAGTAGTGGTTCTCAATGGTCGCGAAGGCCAGGTCGAAGCGGTCGGACGAGTCCGCATCCGGTTGCGGCAGAAGGTGACTGGTCCGGTTCTCCCAGCCGGTCCAGGCACTCGCGGCGCGCTGCGCGGCCGCCGGGTCGGGCCCGGTGAGGATCCGGTGGTAGGCGGCGACCAGGTCGCCGTCGCGCTCGGCCTCCGGAATCGGCGCCAGGTAGGTCTCCCAGACGTCCGGGAAGATGTGCGCGGCGCCCCCGTTGTAATACCAGTCGATCTCGCTGCGCCGGAGCAGGAAGATGCCGCGCAGCACCAGTTCGGTGACGCGCTCGGGATGCGTTTGGGCATAAGCCAATCCGAGTGTCGACCCCCACGAGCCGCCGAAGATCTGCCACCGCTCCACGCCCAGGTGGGCGCGCAACCGCTCCATGTCGTCGATCAGTGCGCCGGTGTGGTTCACGCTCAGGTCGGCGCCGTCGGCGATGTGCGGGCGGGACCGGCCGCAGCCGCGCTGGTCGAAGAGGATGATCCGGTAGCGCTCCGGGTCGAAGAAGCGCCGCTGCGCGGGGGAGGTGCCGCCGCCGGGGCCGCCGTGGACGAAGAGCACCGGCTTGCCCTCGGGGTTGCCGGAAGTCTCCCAGTAGACCTCTTGTCCGTCGCCGACGTCCAGATGCCCCGATGCGTACGGTTCGATCGGGGGATAGAGCGCTGCCATGGCGACCACACTAGTGCGTGGCCGCCGGGGCAGCGGGTGGGTCAGTAAGAGTGTTCGGGTCCGGGGAAGGCCGCGGAGGCCACCTCGGCCGCGTAGGTGCGCGCCGCCCGCGAGAGGTCCTCGCCTACATTCGCGTATCGCTTGACGAACTTCGCCGTCTTGCCGTGGGTGTAGCCGGCCATGTCCTGCCAGACCAGCACCTGCGCGTCGGTCTCGTTGCCCGCGCCGATGCCGACGGTCGGGATGGTGAGCTTGCGGGTGATCTGCGCGGCGATCTCGGCAGGAACCATTTCCATGACGACGGCGAACGCGCCGGCCTCCTGGACGGCGATCGCGTCGGCGATCAGCTGGTCGGCGCCGTCGCCGCGGCCCTGCACGCGGTAGCCGCCGAGGGTGTTCACGCTCTGCGGCGTGAAGCCGACGTGGCCCATCACCGGGATGCCGGCGGCGGTCAGCGCCGCGATCTGCGGGGCTATCCGCTCGCCGCCCTCGAGCTTGACGGCGTGCGCGCCGCCCTCCTTGAAGAAGCGGATCGACGACTCGAGGGCCTGCTGCGGGCTCACCTCGTAGCTGCCGAACGGCAGGTCGGCCACGACGAGCGCGTGCGGGGCGCCGCGGACCACGGCGCGCACCAGCGGCAGCAGTTCGTCGACGCTGATCGGCACGGTGGTGTCGTAGCCGTACACCACGTTGGCGGCGGAGTCGCCGACCAGGAGCGCGGGGATCTCGGCCGCATCGAAGATGCGGGCGGTGGAGTAGTCGTAGGCGGTCAGCATCGGCCACTTGTGGCCTTCGGCCTTCCACTGCGCCAGGTGCTGCAGTCGGGTGACGCGGCGCGGTGCGGCCGGAGCGGCGTCGGTGGATCCGTAGATCGGTGCGTGGGACATCGCGGTCTCATTTCTGCCTCGAGTCCCGCTCTGCGGGTACCCGGGTCGGTGTGGACAACCCCGATTCTCCCATCGTCGAGCGACGGGCGACACCGGGCGGGCCGGTGGTCTTGCTCACACGCGCGCGCGGTGCGGCCCGGGGCGTCGGGTGTAACACGGGCGTAACAGGACGCGCATAGGGTCGGGCCATGGATCGTCAACAAGAGTTTGTGCTGCGGACGTTGGAAGAACGAGACATCCGCTTCGTCCGTCTCTGGTTCACCGACATCCTGGGCTATCTGAAATCGGTGGCTATCGCTCCGGCCGAGCTCGAAGGCGCTTTTGCCGAGGGCATCGGGTTCGACGGCTCCGCCATCGAGGGCTTCTCCCGCGTCTTCGAAGCGGACATGGTGGCCAAGCCGGACCCGTCGACCTTCCAGGTGCTGCCCTGGGACACCGACGGCCGCAACTATTCGGCGCGCATGTTCTGCGACATCGCCATGCCCGACGGCACGCTGGCATGGGCCGACCCGCGGCACGTGCTGCGTCGCCAGCTGAGCAAGGCCGCCGATCAAGGGTTCACCTGCTACGTGCACCCGGAGATCGAGTTCTACCTGCTCAAGGACATGCCGCTCGATGGCAGCGAACCCATCCCGGCCGACAACGGCGGCTACTTCGACCAGGCCGTGCACGATGCGGCGCCCAACTTCCGCCGCCACGCCATCGAAGCGCTCGAGGCGATGGGCATCTCGGTGGAGTTCTCCCACCACGAAGGCGGCCCCGGCCAGCAGGAGATCGACCTGCGGTACGCGGACGCGCTGAGCATGGCCGACAACGTGATGACCTTCCGCTACCTCGTGAAGGAGGTCGCGATCAGCGACGGAGTCCGCGCGACGTTCATGCCCAAGCCCTTCGGTAAGCACCCGGGATCGGCCATGCACACCCACCTGAGTCTGTTCGAGGGCGAATCCAACGCCTTCCACGACCCGGACGACCCGATGCAGCTCTCGGACACCGGCAAGCAGTTCATCGCCGGCATCCTCACGCACGCCAACGAGATCAGCGCGGTGACCAACCAGTGGGTCAACAGCTACCGGCGTCTGGTGCACGGCGGGGAAGCGCCGACCGCCGCCACCTGGGGGCGGGCCAACCGGTCGGCCATGGTCCGGTTGCCGCTGTACACCCCGAACAAGGCGTCGTCGCGGCGCATCGAGGTCCGCAGCCCGGACTCGGCCTGCAATCCGTACCTGGCGTTCTCGGTGCTGCTCGCCGCCGGACTCAAGGGCATCGCCGAAGGCTACGAGCTACCCGAGGAGGCCGAGGACAACGTGTGGGCCCTGACCCCGGCCGAGCGGCGCGCCATGGGCTACCGCGAACTGCCCAACTCGCTGGCCGACGCGCTCGGCGAGATGGAACGGTCGGAACTGGTGGCCGAAGCGCTCGGCGAGCACGTCTTCGACTACTTCCTGCGCAACAAGTGGGCCGAGTGGACCACCTACCGCGCGGAAGTGACCCCGTTCGAGCTGCAGAACTACCTGCCGCTCTAGTGCCCCGTGTTGGAAATTCATTGTTGGTATCCCGCGGCCAGATGAACGCCTGGCGGCGTTGTCGTCGGTCGCTGTAGCTGCCGCTACGGCTCCCTCCTCCGCCTTGCCATCCGCCCATCTGACTCGCGGGAACCATTCACCAATTTCCAACACGGGGCACTAGCCGTGTATCGACGGCGGCGGGCGATAGGCTCGACGACGTGACGGCGATACGCGGACGCTCGGTGGTGCCGAGCCCTGGTCGACTGGGTCTCATGGAGCCGACGGCTCGGGAGGACCTGGACGTCCTCGGCTGGAACGATGAGGCCGCCGTCGACGTGCTCTGGTCGCTCTCCCGGGCGCCCGACGCGGATCTGGCGCTGCGCGCGCTGATCCGCATCCGGGCCGCCCAGACCGAGGCGGACTGGGCGGAGATTGACCGGCTCCTGCGGACTGACCGGCGCTTCCGCAGCCGCCTGCTCGCCACGCTCGGTGCGTCCGACGCACTGGGCGATCACCTGGTCGCCGAGACCGATGCCTGGCGGCTGCTGCTGATCGAGAAGCTGCCGTCGGCCGAGCAGGCCCGCGCGGAGATGCTGGCCGCGGTGCAGGCCGAACCCGAACCGGACGCCGGCGACAGCCTGCTCTTCCGCGCCGGTGTCAGCGGGCCGACGGCGGTGAGTCTGCTGCGCGTGGCCTACCGCAATCTGGTGTTGCGCCTGGCCGCGCAGGACCTGGCCCCGGTGGTCGAGGACGAGCCGGTGCTGTTCCTGCCCGAAGTGGGTGCGCACCTGTCCGATCTGGCCGACGCGGCATTGACGGCGGCGCTCGCCGTCGCCGTGCGCGAGGTGCTCGGCGACGATCCGCTCACCGGGCGACTCGCGGTGATCGCGATGGGCAAATGCGGTGCGCGCGAACTGAATTACGTCAGCGACGTGGACGTCGTCTTCGTCGCCGAACCCGCCGACACCACCTCCGCGCGGCTCGCCGGGGAGATGATGCGCGTCGGTTCGCTGGCCTTCTTCGAGGTCGACGCGGCGCTGCGTCCGGAAGGCAAGCGCGGCGCCATGACCCGCACCCTCGACTCGCACCTGGCCTACTACCAGCGGTGGGCCAAGACGTGGGAGTTCCAGGCGCTGCTGAAGGCGCGTGCGATGACCGGCGACCTGGCGCTGGGCCGCGAGTACACCGAGGCCACCGCGCCGCTGGTGTGGTCGGCCGCCGAACGCGACGACTTCGTGGTCGACGTCCAGGCGATGCGGCGCCGGGTGGAAGCGCTGGTGCCGGAGAACGAACGCGACCGCAACCTGAAACTGGGGCGCGGCGGCCTGCGCGACGTCGAGTTCGCGGTGCAGCTGATGCAGATGGTGCACGGTCGCGCCGATGAGAGCCTGCGCGTCGCGTCGACCCTGGACGCGATCGACGCGCTCACCGACGGCGGTTACGTGGGCCGCACCGACGGCGCCAACCTCCACGCTTCCTACGAGTTCCTCCGCGGCCTCGAACACCGGCTGCAGCTGCAGCGACTGTCGCGCACCCACCTGCTGCCGGACCTGCAGGATGCGGCCGCCCTGCGCCCGCTGGCCCGGGCCGCGCACATCCGGCCGGAGGGACGCAGCGACGCGACCGAGGTGCTGCGCCGCGAACTGCGCCGACAGCGCACGCGTGTGCGGCAACTCCACGAGAAGCTCTTCTACCGCCCGCTGCTGGAGGCGGTGACCCGGTTCGACACGGATTCGCTGTATCTGCAGAACCAGTCCGCGCAGCGGCAACTCGCCGCGCTCGGTTACGCCAAGCCGGAGCGGGCGCTCGCGCACATCAAGGCGCTCGGCTCCGCGCGCGGCCGCCGCGGTCAGATCCAGATGCTGATCCTGCCGGGCCTGCTGCAGCACATCAGCGACACCCCGGACCCCGACGCTGGGCTGCTCAACTATCGGCGCCTGTGCGACGAGCTGGTCGACGCCGAATGGTTCCTGCGGCTGCTGCGCGACGACGGGGTGGTGGCCGAGCAGCTGATGCATGTGCTCGGCACGTCCGAGTACATCGCCGACCTGTTGATGCGCTCGCCCGACGTGATCGCGCTGTACTCCTCGGGCGCCTCCGGCCCCAAGCTGTGCGAGGTGACCAGCGACGAGGTGGTCAAGGGCCTGATCGCCTCGGTCCGTCGGCAGGCCGACCCGCGCAAGGCGATCGCGGTGGCTCGCTCGCACCGTCGTGCCGAACTGGCGCGCATCGCCTCGGCGGACCTGCTCGGCCTGATGGACGTGCGGGAGGTGTGCCGGGCCCTGTCGACGGTGTGGGCCGCCGTGATCAACGCGGCGCTGGAGAAGGTCATCGCCGCCACGACCGACGAATCGGGGGAGGTCCCGGCTCGCATGGCGGTGATCGGGATGGGCCGTCTCGGCGGCGGCGAACTCGGCTACGGCTCGGACGCCGACGTGCTGTTCGTATGCGACCCGATCGAGGGCGAGGACGAGACCACGGCGCTGCGCTGGGCGCAGAACGTCGCCGACAACGTGCGGGCCCTGCTCGGCACCCCGAGCGCGGACCCGCCGCTCGAGGTGGACGTGGGGCTGCGTCCGGAAGGCAAGAACGGCCCGATCGTGCGGTCGTTGGCGTCGTACCGCGCCTACTACGAGCAGTGGGCGCAGGCCTGGGAAGTGCAGGCGCTGCTGCGCGCGCACGCGGTGGCCGGCGACCCGGAACTGGGCCTCGAATTCCTGCACATGATCGACGCCATCCGCTATCCCGAGGGGGGAGTGTCCGCCGACGCGGTGCGCGAGATCCGGCGCATCAAGGCGCGGGTGGATGCCGAACGCCTGCCGCGCGGCGCGGACCCGACCACGCACACCAAGCTGGGGCGCGGCGGCCTCGCCGACGTGGAATGGACCGTGCAGCTGCTGCAGCTGCGCTACGCCCACAAGCATCCGGAGCTGCACCGCACGTCCACGCTGGAGGCGTTGGAGGCCATCGAGGCCGCCGAGCTGCTGCCCGCCGAGCAGGTGGCGATGCTGACCGAGGCCTGGCTGACGGCGACGCGGGCGCGCAACGCCCTGGTGCTGGTGCGCGGCAAGCCCGTCGACCAGCTGCCCGGGCCCGGGCGCGAACTCCGCGCGATCGCCTACGCGGCCGGGTGGCCGCAGGACGAGGCCGTCGAGTTCCTCGAGCACTACCTGCGCGTCACCCGACGCGCGAAGGGTGTGGTGACCGAGGTATTCGGGGAATGACCGGGGCGGGAGGCGAGTAAACGGTCAGTGCGAAGTGAAGAATGCTCTCGCTGTACAACCGCGCGCTGCGCAAGGTGGACCGCGACACCGTGGGTCGTGCGCTGAGCGACGTCGTGACCGTGCCGCTGCTGGTGGGGCAGAAGCTGGCGCAGCCGGCGCTGGTGCTGGGGCACGAGGCGCCGCGTCGAGTGCCGTGGGAGGCGCTCCTCGAACTGCGGCCGAAACAGCAGCGGGCGCAGAACCGCGTGGTCTACGACTTCTTCTCCGGCATCGCCCCGGAGATCGCCCATCCCGGTCGCAGTCTGCCCGGGGCCAATCTCGCTGGGACGAACCGCTCGATCCGGCGCACCCGGTGCCGGTCATTCTGGTGCATGGGACCGCGGGCGGAGCGCAGACCAACTGGGGCACCTACGTCCCGCTGCTCACCGACGCGGGCTATGCGGTGTTCACCCTCACCTACGGCGCCGTCGAACACGCCAACTGGCCGATCTCGGCGCTCGGCGGCATGCGGCGCATCGAAGTGAGCGCCGCCGAGTTCGGGGAGTTCGTGGAGAAGGTACTGGCCGCGACCGGAGCGGACCAGGTGGATGTGGTGGGGCACTCGCAGGGCACCCTGATCCCGAACTACTGGGCCCGCTTCCTCGGTGGCGAGGGCAAGATCCGCAAGTACATCTCCCTGGCGCCGCTGTGGCAGGGGACGGCGGCCCTTGGACGGGACCAAGCACGCGATGGCGACCCTGCGGAACCGGTTGGGCGTCGATCCGTCGCTGGTGATGCCGTGCGAAGCACTGCCGCAGATGATGGACGGCTCCCTCTTCATCGCGGAGATGAACCCGGACGGCCACCCCTATCTGCCCGGCATCGAGTACACCAACATCTCCGGCAGTTCGCTGCGCGGCATGGCCGGCGCGCCCGAATTCATCACACCGTTCGCCAACACACCGCGACGGCCGCGGTCCGGCTGACCTACCGTCGGCCGTCCCTGACCCCGGCGTGTCGCGACCCTGACAGCGGGTCGCCGCCGCGAGCCCCGTGCGCGAGGCGGCAACAGGGTCGCGACACCCGTGACGAGCGGTCCGGTGACGAACTGTGTGCAGGGGTGAGGAACGAGAGCGGGGACCGCACCGCGATCCGGTGAGGTCCCCGCTGGGGTCGCTGTGCGATCAGTTGTCGAGGATCTTCAGGGCGAAGATGATGGTGTCGCCCGGCTTGATCGAGCCGTCCGGCGTGCCCTGCGGGTACCCGTCGGTCGACGGGATCACGACGGCGACGCTGGAACCCTTCTTCTGGCCGACGAGAGCCTCGGCGAAACCGGGGATCACGCCGCCCGCGCTGAACTCGGCGGCCTCGCCGCGCGCGTACGCGCTGTCGAACACCTCGCCGGTCGCGCCGTTGACGCCCTGGTAGCAGACGCTGATCATCTCGCTGTCGGTGACGACTGCGCCGTCGCCGGCCTCCAGCGTCTTGACCTCGGTCTTGTCCACCGTGAACGGCTTGTCCTTCACCGTGATCAGCGGTGCGGTGGTGTCGGACTGACCCACCACGGCGATCGATCCGGTGGTGCCGGTGACGGTCCACTGCGGTGCGGTGTCGGCGGCCGGTTCGGTGCTCGGGCAGGAGGTCGCGGTGACCGCGCCGTCGGTGGCCGACTGGGCGGCGCCGGTGGTGTCCGCACTGCTCGACGAATCGTCGGACGAGCAGCCGACGAGCAGCAGCGCGGAGGCAGCGACGGGCAACAGGAGCATGGGCTTGAGTCTCATGGAAAGTCACCTTACCGAACAGTTTGATAAGGTCAGAGGGCCTGTTGGTGCGCGAGTGTGGAGTACCGGCGGAAGATTTGTGGGATACCGCCCGGGACGACCTCCCGCGAGCGTGTCCCGTCGCAGGCCCGAACCCAGGCCGCGACCGCTGTGTACCGCGTCTCGTCACCGAGTTATTTGAGTAGATGCAGAACGCGAGGTTTTACATGTCCCGGGTAGCGATTATCGGTGCCGGACCGAGTGGATTGGCCATGCTGCGCGCTTTCGAGGCCGCGCGCCAGGCTGGAGCAGAGATCCCCGAATTGGTGTGCTACGAGAAGCAGACCGACTGGGGTGGACAGTGGAATTACAGCTGGCGGACCGGACTGGACGGCTACGGCGAGCCCGTGCCGTCGAGCATGTACCGGAACCTCTGGTCGAACGGCCCCAAGGAGGGCCTGGAATTCGCCGACTACTCCTTCGACGAGCACTTCGGTCGTCCCGTGTCGTCGTACCCGCCGCGCGAAGTGCTGTGGGACTACATCGCCGGCCGCGTGGAGAAGAGCGACGTCCGCAAGTACATCCGCTTCGAGACCGCGGTGCGCTGGGTGTCGTACGACGCCGACACCGAACAGTTCTCCGTCACCAGCCAGACGCTGCCGACCGCGGCCGATTCGACCGAGACCTTCGACTACGTGGTGGTGGCCAGCGGTCACTTCTCCTACCCGAACTTCCCGACCTTCGCCGGGATCGAGACCTTCCCGGGCATGCTGACGCACGCGCACGACTTCCGCGGCGCCGAGGGCCTGAAGGATCAGGACGTGTTGGTGATCGGTTCGAGCTATTCGGCCGAGGACATCGGCAGCCAGGCGTACAAGATGGGCGCCCGCTCGGTCACCGCGAGCTACCGCACCCAGCCGATGGGCTACCAGTGGCCCGACGGCTTCTCCGAACGGCCCGGCATCGAGCGGTTCGACGGCAACACGGTGCACTTCATCGACGGCTCCACCAAGGACGTCGACGCGGTGATCGTGTGCACCGGCTACCTGCACAAGTACGCGTACCTGCCGGAGGACCTGGGTCTGCGGTCGCCGAACAACGTGTACCCGGACGGGCTCTACCGCGGTGTGGTGTGGAACGACAATCCGAAGCTGTTCTACGTCGGCGCCCAGGACCAGTGGTTCACCTTCAACATGTTCGACGCGCAGGCCTGGTACGTCCGGGACCTGATTCTGGGCCGCTCCGCGATGCCCGACCGCAGCGAGCGGGACGCGTCGATCGCCGAGTGGCGCAAGCGCTTCGTCGCCCTCGCCGATGCCGCCGACGAGATCCGGTTCCAGGGCGACTACGTCCAGGATCTGGTGAACCTCACCGACTACCCGCAGTTCGACGTCGACGGGGTGGTGGAGATCTTCCTGGCCTGGAAGAACGACAAGGCCGCCGACATCATGGGGTACCGCGACTACACCTACACGTCGGTGATGACCGGAACCCGTAGCATTCCTCACCACACCCGGTGGATGGACGAACTGGACGACAGTCTGGAGCGGTACCTGCAGACCTCCGGCTAGACGACGGGGCGCACCCGGGGAAGCGGGACTACCATGCTCTGGGTCTTCCTCGGTGGACTGCTCGGTGCCCCGGCCCGCTACCTCGTCGAGGAGGCGCTGGGCGACCGCGGCGGCTTCCCGCTGGCGACGTTCGTGGTGAACGTCGTCGGCGCGCTGGCACTGGGCCTGCTCCTGGAGTCACTGGTGCTCGCCGGCCCCGAGACTCCCGGATCAGAGACCACCGGATCAGAGACCACCGAACCCGAGTCCGGGACCCGTCGACGAGTGCGCCTGTGCCTGGGCACCGGCTTCCTCGGCACGTTCACCACCTACAGCAGCTTCGCGGTGCAGATCGAACTGCTGGCCGGCGGCGATCGGCTTCCACTGGCGGCGGCATATGCCGCAGCCAGCCTGTCGGCCGGGCTGGCTGCGGTGGCGCTGGGCATCTGGGCCGCGCACGGGCTGCGCCGCGCGGGCGGCCTCCGATGAGCGTGTGGCTGCTCCTGGGCGTCGGCGTATTCGGCGGCCTCGGCGCGCTGCTCCGCTACGGCCAGGACACTCTGGTGCGGTCGTGGGCGGGACCCGCCTTTCCGTGGGGAACCGTCAGCATCAACGTCGTCGGCAGCTTCGTGCTGGGCTTCCTCACCGGCTTGGCGATCTTCAGCGGTGACGGCGCGGAGTGGGGGATCGTCCTCAGTTCCGGGATGTGCGCCGGGTACACCACGTTCAGCACCGCGATGTACGACGTCGCCACCCTGGCTCGCGGCGGCCGGTGGCGTGCGGCCGCCGCGGCACTGTTCGGCACGCTCGTCGCGGCGGTCGCCGCCGCCGCACTCGGCGTCGCCGCCGCCTCCCTGTTCTGACGGCGGCGGTTGCACCGGCCATCAGCCACGTCTTCTCGCCGGCGTGCGGAACGACGGCTGACTCCCCGCGCGAACGACTCCGCCCGCGCGACGTAGGTCGCGCGGGCGGAGTCGTGTCGTCAGCCGTGGCCGATCAGCAGTCGTAGTACATCTGGAATTGCGTCCTGGGGGTTTGCTGACGTTGCCGGAGTTTTGGTGGCGTTGTTCGTGCAGGTCAAAGCGTTGTGTGCGTTTGGTGCTGACGGGCTGTTTCGGATCTACTGCGGACGCACTGCGGACGGAATGAGGCCCAGCGGGGATGGTCCTCCGCTGGGCCTCGTCGCGTTACAACCGGGGAGCGCCGGGAACGCGAGTCTTCCTACTGTGCCTTCCGCCGATACCGGTTCAGGACGAACAGTTCCGCCAACGTCCAGCCCGCGAACGAGTCACGGACCGACGTCGAGAATTGGCCGGCAGATTGGTCGTAGGCGAGCTGCCCAGGATTGGTGACCAACCGTGCCGTTGCCGTCGTGATGACTGCGGCAACGTCCTCGGACGGGTCGCCAGCTGCCGAGAAGCCACGACCGCGGGTGTAGGCGCGGGCCATCGCTGTCACGATCTGGACGTGCTGTTCGGCGAGCGCGACCGCACCAGGATCAGTTTCCTTCCCCAGGAACGCGGCCACGTCCTGCCCTGATGGTGCCATTACGGGGTGGCGGTCAGGACCGAGACCGCCTCCGGGTGGAGCAGGCCGAGGTCGTAGCGGCACGTGACACGAAGACCTACCTGGTCGTATTCGGCGTAACGCTCGTTGAGCACGGTCACGCTGGGGCTGGTGTCGCGTGCGATCGCCACGGTCGACATGTCGGCGAGGACCGCGGTCCCGGCGTCCAGCTTGTTCGTGACGGTCGCCGGGATACCGAACAGGGTGGTGCCGGAGGCCTTCGACGGGTCGGGCTCCAGCAGGTAGCGGGCCGAGGTCGAGGACTCCTTCAGCTTGCGGAGTTCGGCGAAGTCGGCGCCGGACAGGAACCACCGGTTCGGGGTGATCTCCTTGGCGTTCAGCGCGGCGATGGCGTCGAGCAGACTGTCCGGGTCGGTGACGTCGAGATCGCCGGTCGTGACGCCGGCCTGCTTGGTGATTCCCTTGATCGAGTCGGAGGTCCCGGCTCCCTGCAGGAGGGCGTCGTCGAGGAGATCGGAGACGTCCTTGACGAGGCGGGCCTTCAGTACCGAGTCGATGCCGATGACGGACTGCCGGACCAGTTCGGAGCTGAAGCGCATGATCGTCTTGATGCTTTTGCGTTCGGTCGGCATCAGGGTGATCTCGCTGAAGCTCGCGTCTGCGGTGTCGGGGATCAGGGCGCCTTCACCGACGAAGCCGGGGGTGGAGCCGGAGACGAGCTTGGGGATGCGGAGCTCGCGTGCGGTGTCGAAGATCCGGGGACCGGACGCGAGGACGACCGACGCGGCTTCGAGGGGCTGGACGAGCAGGGACGCGACCTGATCGGCGAGAAGGGTGGGATTGGTGGCGGTGGATTCAGCCATTGGTGCCTCCTGGGGCGATCTACGAATTGAGAATTTCTAGATCGTCGCCAGGACGAGAAGAAGGGGCGCATTCCAGATGCGCCCCTTCATCGTCTCACATACTGAGATCAGATTGCCATTGCGGTCCGTCGCTTCCGATCCTCGTCGGGCACGCCGGCACCCCGGTTTGCGGCGACGACGAGCGAGTAAGCCTCGGCGAGTTCACGCACGTTCCCAGCGGGCGCGTTCTCGGCGAGATCCTTGATGCGGGCCAGGATGGCTTCTGCGGTCTCGTTCTTCAGATTCATGTTCACCTCCCTCCGAGGATTCCGAGCAGGTTCACTGCTCCTGCTGTGGTAGTGGCACCCTGCCCGACGTCGCCGACAATTCGGCGGGCCGCCAGGTGCGGCTTGCGTTCGATCAGGTCATCGATCGCCGCGGTCAGGTTGTCGTCGTCCAGGTGGCTCGGGTCGAAGGCGAGGTCCGTGGGGTCCTGCAGTCGGCCATCGGCGGCGACAAGCGCAGTGTGCAGCCGCTGGGCGAGGTCGTCGGCCTGCTGAGCCCGCTGACGGTACTTCCCGTTCTCCTGGCGCAGCTTCTCCACGTACTCGCGTGGGAACGTCTCGGGCTCGTCCTCGGGCTTTTCAAGGTCATCCGTGACTTCTTCGCCGGTCGGCGCAGAAGGGCCTGCGCTCTCCTGCCGTACCTCGTCGGCGACAAGCTCGGTGTCGAGCTGCTGATCTACTTCGGTCATCGGATGCCCTTCGCTCGTGCTGTCTTCCATGTCTCCTTGATTCCTTCCTTCAGAACGACCTTCGGGGTGCAGGTGCAGCCCTTGTGGTGCTGGAACGGGTGTTCTGCCGGCCAGACGCGGCCAGCGCGCCACCACCATTCGCAGAGCTGGCACGCTGACGCCGATTTCTGCCGGACCCACCCTTTCGTGACACCCGACCGGACCATCGCGTCCGAGTACGTCGACGCCGCGGCCTCCAGCGGTTCCGAGCGGGCCAACCGTCCGATGATGGCTTCCGGTACCTCCGAGCCCTCGGCGACCGTCAGAACCGTCTCGGCGGCCTTCTGCAGGCGCGGCACATCGTTCGGGTAGTCGACACCGGACACCGGCACCGGTTCCTGCAGTTCGATCATCACTTGGGCGGCGACCGACATGTCTGCCAAGCTCCGGGCTCGTCCGTTCGCCTCGGCGATGGCCTGGGCGATGAGAACAACAGTGTCGTCTCGGTCGATGAGACCTTCCAGGAAGCTCCTGTAGGCGGCGATCACGACCTGCTCGGTGTCGGAGGCCAACGCTTTCAGCGTGTCCGTGAGAGCCATCAACCCACCAGCTTCGACAGATCCACGGCGGTGGAGTCGAGCGCAGCGGTACGGCGGGCCTGCCGGATAGCAAGGATCTCGTCATCCCCGTACCCGAGGCGCTGCAGGGCGTAGTCGGCGGGCAACAGACCCGACGAGAACAGCTTCACCACGGCGTCGGCTTCCTGGGCGATCGAGCGGGTAGCCGGATCAGCCCAGATCACCCGAGGTTCCACCATCAGCGGATCGATACCGTCACGGACAGCGACGACGAGTCGGGCCACCTGCTCCCACGCGCGACCAAACACCTGCTGTCGTGCCTGAGCGCGGGCGGTCAGTGACGCTTCTGCAGCGCGCAGAGCGTCCGCCGATGGCGGGGTTGCCGTCAACTGCCCGATGTAGTGCGCAGGCAGAGCGGAGACCGCCATGATCTGCCCGAGGAGGATGCGGACCGCCGATTCGTAGCCTCCGAGATCCGCGGCTTCGAGCTGACCGAACTTCGAGTCCGGGTTCTCCGAGATCATCGCCCGATCGCCTTCCGGGATGGGGTTGATCGCGTTACCGTCCTCGTCTTCCTCCATCTCGATTCCGGTGGCCCAGCGGCGAGGCCGGCCAACGTATTCGGAGGTCACCAGCATGTCCGTCAACAGCTTGTTCAAAGCGTCGATCAGCGGCTTCAGGTCCTCGATCTCCGAGACACCATCGTCGAGAAGTCGATCCGAGTTCGTCAGCCGGACGACGGGGACGATGCCCAGCGGATTCGCCAACGTCTCGATGACCTTGAAGCCTGCCGTCGTCGCACCGGTCTGCTCGGCACGAAGGCGCACAATCTCGTGCGGGCCGTACAGGACAGCCTCGGTCGTCGTCTCCGTCTCCCACCGCTTCAGCGCGGCCACGATCTGCCGGGTACCGGGGTCGGTGATGACGGTGACCTGCCGCGCCGATTCGATGGTGACCTTGGGCCTGCCGAACTGGTCGGCCCACACGATCGCGTAGGAGGCGCCGAGGAGGAGTGCTTCACGGTGCGCGATGGTGGACTGCTGATCGAGATCATTCCTGAGCCAGTCATCCCAGACGTCGACGCCGGAGAAGCCGGTGACGCGCAGCCGCTCGGTCAGGCTGGTGATCGTCAGGCGAGGAACGTTCGTTGCCATTCGTCCGAACCGGTCACCGAGCGCATCTCGGGATTCGGGGGCCAGGAACGCGAGAGCCTGCCGGCCAGAGTAGTACCGTTCGTTCTCGGCGTAGATCGCCGCGGGCTGGTCGAGCTGCAGCAGCAGGGTGGTCAAAGTGTCAGTCATCGGAAACTCCGTGTTCTTCTGCGGGTGTTGCGGGTAGCGCGCCACGTAGCTCGTGAGTGCGCCATGACCAAGCACGCGGCCAGGTCGATCTTGCGGGCCTTCCGAGACCTCGACTGTTTGGCGAGGCGGATTCCCCGGGCGTCCTCCACGATCACCGCGGCACCGACGTGCGCGGCCAAGGTGGATTCGCCCGAGTGGCTCAGCTTGCCGTTCAAGGCAGCGCTGTACAGGGTGCCGGTCGCCGAGGTCAAGCGAGACGGCGAGTGCGGGAACTCCAGGATCGGCAGCTTCTCCGATTCCAGGACTTGCAGAGTGCGGGTCCACCGGAACGGGTCGGCGATGATCTCCACGACCTGCCACCGCTTGCAGGCCTGCCGGATCTCGTCTTCCACCTCGGCGACCGGC
Organism: Gordonia alkaliphila; assembly: GCF_039542465.1. Lineage (NCBI taxonomy): Bacteria > Bacillati > Actinomycetota > Actinomycetes > Mycobacteriales > Gordoniaceae > Gordonia > Gordonia alkaliphila. The sequence continues at coordinate 1,005 of NZ_BAABIE010000013.1, read as the reverse complement.
ACCCGCCAAGAATCATCACCAGGCGGCTTCTCCCACACGCGGATCTTGTCGAAGTGAGGTTCCGTCGACACCGTGCCGACGAGCAGGGCCGTCGTGTCATCAGAGAACGAACCATCAAGCGCCACAACGACTTCCAGGCCCTCAGGAACACCTTCACCGTTGCCGAGGCTGTCCCACACACCGGGCGGCAGGAAGGCGCCATCCACATCGGTAGCGAACTGGCACAGACGAGCACGCCGGAACGTAGCCTCCCGAGTCTTCGGCGGCAGAAGAGCCACCAGCGCATCGCGGTGCAAGAAGTCGTCCAACGCCGGATTCGCCAGGCTCCAGCAATGTTCGCAGTCGACGGGATGGTCCTCGAAACCAACAGCGGAATGTTCCCTCCACCGCATCGTGGTGTCGCCAGGATTGGCGAGCGCGTACTCGCGCAGCGACAGAAGAACCTGGTCTTCGACATTCGGGCCAGGCGTTCCGATCGCCACCAGGACCGAGCGTTCACGCTTACCCTGAGCGAGCTGGACAACCTCGAACAAGTCCCTGTTCACCACGCCGGCCTCGTCAACGATCGCCATCACGTAATCAAGGCCCTCAGCCGCTGCAGGGGAAGCCGGGTACACCGTGAAGCTGGAGTCCGTCGCCGGAATGTACAGGCGGTCCTTGAACACCTGACAGCGCTCGGCGAGCTCGGGAGACAACTCCACCATCCGGCGCGCAGCCGAGAACGCGAGACCCGCCTGACGCTCGTCGACAGCGAACACCACCACGTTCGCGCCATCACCCCAACAGAAGAAGCTGTAGAGCCCGATCGCGGCGGTCAGCGTCGTCTTCCCCGAGCCACGCGGGAACATCAAACCGACCGTGCGAGCACGGGAGTCGAGGGTCAAGTCCCGGGTAGTGGTGTAACTGGTTTCTGATCCTTCGTTGGTGATCAGGCGGGTAGTTCCATCAGTGGATCGGTGCTCACCTCCGTCTGCGAGTCGGTGTCGGTGGTCGGGGTGAGTCGGC
>NZ_BAABIE010000012.1:0-133086 GCF_039542465.1 Gordonia alkaliphila | reverse complement strand
CAACCGGCTCAAGCAGTGGCGTGGCATCGCGATGCGCTCAGACAAGCTCGCCCGCAACTACCGCGCCGGCATCTGCCTCGCCGCCACACTGATCTGGATCAAGACCGACTTGATCAACACGGCCTAGATGTCGTCGTCGCCGACGGGGCCGCCCTCGCCTTCCCAGGTCTCGATGCGCTGCACGCTGGTGCGGGTGAACTTGCGGCGCACACCGACCCCGCCCACTTCGTCCTCGGCGACGAAGAGGACGCCGTAGTGCACGAGGGCTTCGGCGACCGCCTGGATCTGGGCCTCGGTCAGGGTGTCACCGCCCTTCTCGTAGCCGCGCAGCGCGTCGGCGTCGATCCCCGCGCGGCGGGCGATGGTCCGGGCCGACACCTTGGTGAGGTGGCGTGCTGCTCGGGCCAGAGAACCATCCATCTGAAAATCGATATTGGGCATAGTTCCCAGTCTCTCACTTCGGGGAGCGGAGTGCCCGGTAGCCCGCGCGCTGCTCAGCGGGGAGGTGTTCGACGGCGTAGCTCAGCGCGGTGCGGCCCATCGCGTGGGCGTGCGCATCGAGGTAGTCGAGCAACAGTCGGCGGTCAACGCGTTTGCCGAGTTCGCGCAGCATCCAGCCGAAGGCCTTCTGGATCAGGTCGCGGCGGTCGTCGATCACCAGCGGCGCCACGTCCAGAAGTGCTTGCGGCTGTTGGGCTTTGAGGAAGGCGAAGGTGCCCAGGAGGCCGACCCGACGTTCCCACAGGTTCTCCGAGCGGGCCCACATCAGCAGCTCTCGGTGGTCGCCTTGCTCTACCAGCCAGGTGCCGAGGATGGGGTCGGCGGAGAGGTCGACGAGGTCCCAGTTGTTCACGCGTCCGGCCCGCACCGCGTCCCGGTACAGCTGCACCCAAGCGGCGCGCCCGGCCGGATCGGCCGCGCCGAAGTTCGCGGTCGCGGTGAACAGCGCGACCTGTCGCACCTCGTGCACCGGATCCTCGAGCAGGGTGCGCACCACGTCGGAGGGCAGCCCGCGCAGCGATTTCGTCAGCGCGCGGAGCTGCGGCACCCGGACGCCGACGAACACGTCGCCCGCGCCGTACTGGCCGGGGCCGGTCTTGAAGAACCGGCTGGTGCCGACGGCCCGCTCCGGGTCACCGAGGGCATGGATCGCTGCGACGATCTCGGCGGCGGTGGCCGTCGAAGTCAGGTGCGGGCCAACGCCGTTCACCCCAGCAGGTCGGCGATCGGCGTCTCGGTGAGCAGGTGCGGTCGCGTCTTCATCAGCTTCCCGACGCGTCCGGCGCCGACGACGCCGGTGAGGATGCCGTCGCGGCTGTAGTAGGCCAGGAACTTGCGGCCGTCGTCGTCGACCACGTGCACCTCGTCGTCCGGCCGCGGGGAGCCGAGCAACTGGACCTTGAGGTCGTACTGGTCGCTCCAGAAGTACGGCACGGTCGGCGCAGGCAGCGCGTGCTCTTCGATCTCGGCGGCGACGGTGACGGCCTGCTCCACGGTGTGGTTCCAGTGCTCCACGCGATGTCGATCGCCGTGCGCGTCAGCCCAATTCGCGGCGTCGCCGATCGCGAAGACGTTCGGTGCGCTGGTGTGGCCGAGGTGGTCGCACGCGATACCGCCGCCGGTGGCGCGGTCGGCGAGTTCGATGTCCGAACCGTCCAGGTAGGTCAGGTCGGGGTAGCCGCCGATGCCCACCACCACGAGATCGGTCTCGAGCACGGTGCCGTCGTCGAGTTCGGCCGCGGACACCCGGCCGTCGGTGCCGAGCAGGCGCGTCACGCCGACCCCGGTGGTCATCTTCACGCCGGCCTCGGTGTGCAGGCGTGCCACGAACTGTCCGATCACCGGGCCGAGGGCGGCGGCCAGCGGGGTGGGCGCCGGTTCGACCACGCTCACGTCGAGGCCGCGCTTGATCAGGCTGGCAGCGGCCTCGCAGCCGATGAAGCCGGCGCCGATCACCACGGCGGTGCGGGCACCGCCGATCTCTTCGCGGAGGGCGACGGCGTCGTCGAAGGTGCGGATCACGTGCACGCCGGCCAGGTCGCCGCCCTCACCGGGGAACGTGCGCGGGCGCAGGCCGGTGGCGAGCACCAGGGTGCCGTAGGGGACCGGGGAACGCTCGCCGTCGAGCGTTTCGACGACGACGTGCCGGTCCGCGGTGTCCACCGACACCACGCGGGCACCGAGGCGGACGTCGATGTCGGCGTCGATGTAGAACTCGGCCGGCTTGAGGTCGACGCGCGCGGCGTCGTCGGTCAGCGTGACCTTGGACAGCGGCGGGCGGTCGTACGGCAGGTACTCCTCGGCCGACAGGATGGTGATGGGCGCGGCGAACTGGTTCCCGCGCAGGTTCTCGGCGAGGCGGGAGGCTCCCAGGCCACCGCCGACGATGACGACGGAATCGCTCATCAGATCAGAACTCCACGGAGAGGTTGTCGCTGGTGGGTCGGGCCTGGCAGCCGAGGATGTAGCCGTCGGCGATGTCGTCGGGATCCAGGGCGCCGGAGTTCTCCATCTCGACCGTGCCCTCGACGAGGGTGCACGCGCACGATCCGCATTCGCCTTCCTGGCAGGAGTACGGCGCGTCGAGACCGGCGGCCAGCATCACGTCGACCAGGGTGCGCGAGCGCGGCCACTTCAAGGTGTGCGTCTCGCCGTCCAACTCCACCTCGACCTCGGCGGCGGCCGCGGCCTCCTCGTCGCTGACCTCGTCGAGTTCGATGTCGACGAACGGGTCGCCGGAGAGCGAGTTGTAGACCTCGGTGTGCACGTTGTGGTGGTCGAATTTGGCCTTCGCCAGTCCGGCGTGCACGGCGTCCATGAACGGGCCGGGGCCGCAGATGTAGGCGCTGTGCGTGGCGGCCATCGGCGCGAAGCTGGTGGCCAGCGCCTTGGCGGTGGGGCGGCCCTGCAGCGACTCGAGCCAGTGGATCACGGTGAGGCGGCCGGTGTGCTTGGCGGCCAGGTCGCGGAGTTCGGCCGCGAAGATCACGTCATTCTCTCCGCGGTTGGCGTAGAAGAAGGTGATCGGACCGGTGCCCTTGGTCAGGGCGGTCTTCAGGATCGACATCACCGGGGTCACGCCGGATCCGGCCGCGATCAGCAGCAGCGGGGTGTGGATGTTGGCCGGGACGAAGACGCCCGACGGCGGCAGCGATTCGATCTGGACACCGGCGGCGAGGTTGTCGCAGATCCAGTTGGAGCCGTAGCCGTCGGCGGTGCGCTTGACGGTGACCTTGGGCAGCTCGTCGGCGCCCGGCGCCGACGACAGCGAGTAGCAGCGCGCCACCGAGCCGGTCTCGTCGCTCGGAATGCGCAGCGTGAGGAACTGTCCCGATTCGTAGTCGGTGAACTTGTCCGCGTGCACGTCCGGCACCTGGAAGACGATGCTGCGTGCATCGGGCGTCTCGTCGATCACCTCGGCGACCGTGAGGATCGCACTGCGTGCGGAGTGCGGCGTCAGATCCGTCATGTGGACTCTCTGTGGAATGGGCCCGGCGTCGCCGCCGGGAAACTAGAACAGGTTCTAATACAGAATATCAGGACTCGAGCGCGAGTCTAGTTGTGCCCGGTGTGCACTCCGGCGGCCTCCGGTGGGAGGCCGTGGGTCACCACGGTGCAGCCCTCGTCGAGCAGTTCGAGGAGGTCGGTGGACGGGTCGGCCAGCCACTGCTCGTAGGCGGCGAGCGAGGCGCCGAGCAGTTGCCACGCGATGGTCTGCGGCAGATGTGCGGTCACCGGAAGGCTGAGGCGTTCGGCGACGTGCTCGGCCACGATCTGCCGCCATTCGCCGTACATCAGCATCGAATGCGCCTGCAGCGCAGGAACTTCCAGAAGTAGTTGCATGCGACGTCGGTGGTGTTCGTGCTCCACCTCGGGGACCTCGTTGAAGGCGATCAGGGCCAGGCGCAGGCTTTCGCCGAGTGGCTGATCCGGGTGGGCGCGCAGTTGTCGGCGCATCTTGGCCAGGTGGCCGTCGAAGTCGCCCCACGGGATGGAGTTCTTGGAAGGGAAGTAGCGGAACAAGGTGCGGCGCGCGATGCCGGCGGCGGCGGCGATGTCGTCGACGTTGGTCTGGTCGAAACCGTTCTCGGTGAACAGGTCGATCGCGAGGGTGCTCAGCTCGGCACGCGTGGTCGATTGCGGTCGCCCGGCACGCGTCATCCTGCTCATCTCCTGCGGTGATCGGGCCGTGCTCGACGGTGTCGCCGGACCCCTTGATTTTGCACCTGGTGCCATTATAGTGTGGCGTGAACCACAAACAAACTCGAAGGAGGTTGGTTCACATGGCAGAGGACACTCAGGAACTCGTCACGGAATCGCTGGTGGAGGAAGTCTCCATCGACGGGATGTGCGGCGTCTACTGATGACCACCGCGTCGACAAGTGCTTCCGGTGACCTCGCGGTCACCGGAAGCACGTCCTTTTCTCTCACGCTGCCCTGGCGGCTCAATCCGTCGGTGGCCCTGCGGCCGGAACCGTTCGGTGCGCTGCTCTATCACTTCGGGACACGCAAGCTGTCCTTCCTCAAGAACCTCGTCGTCGTCGACCTGGTGCAGTCGCTGGCCGATCAGCCCAGCGCGGAGGCGGCCCTGATCGCCGCCGGCATCGCCGACGCCGACCGTCCGATGTACGTCCAGGCGCTGACTGCGCTGGCCGACTCCGGGATGATCACCGCCCGCGACCAGGAGTGAACTCATGACCACCCTTGAACCCCGGATCGACGACCTGCCGTCGACCACCCCCCGCCTCGACCTCCCGACCGTCCCCGCGGTGCCCCCGAAGGTGGGCCGGCTGGTGGACCAGTTCGAGCGTGGTCTGGACGCGCCGATCTGCCTCACCTGGGAGCTGACCTACGCCTGCAACCTCGCCTGCGTGCACTGCCTGTCGAGTTCGGGCAAGCGGGACCCGCGCGAGCTGAGCACCGAGCAGTGCAAGGCGATCATCGACGAACTGCAGCGCATGCAGGTCTTCTACGTGAACATCGGCGGCGGCGAGCCGACCGTGCGCCCGGACTTCTGGGAGCTCGTCGACTACGCCGTGGACCACCAGGTGGGCGTCAAGTTCTCCACCAACGGCCTGCGCATCAACCCCGAGGTGGCGCAGCGGCTGGCCGCCACCGACTACGTGGACGTGCAGATCTCGCTCGACGGCGCGACCGCCGAGGTCAACGATGCCGTGCGCGGACCCGGTTCGTTCGACATGGCAGTGCGCGCCCTGCGGAACCTGTCCGACGCCGGCTTCGCCGACGCCAAGATCAGCGTGGTGGTGACCCGCCAGAACGTGACCCAGCTGGACGAATTCAAGGCGCTGGCCGATCGCTTCGGCGCGACGCTGCGCATCACCCGGCTCCGTCCGTCCGGCCGCGGCGCCGACGTCTGGGACGATCTGCACCCGCTGCCGGAGCAGCAGCGCGACCTGTATGAGTGGCTCGTCGCGCACGGCGATCGCGTGCTCACCGGCGACTCCTTCTTCCACCTGTCGGCTTTCAGCAGCGGCGGCGGCAGCGGTCTGCCCGGTCTCAACCTGTGCGGCGCCGGGCGCGTGGTCTGCCTCATCGACCCGGTCGGCGACGTCTACGCCTGCCCGTTCGCGATTCACGAGAACTTCCTGGCCGGGAACATCACCGAGACTGAGGGCGGCTTCCAGGAGATCTGGCAGCGCAGCGACCTGTTCACCGAACTGCGCGAGCCGCAGAGCGCCGGCGCGTGCAACTCGTGCGCGCACTACGACGCCTGCCGCGGCGGCTGCATGGCGGCCAAGTTCTTCACCGGACTGCCGCTCGACGGCCCCGACCCCGAGTGCGTGCAGGGCTACGGCGAGCAACTGCTGGCCGGCGAGCGCAGCAAGCCCACCGCCAACAAGGACCACTCGCGCGGCACTCCGCTGACGCTGATGACCCGCCCGCCCTCGCGTGACTGCGACGAGAACCCGCTGGCCGGCTTCATGCCGACGACGGCCACCGGCTGCTCGTCGTCGAACTGCTGTTCCTGACATCCGCCGGTCGGGCCCGTCGTCGACGATGGGCCCGACCGGCGAGTTTTCACCACCCCTATTGATCGAGAGTTAGAAACATGTCCAAATTCTCTGAGCTCGCGGAAAAGAATCCGTGGCGCCGCAACCCGTGGTTCGAGACCGTGGGCGAGGCTCAGCGTCGCGCCAAGAAGCGCCTGCCGAAGACCATCTACTCGTCGCTGGTGGCCGGCACCCAGGCCGGTATCACGGTCAACGACAACGTCGACGCCTTCGGTGAGCTCGGCTTCGCGCCGCACGTCATCGGCACCACCCCCGAGCGCAATCTGGGCACCACCGTGATGGGACAGCACCTGCCGTTCCCGGTGATGATCAGCCCGACCGGCGTGCAGGCCGTGAACCCGGACGGCGAGGTGGCCGTGGCCCGCGCCGCCGCCGCCCGCGGCACTGCGATGGGTCTGTCGAGCTTCGCGTCCAAGCCGGTCGAAGAGGTCACCGCCGTCAACGACAAGGTGTTCTTCCAGATCTACTGGCTGGGCAGCCGCGAAGACATCCTGGCGCGCGCGAACCGCGCCAAGGAGGCCGGCTGCAAGGGGCTCATCGTCACCACCGACTGGGTGTTCAACGTCGGCCGCGACTGGGGCAGCCCGGAGATCCCGGAGAAGGTCGACTTCAACGCGGTCGCCAAGCTGGCTCCGGAGATGATCACCAAGCCGCGTTTCGCGATGAGCTGGTTCCGCGACGGCAAGCTGCTGATCCCGGACCTGAGCGCTCCGAACATCGCTCACAAGGGCGAGCCCGGGCCCACCTTCTTCAACGTGTACGGCCAGTGGATGAACACCCCGCCGCCCACCTGGGAAGACCTGCAGTGGCTGCGTGAGCACTGGGACGGCGAGTTCATGGTCAAGGGCATCACCCGGCTCGACGATGCCAAGCGCGCCGTCGACATCGGCGCCACCGCCATCTCGGTCTCCAACCACGGCGGCAACAACCTCGATGGCACCCCGGCCACCATTCGCGTGCTCGGCCCGATCGCCGACGCCGTGGGCAAGGACCTCGACGTGCTGCTCGACGGTGGCATCCGCCGCGGCAGCGACGTGACCAAGGCCCTAGCGCTCGGCGCCAAGGCCGTGATGATCGGCCGCGCGTACCTGTGGGGCCTCGCCGCCAACGGGCAGGCCGGTGTGGAGAACGTCCTCGACCTGCTGCAGATGGGCCTGGACTCCTCGCTCATGGGCCTCGGCAAGTCCGACATCGCCGACCTGAGCCGCGACGATCTGATCATCCCCGAGGGTTTCGAGCAGTCCTTCGGCGGCTGATCGTCACCACCCGAACACGGTTCCCCGACCGGGGTCGGCCGCGCTGTCACCAGCCTGCCGACACCGGGTGGGGAACCGTTTCGCTTCCCTGACCGCGGGGGACGGGGCGAGGCGTCGGGCGCGACCGTCGCCCAGACTAGAACGTGTTACAGTTCGGCGACTACGTGTGCTCTAGAAAGGCGTTTCGGTAATGGGACAGTTCGACGGTCAGGTCGTGTACATCACGGGTATCGCCCGTGGTCAGGGGCGTAACCACGCCATTCGTTTCGCGCGCGAGGGCGCGTCGATCATCGGCATGGACATCGCCGACCGCGTCGCCGACCACACGACCTATCCGCCCGCGAGCTCGGACGATCTCGCCGAGACCGTCCGCCTCGTGGAAGAGGTCGGCGGCACGATCCTCGCTCGCCAGGGCGACACGCGCGACCTGGAGTTCCAGCGGCAGCTGCTCGCCGACGGTGTCGAGCAGTTCGGCCGCCTCGACCACGTCATCGCGAACGCCGGCATCCTCACCTGGGGCCTCACCTGGGAGATGACCGAGGAACAGTTCACCGATGTGATCGACGTGAACCTGGTCGGCACCTGGAAGACGCTCAAGGCCGCGATTCCGGTGATGCTCGCGGCCGGCAACGGCGGCAGCATCGTGATCGTATCCTCGTGCGCGGGCATCAAGGCGATGCCGGTGCAGGCGTCGTACTCGGCGTCGAAGTTTGGTCTGCGCGGCCTGGCGCAGACCGCGGCCAAGGAGCTCGGCCCGGAGAAGATCCGCGTCAACACCGTGCATCCCTACGCCGTGCACACCGCGATGGGGCTCGAGGACACCGAGGCGATCAAGGCCTTCCAGAACTGGGGTCGCCACTTCCCGTCGATGATGGACCACTACCCGGTCGCCAGCGTCGACGACCTCACCGACGCCGTCTTCTATTTGTCGACCGCAGCCGCCATCACCGGTTCGGAACTCGAGATCGACATGGGTGCGACCAAGGTCTGATGCCGATCTGGTTGACAAAGGGGGCCCGGACCGAAGTGTGCGATCCGGGCCCCTTTCTCGGTGATCAGCCCTCGCGGATGATCATTGCGGCGAACTTGTCGCCTGCCGGCCGGAAGGTGAAGCGACTCAGGCCGTTGGCCCAGCTGCTGCGCCAGTCGGCGATCACGACGATGTCGTCGCCGTCGGTGTCGACCTGGGTCACGGTCATCGTGCCCTTGGCGCCGATGAATTCCTTGTCGCTCCAGTCCTGGATTGCGTCTCGCCCGGTGAAGATGCGTCCCCAGTCGTCGACGAAGCCGTCATCGGTGAAGAAGTCGAGGAACGCGTCGTCGTGCTTGTTCACGGTCTCGACGAAGGCGGCCACGGGGCCGGTGAGTTCGGTAGACATGAAGATCCTTTCGATCAGCGGGTGGTGTAGCCGCCGTTGGCGAAGATGGTCTGGCCGGTGATCCACGCGCCCTCGGTCGCCAGGAACGTGACGATCGGTGCGATGTCCTCGATGTTGGTCAGGCGGTTGCCCATGCCCTGGGACTTGTGGAACTCAACGCGCTCAGGCGTCTCCTGGCCGTAGAAGAACGGGGTATCCATCGGGCCGGGCGCAATGGCGGTGACCGAGATTCCGCGCGGGCCGAACTCCTTCGCGGCAGCGCGGGTGAAGTGCTCGACCGGGCTCTTGCCGCCCGCGTAGGTCGAGTAGCCGTCGGTGAACGCTGCGAGGAGTGCTGTCACGATGGTGATGATCTTGCCGTTGTCGTTCAGGTTGCGGCCCGCCTCCTTGATGAAGAAGTAGGCCGCCTTGCTGTTGATGTCGAACATCGAGTCGTACTCGGCCTCGGTGGTCTCGACGATCGGCTTCCTCAACACCTTGCCCACGGTGTTCACTGCTACATCGATCCCCCCGAGTGCCGCGCTCGCGTCGGAGAACAGCTGTGCGACGGCGTCGGGGTTGGTCAGATCGTCGCTGAGTAGCACTGCATTGCGTCCCCGTTCCCGGACCGCGGCGACGGTCGCCTCTGCCTCGGCGCGGCTCGAATCGGAGTTGTAGTGCACTGCGACATTGGCGCCCGCATCCGCGGCGAGTCGGCTGATGAGCCCCCCGAGGTTCTTTCCGCCGCCTGCGACGAGGACGTTCTTGCCGGTCAGGTTGTACGTCATGTGGGTTCCCCTGTGTGTTGTTGAGTTGGTGGTATATCGATGATACGTGATCGTATACCGGCGATATGCGGCTAATGTATCAGGGTGATAGAAGATGTGCGAGGTGGTACACGCGAGAGGCTGCTGGAGGCTGCGGTCGAGCTGACCGCAGAGTTGCCTGGCTCAGAGATCTCCCTGCGTGCAGTGTGTGATCGCGTCGGCGTGCGGATGCCAACGCTGTACCACTACTTCGGCAATAAGGATGGGCTGCTCGACGCTGTTGCGGAGTACGGCTTCAACCTGTATCTCTCGGCCAAGGCGAACCGGGAGTCCAGCGGCGATCCGATTCAGGATCTCCGTGACGGCTGGGATGCGCACGTCGCCTTCGGCCTGGCGAATCCAGGTCTGTACACCTTGATGTACGGCCAGGTGCGGCCGGGTGACGCACGTCCTGCGACATCGCGTCCCACGCAGATGCTGCGTGCGCTGACCGGTGTCGCAGAGGAGCAGGGGCGTCTCACCGTCTCCGCAGACCAGGCGGCAGCGCACATCCTGGCGACCAACGTCGGGGTTACGCTTCGACAGATCCTTCTCGCCGCGCCGGATCCAGCTCTCACCGCGGCTGTGCGAGACGCGGTCATCGCGGGGATCACCGGTATCGGTAACGACGAATCGTCGAGACGATCCGCGCTGTTCGCCGCGCTCGATTTTGCGGTGGCGCGGCCGGATCTGTTGGGGGAAAAGGAGACTGCGCTGTTGGCTTCGTGGTTGCAGCGTCTGGCGGAGGCGGCCGACTGAACGCTGCGTCAGTGAACGCAGAGTCGGTGAATGGTGCGCGTGATGGGGCGTGGCTCAGTGTCGACGTGCGGAGGTTCGCGGCGGTCAGATCAGCTTTGTGTAGCGCGGCGCCGCGCAGGCGGAAGCGGTCACCGAGCCGCGGACGCCGACCAGGTCGGCGTCCGCGGTGCTCAATCGTTCGGCCCCGTTGGTTCGGGCTTCAGTCGTTCCAGACGGTGGCCGGGTCGGTCGCGGTGCGCGCCGGGGCCTCGGGGGTCTCGGTGGCCGAGCGGCCGAAGCGGGGTGCCACCTGGGCCTGCATCACGCCGTCGATCTCCACCAGCGAGCCGCGAGCGGCCAGGTGCGGATCGTTCGGGGCCTCGGTGAAATCGAGGATGGCCGAGACGCAGGCATCGGTGCCGTCGAAGATCGCCGCCCACTCCTCGCGGGTCTTGGTGGCGAAGACCTCGATGAACTTCTCCTTGAGCTCCGGCCAGCGCGACATGTCGAGCTGGTTCGGCAGCGACTCCGGATCCAGTTCCAGCCCGGCCAGCAGCTGCGCGTAGAACTGCGGCTCGATCGCGCCGACCGCCATCCACTTGCCGTCCGAGGTCTCGTACACCTCGTAGAACGGTGCGCCGGTGTCGAGCAGGTTCACGCCGCGCCGATCCTGCCAGAGGCCGGTGCCGCGGAAGGCCCACATCATCTGGCCGAGCACCGAGGCGCCGTCGACCATCGCGGCGTCGATCACCTCGCCCTTGCCGGAGATGCTGCGCTCGACGAGGGCGGCCAGGACGCCGACCACGAGGAACATCGAGCCGCCGCCGAAGTCGCCGACGAAATTCAGTGGGGGAGTGGGCTTCTCGTCCGCGCGGCCGATCGCGTGCAGCATGCCGGTGAGCGAGATGTAGTTCATGTCGTGGCCGGCGAGCTCGGCGCGCGGGCCGTCCTGGCCCCAGCCGGTCATGCGGCCGTAGATGAGGCCCGGGTTCACCGCGGCGAGGTCGTCGGGCCCGAAGCCGAGACGCTCCATCACGCCGGGGCGGAAGCCCTCGATCACCACGTCGGCCTTGGCCACGAGGTTCAGGATGGTCTCGCGGTCGGCCGGGTTCTTCAGGTTGGCCTCCACCACGCGGCGACCGCGCAGCAGGGCGTCGGCCTTGCGGCCCTCCTTGGGGAGTTCGCCGGGACGCTGGACGCGGATCACGTCGGCGCCGAGGTCGGCCAGCAGCATGGCCGCGTGCGGGCCCGGGCCGATGCCGGCGAACTCGATGACGCGAATGGCGGCGAGGGGGCCGGAACGACCCGAGGAAGGACGGCTGGGTGTAGTCACTGCGAAGTACCTCCGAATTGTCACGAGCGATTTCTCACGAGCGGTGCGGGTCGGCTGACCGTTGACTTCAGCATTACACAGCTGTGAGGCAGGCAACTCCTGTGGTCGCTGGTTCTGGCGGTACGCGCAGTGGGCGAACATTGCCCGGTGGGGTTCACCGGGCGCGCGCGCGTCGGTAGAGTCGGCGCAATGAACGCCGTCCCGCGACTCGCCTCGACGGTGTGGCCCGACCTCGCCGGTGCCGCGGTGACGCTCGTGGTTCCCGTCGGCTCGCTCGAACAGCACGGGCCGCACCTGCCGTTGGACACCGATTCCCGCATCGGCGAGGCGGTGGCCACCCGCGCGGTGGCGGCACTCGGCACGGCTGCCTCCGCGGCGCCGCGGGTCCTGCTGGCGCCGACCGTGGAGTACGGGGCCTCGGGCGAACACGAGGGCTTCCCCGGCACCATCTCGATCGGCACCGAGGCGCTGACCCTGCTGCTGCTGGAGTTCGGACGCAGCGCGTGCCGGTGGGCGCAGCGCCTCGTCTTCGTCAACGCGCACGGCGGCAACGGCGCCGCGGTGATGGCGGCGGTGGCGCAGCTGCGCGCCGAGAGTCGGGACGCGGCCTGGTTCCCGTGCGCCTTCCCGGGCGCCGATGCGCATGCCGGACGCACGGAAACCGCTGTGCTGCTGGACATCTCGCCGGACCGCGTGCGGATGGATCGGGCCGAAGCGGGGAACACCGCGCCCATCGTCGACCTGCTCGACGACTTGCGTGCCGTCGGCACGGCAGGGGTCAGTCCGAACGGGGTGCTCGGTGATCCGATCGGCGCCGATCCGGCGCACGGCGCGCGGGATCTCGAGGAGGTCGCCGCGACGTTGGCTCGCGCGCTGACCGAGTGGACCGTCGACGACGCGGGGCGGTTGCGGTGACCGGGCCCGCCGAGACGGCGCTGCCGGACGGCTTCGAGGTGCAGATCGACCGGCGGTGCGTGCGCAACGGCGACCTGCGCTACCTGGTCGGGGGATCGCCCACCCGCGTCCTCAAGCTCTCCGATGCGGCGCTGGGCATGACCTCGGCGGACGGTCGGATCTCCGTGCACGACGCCGCCACCCGCGGTCTCGCACGCACCCTGCTGGACTCCGGTATCGGCCTGCCGCGCCCGATGAACGGACCGAACACCGATGCGGTGACCGTGGTGATTCCGGTGCGCGACAACCAATCCGGCGTCGACACCATGCTGGCCGCCCTCGGCGGCCGGCGGGTGATCGTGGTCGACGACGGTTCCGCGGTGCCGTTGCGGGTGCCCGACGGCGTGACGCTGATCCGCTTCGACGTCAACCGCGGCCCGGCCGCCGCGCGCAACGCCGGACTGGCCGCCGCGCAGACCGAGTTCGTCGCCTTCCTCGACTCGGACACCGTGCCCACGCGGGACTGGCTGATCATCCTGCTCGGGCACTTCTCCGATCCGAAGGTCGCCATCGTGGCTCCCCGCGTGGTGGGCCGACGCCTGCCGTCGGGCGGTTCGGTGGTGGCTCGCTACGCCAACGCGCACTCCTCCCTGGACATGGGACCGACCGAGGCGCCGGTCGCCCCCGGCACCGCGCTCGCCTACGTCCCCAGCGCGGCGATGGTGGTCCGTCGGTCCGCGTTCCTCGGCTTCGACGAGTCGTTGCGGGTGGCCGAGGACGTGGACCTCTGCTGGCGCACCCACGCCGCCGGGTGGCGCGTGTACTACGACCCGATCGCGCACGTCCGCCACGATCATCGCGAGTCGCTGCGCGAGCTGCTGAACCGTCGGCGCTACTACGGGACCGGTGCCGCGCAGCTGGCCGGTCGGCACGGCACCACGGCGGCACCGGTGATGGCGACGGCGGCGATGGCGCTCGCCGTGGTCGGCCTGATGACTCGCACGCGGATCGGCCTGCTGCTCGCGTCGGTGGTGTCGCTGTACTCCATGTACCGCACCCGGCAGCTGCTCGCCGGGATCCCGGGGCGCGACGTGATCGCGGCGTCGGCGACCGGCCGCGGCATCGGGTGGGGTCTGCTGCAGGCCAGCCAGGCCCTGTTGCGGCACTACTGGCCGCTGACTCTGCTTGCGGCGCTGGTGATGCCACGCTTCCGTCGGGTGGTGCTGCAGCTGGCGGTGGCCGAGGGCGCCGTCTGGTGGCTGCGCGATCAAGTGCTGCAGTCGAGGTCCCCGGCCGTGGGGCCGCTCGGCTTCGTCCTCATGCGCAGGCTCGACGACCTGGCCTACGGTGCGGGCCTGTGGCAGGGCGTGCTGGCCGCAGCGAGTCCGGCGGCCCTGGTTCCGGTCCTGAGGCTCTGACCGATGGCCGCGCAACCGCCGACGTCGGTGGACGTCGTGGTGGTCGGTGCGGGCACCGCGGGCGCCATCGTGGCCGGTCGGCTGGCCGCGGCCGGGGATCGGTCGGTACTGCTCGTCGAACGCGGCCCCGGGGCCCCGCCCGATCCGTCGATCACGGCGCTGACCCGGCTGCCCCTCGACGATCCGGAACGCAGTGCACCGGTGGCCGAGATTCGTCGCCGACCGGTGGTCCGCGGCCGCGGGCTCGGGGGTTCGGCCGCGATCAACGGCGGCTACTTCCTTCGGCCGCACCTCGCGGACTTCGACGCGTGGCCCTCGTGGTGGACGACCGAACGGTGTGCCGCGGCCTTCACCGCGCTCGACGGCGGTGCCGCCGGGGGCGGCGCCATGAGCGTCTCGACCTTCGCCGACGATGAACTCGGCGACGTCGCCGCGGCCTTCGAGCGGTACTGGACGCCGAGGTCGGGGCCGCCGGAGCTCGGCGCGTGGTCGCGCCCCGGACTGGTCCGCGTGCGGAGCAATCGGCGCGCGGGCCGTCGGTTCACCGCCGCCGACGCCTTTCTGGCGTCCCCGACGCCCGGGCTCACGGTGCTCGGCGAGACGACGGTGGCGGAGATCGTGCACGACGGCCGGCGCGTGCACGGGATTCGGATCGGCGCCGAGCACGTCGCCGCGGGCGACGTGATCCTCGCGGCCGGCGCACTCGGTACCGCGGACCTGCTGCTGCGCAGTGAGGTCCTGCGCGCCCTCGGGCTGCCGCGCTTGCCGACCCACGAGCATGCGGAGCGGCTGGTGCGCTTCACGCCGCGGCGGAGCGTGCAGGCACCGGCGCTGCTGCAGTCGGTGGTGCACAGCGACGACGGCCTCGAGATCCGGTGCTACGGCGATGATTTCGCGCGCTTCATCGGCGGGCACGCGGAGCGCGGGGTGCCGATCGGCGTGACCGACCTGCGCGAGCCGACCCGCGGCGTGGTCGACGAAGCAGGTCTGGATCTGGGGGTGCCGACCCCGGAGTCGCGGGCCCGGATGGACCGCGGCGCAGCGCAGGTCGCGCAGATGTTGGCGGCGTCGGAATTCACCGAACTCGTGGTGCCCGGCTCGATCGAGATCGATCCGACGATCGGCATGTCCCAACATGCGACGGGCACCCTGCCCCTCGACGGACCGGACGTGGATCACCTCGGCGGCTTCCGCGCATTGCGCGGGCTGCGGGTGGTAGACGGGTCGGTACTGCCCGGGCCCGTCCACAGCGGCCCCCACGCGACCATCGCGATGGTCGCGTGGGCGATCGCTGAAGAACTAACCGGTCAGAACAAAGTCTTCCAGTAGTACCAGAACCGCTCACCGGCGGCGATGATGACGATCAGGTACCAGGCGGCCAGCACGATCCACGAGGCGTCGCGCACCAGAGACAGGCGCGGGCCGTCGCCGAGGGCGCGCGACAAGCTCAACACCAGAATGATCGGGGTGACCGTCCAGACCACCATGCAGTACGGGCACAGCGCGCCGATGCGGTAAATGCTCTGGAAGGCAAGATAATTGACGAACACGAAGCCGACCGCGGTGACCAGGGTCTGGCCGATCCAGTACCAGCGGGGCAGCGCGATCTTGCCGAGCGAGAGCAGTGCCGTCACCAGGATCACCGCGAACGCGGGCAGCCCGAGGAACGGGTTCGGGAAGCTCAGGAACTCTGCCTGCTCGGTCTTCATCACCGACGTGCACGACAGCACCGGGCTGAAATTGCACGACGCCGAGTAGGCGGGGTTCTTGAACAGTTCGACGCGCTCGATGGAGAGCGCCGCGGATCCGGCCATGCCGAGGATGCCGCAGACCAGCATCACCCACGAGGAGACCGCACCGATCGGGCGCAGCGCCAGCAGCGGGTGGACGGCGGAGGTGTCGGCCGCCGTGGCCGGTTCGCGATCCGGCCCGGCGTCACCACCGGCGTCCGCGTCGACCGCGGAGGTCACTTAGCGCCCTCGAGAATGGCGTTCACCCGGGCCTGCAGGTCGTCGGGGGTGCTCAGCTGGACCACGTCGCCGTTGATGCGGACGCTCGGAGTGCCTTCGAAGCCCGGCTGGCTCATCGCCTTCGCCGAGGTCTCGTCGATCCAGTTGCGGTACTCGACGTTCTTGATGCAGCTGTCGACGCCCTCGACGCCGGACTCCTTGGCGATCGAGATGATCTGCGAGTCGGACAGGCCGGCGCCGCCCTCGGCGGGCTGCGAGACGAACAGCGCGTTGTGGAACTTCATCCAGGTGGCGAAGTCGCCGTCCTTGCCGGTGTTCTCGGCAACGCACATCGACGCGTTGGCCGCGCGCGTGGAGTACTCGGTCGACGACATGCTGTCGAGCATGTTGATCGCCACGTAGTCGACGGCGACCTGCGGATTGTCCTTGAAACTGTTCAGCGTCGGCCCCATGAGCTCTTCGAAGCTCTTGCACGCCGGGCACTGGAAGTCCTCGGTCACGGTGATGACGACCGGCGGAGTGGTGCCGGCCGGCGCAGCCGAGACGCGGATGGCGTCGTCGGTGGTGACCCCCGCCGTCGGAACCGCCGTCCCGCCGCTGCCGCTGTCGCCGCGGTTGACCGCCCAGATGATCACGCCGGCGGCGATCACGACGAGCGCCATGACGGCGGCGAAGGTGATGAGGAGGGAGCGGCGCTTCTCAGCAGCGCGCGGATCGATCACACGGTTGGCACTCAAGGCATTGGTCCTTCGTCACGTGTACACCCCGCGGAAACGGCGGGGGAATTGTCGCGCATAACACTACTTGTCGTACCTGAGAGCAGCGTAGGGCCGGGGTCAGGCGGGGGTGACCCACGTGGTGATGTCGGCGTGGACCACTTCGGCGCCGCCGGTGTCGCAGATCCGAATGCTCACCACTACCTCGGCGCCGACGTCGATCGCCGTGAAGTCGATGGGCTCGGCCAGTTCGGCGTGCGCGGTGAGCCGGGTCTTCGCCTTGGCCAGGTACTGCACGTTCATCGCCTTGGGGATCCAGCGGTGGCTGGTGGGCGTCGTCGCCTCCATCAGCATGCCCATCGCGGCCTCGGCGAGGTTGCAGGCGGCGATGGCGTGGAAGGTGCCGAGGTGGTTGTGTACGCCGAACCAGTTCGGCGACGACACGCGGCAGTAGCCGGGCCGCATCTCCTGGACCATGGGCAGCACCGTGCCGAAGTAGGGGACCCGCGCGACCATGCCGAGCGAGAACAGGGTGTTGCCGAGACGATTCGCGGGCAGGCGCTTACGCAGGGAGTACGTCGGTGATTCGGTAGCCATGGCCCTACCTTACCGTTCAGTCAGGTCGTCGGCGGAAGGCCGCGCGCACAGCCTCCCGATTCACCGCGGCCACCGCGGACAGATCGATGTCCGCCGGGCAGACCTGCGCGCATTCGCCGAAGCTCGAGCACGGGCCGAAGTCGTGGTCGAGGCTGCCGGTGACCGCGCGGGCGCGGCGTCCGCGCTCCTGCTTGCCGTAGCTCAGCTGCGACAGGTGGAGCAGTTTGGCGCCGGCGAACAGATGGGCCGAGCCGTTGGGGCACGCGGCCACGCACGCGCCGCACCCGATGCAGCCGGCGAAGTCGAGGGCCCGCTCGGCGGTGTCGTGGCCGATCAGTTCGGCGTCGGCGTCGGCGGCCTGCCCGGTCAGCACGTCCACGTGACCGCCGACCTGGATCACCCGGTCCAGTGCGGACCGGTCCACCGCCAGGTCGCGCACCACCGGAAAGGCGTTGGCGCGGAACGGCTCCACGCGGAAGTGCGTGGTCTCCGGGAACTGTCCGAGGTGCTGCAGGCACGACGGTGTGTTCGGCACCGGGCCGTGCGGCCGGCCGTTCACGGTGATCCCGCACGCGCCGCAGATACCCTCCCGACAGTCCGAGTCGAAGGCGACGGGCTCGTCGCCCGCGGCCACCAGCTGGGAGTTGAGCAGATCG
This sequence comes from Gordonia alkaliphila, assembly GCF_039542465.1. Taxonomy (NCBI): domain Bacteria; kingdom Bacillati; phylum Actinomycetota; class Actinomycetes; order Mycobacteriales; family Gordoniaceae; genus Gordonia; species Gordonia alkaliphila. Next base: position 115,312 of record NZ_BAABIE010000012.1, on the reverse strand, counting down.
AGCACATCGAGCAGCGACATCTGCGGTGTGACGCCCGCGACCACGTAGCTCTCGAAGCGGCCGGGGGCGTCCGGGCGGTCCTGGCGCCAGGCTTCGACGGTGATGTTCACGGGCGTCCTATCGGTAGTTGCGGGTGGCCAGGCCGACGGCGTCGAAGGTCAGCGGCTCGCGGTGGCGCACCGCGGTCCCGTCCGGCGTCGTCTCCCAGGCCGAGGCGAAGCACCAGTCGTCGTCGTTGCGGAGGGCCTCGCCGTCGGGCGTCTGATGCTCGATGCGGAAGTGTGCGCCGCACGACTCGTCGCGGTCGAGCGCGTCCAGGCACATCAGTCGCGCCAGTTCGAGGAAGTCGGCGACCCGGCCGGCGTGCTCGAGCTGCTGGTTGAACGCGCCGGCGCCGCCGGTGACCCGCAGGTCCGACCAGAAGCGACGGCTCAGCGCGTCGATCTCGTCGACGGCGGTGCGCAGGCCGGCCGCGCTGCGAGCCACGCCGCAGCCGCGGTAGAGGATCTCGCCGAGCTCGCGATGGAACACCGCGGGTCCGGTGCTGCCGCCGATCCCGGTCAGCGCCTCGATCCGGGCGTGCACGTCGGCCGCGGCCTGCCGCACGGCGGCGTGGTCGGACGCCGGCACCGGTTCGCCGAGCAGGCCGGCCAGATAGTTCGGTACCGAGTAGGGGAGCGTGAACCAGCCGTCCACGCACGCCGACAGCAGCGAGTTGGCACCGAGCCGGTTGGCGCCGTGATATCCCCACCCGGCTTCGCCGCCGACGAAGAGCCCGGGGATCGACGTCATCAGGTCGTAGTCCGACCACAGTCCGCCCATGGTGAAGTGCGCCGCCGGCGCGATCCGCATCGGCACCTCGTAGGGGTCCTCGCCGGTGGCGTCGCGGTACATGTCGAACAGGTTGCCGTAGCGCTCGGCGAGCACGGCCTTGCCGAGGCGGGCGCGGGCGTCGGCGAAGTCGAGGTAGACGCTGTTGCGCAGCGGCCCCACGCCGTGCCCGGCCTCGATCTGCTCGCGTGCGGCCCGCGAGGCCACGTCGCGCGGGGTGAGGTTCCCGTAGGTCGGGTATTTGCGCTCCAGGTAGTAGTCGCGCTCGTCCTCTCCGATGGTGTTCGCCGGGCGGTCGTCGCCGGCGCGGCGCGGCACCCAGATCCGGCCGTCGTTGCGCAACGATTCGCTCATCAGCGTGGTCTTGGTCTGCCACGGCGCATTGACCGGCAGCGCCGTGGGATGGAACTGGACGAACGACGGCGAGGCCAGCAGCGCCCCGCGCCGGTGCGCGCGCCAGGCGGCGGTGGCGTTGGAGTTGCGCGCCAGCGTCGACTGGAAGAAGACCGTGCCGTAGCCGCCGGTGGCCAGCACCACCGCGTGCGCGGTCTGCGCGCCGATCTGTCCGGTCACCAGGTCGCGCACCACGATGCCCTGGGCGCGGCCGTCGGCGACGATCAGGTCGAGCATCTCCTGCCGGGTGTGCAGGGTGACGTTGCCCGCCGCGACCTGGCGTTGCAGGGCTCCGGTCGCGGCCACCTGCAGCTGCTGGCCGGTCTGCCCGCGCGTGTAATAAGTGCGCGAGACCTGCACGCCGCCGAAGCTGCGGGTGGCCAGCGCGCCGCCGTACTCGCGGGCGAAGGGCGCACCGAGGGCGTTGAGGTGATCGATCACCCGCACCGACTCCTCCGCCAACCGGAAGGCATCGGCCTCGCGGCCGCGGAAGTCGCCGCCCTTCACCGTGTCGGCCACGAAGCGCCGCACCGAGTCGTTGTCCACCTTGCGGGCGCGCGCGGCGTTGATGCCGCCCTGCGCGGCGACGCTGTGCGCGCGCCGCGGGGCGTCGTGGAAGGTGAAGGCGTGCACGCGGTAGCCGAGCTCGCCCAGTGCGGCGGCGGTGCCGGCGCCGGCCAGTCCGGTGCCGACCACGATCACCGAGAACTTGTGGCGGTTCAGCGGGCCGACGAGTCGGTAGTCGTCGCGGCGGCGGGCCCAAGCGGTGGCCGGGTCGCCCGCGGGTGCGCCGGAGCGGAGCAGTTCTTCCATGTCAGCCCACCCATCCGGCCAGGACGGCGATCGGAATGCTCAGGTCGCCCAGTGCCACCGCGCCGGCGGCGACCAGCGCCACCAGCGCCCACACCTGCCGGGTGCGTTGGCCGGTGACGCCGAAGTCGTTGGCGAGGGTCCACAGTCCGTGCACCAGGTGCAGGAACAGGATGGCCATCACGAACAGGTAGAAGAGTGCCATCGGCCAGCGCTGCAGACTCTCGGTGAGGTTCTGGTAGGCGTCCGAGGAGGTCTGCGTGGGGTCGACGAACCCGGCCGGGGCCACCGGTCGGGTGCCGGTGGTCAGGTCCAGGATGTGCACCACGATGAAGACCAGCAGGACTAGCCCGGTGTACGGCATCAGGGTCGCCGGGAGGCGTCGCCAGCCCATGCCGGTGCGCCGCACGCGGCCGCGCGCGCGGCGGGCGCGGACCACGATCAGTGCCGAGGCGCCCACGTGCGCCACCAGGCAGGCCAGCAGGACCACGCGGAAGATCCACAGCGCGCCCTCGTAGGGCAGCAGGGGTTCGGCCAGCGTCCGCAGCCAGTGCGCGTAGGCGTCGAAGTGCTCGGCCCCGGTGTAGACCTTCAGGTTTCCGATCATGTGCACCAGGACGTAGAGCGCGAACACGGTGCCGGTGAGCGCCATCGTCACCTTGAGCGTCACGTTCGACGGCCACGGCGCGCGCTGCCGCGGCGCCGGCGTCGTCGACCGCGGTGCCGGCACCGATACCGGCGGCAAAGACGATCCCATGGCGCCGACGCTAGCCCACCGCCGCGCGCCCGCGGGCCAGTCCGCGCCGTTCCCGCGAGACGAGTCCGCTCCCGCGGGCTCCGTGGGGCCCGCGGGAACAGCGACCTTTCGCGGGAAGCGACTCGTCTCGCGGGAGTTCAGGCCTCCAGCGGGCCGGTCGGCAGGAGGCGACGGACCAGTTTGCCCGTCGGGTTGCGCGGCAGCTCCTCGATGTAGACCACGTCGCGCGGCACCTTGTAGCGCGCCAGGTTGGCCTTCACATGGGCGCGGAGAGCGTCCGGATCCTCCGGTGCACCCTCGGCCAGGACGATGAAGGCGCGCAGCCGGGTGCCGTACTCGTCGTCGTCGACGCCGATCACCGCGACGTCGTCCACGTGCGGGTGCTCGGCGAGCAGGTTCTCCACTTCCAGCGGGTACACGTTCTCGCCGCCGGAGACGATCATGTCGTCGTCACGGCCGGCGATGAACCACAGGCCGTCGTCGTCGACGTAGGCCATGTCGCCGCTGGACATGTAGCCGTCGATGAAGTCCTTGTTGCGGCCGTCGGTGTAGCCCTCGAAGGGGGCTCCGGTGCGGACGAACAGGCGGCCCTTGGTGTTGGTCGCGGTGATGCGCCGGCCGTCGTCGTCGAAGAGGGCCATGTGGCTGGTCACCGGCGGCTTGCCGATGGTGCCCGGCGCCCTGCGCAGCTCGGCGGGTTGCGCGACGGTGGCGACGCCGACCTCGGTGGAGCCGTACAGGTTGTACAGAACGTCGCCGAAGGCGTCCTGGAACTCCTCGCACAGCGTGGGGGAGAGCGCCGAGCCGGCCACCACGACCGTCTCCAGGCTGCTCAGGTCGTACTTGCCGATCACCTCCGGGCCGAGGGCGATCATCCGGTGCAGCATGGTCGGCACTGCGACCAGTGCCTGCGAACGGTGCCGCTCGATCGCGGCGAGCGTCTTCTCGGCGTCGAACCGCCGCATCAGGACCGTCTCGTTGCCCAGTCCCAACCCGACGCCCCAGAGCGCGAAGCCGGTGGAGTGGAAGATCGGGGACACGATCACCATGGAGCCGTTGCGCGGGAGCGGGATGCGATCGAGGATCAGGGCGCTGGCGAACGGGGCGAACTTGTTGCGGCTGGCGCCCTTCGGCAGGCCGGTGGTGCCGCTGGTGAGGATCACCATGCCGCCGAAGGCCTCCGGCATCGGCGGCGGCGTCGGATCGCCGGCGGCCACGATGTCATCGAGGGTGCGCGCGTCGGCGCGGATCGGCTGCTCGCCGTCGGTCCAGGTGACGATGCGGAGCAGGTCGTCGGGCAGGGTGTCCGCGAGCTCGCTGAACTCCTCGTCGTAGAGAATCGCCTCGACCCCTTCGCGGGTGGCGACCTCCGCGAACTGGGTAGCGCCGAAGCCGGTGTTCATCATGGCCAGGCGCACCCCGCTGCGTCCGGCGGCGCACAGCGCCATCGGCACGGCCCGATGATCGCGGGCGATGATGCCGACCACCGAGCCCGGTCGCAGGCCCGCGCCCAGGAAGGCGTTGCCGAGCATGTTGACCTGCGCGTCGAACTCCGCCCAGGTCAAGGTGCCGTGCTCGTCGCTCACCGCGGGGGCATCCGGGATGTCGATCGCCTTGTGTGCCAGCACGGTGGCGGTGGGGCCGATCAGCTTGTTGGACTTGACCATGCCGATCACGCGCTTCGGATTGCTCAAGTCGATGGCGCCGGAACCGCTCATCACCTTCACCGCCCCGACGGCGTCCGACAGTGACTCGATGATCGTTCCGAGCTTCGACATGGATCCCCTGACTCCCGGCTCACGCCGCGTCTCATTGTTTGCACCTAGTTGTGTGCTGGCTCACGTTACTGTGACCGCGCGTCGCGCACCAGGGCCTTCGTCGGATTCTTCCGTTGTGGTGCGGCAACGCTGTGCGACCCTGAATGGCATGGCCGACAAGGAATCTGACCTGTACGCCTTCTTCGCTCGACTGCACGCGGGCTTGCCCCGGCAGGCGCCCGGCTCGGCGGCGACCACCGACCTGCTGCTGCGCCTGGCCGGGCCACTGCCGCCGCGCCCGTCCTCGACATCGGCTCCGGGCCGGGGTCGTCGACGATCCGGCTCGCCGAGCTCACCGGTGGCACGGTGACCGCCGTCGACACGCACCGGCCGTTCCTCGACGAGTTCGCGGCACAGGGCGTCGACGACGATCTGCTGGCGTCGGCGCGGGCGGAGATAGCGGTGCGCCGCGACTACGGTGGGGAGTACGGCTACACCGCCTACGTGCTGCGGCGGGTGTGACGCAGTCGACCCGATTCCGCTCCGGCAGGGATTTGTGCAGGCTGGCGGCGTGGTGCATACTAGTCAGGTTGCCTCCTCGCGAGGCGATGACACTTCTCCGGGACACGAAACGTGGACCCGGGCGTGTAACGCGTGCTTCGTCTCGAAGCTACGGACCGACACGCCCGACCGCGGGTGCCGGGGAAACCGGCTGGTGAATCACCAGCGTCGGACCTTCGGGTCCGGCAGCGTACAACGACGAAAAGAACAGCGTCGATCGCGCCCAAGTCAAACGGGTGTTGGTCATGTGTGGCTCCGTTGCCGCCCGCATCGATATGAGCGGGTGTTGAGTCCACGCGGTGTTCTGTTCGTCGAGAGACATAGAGACGGAAGAGGACACAAGCGTGGCGGGACAGAAGATCCGCATCAGGCTCAAGGCCTACGACCACGAGGCGATCGACGCTTCTGCGCGCAAGATCGTCGAGACCGTGACCCGTACGGGTGCACGCGTGGTCGGCCCGGTGCCGTTGCCCACCGAAAAGAATGTGTACTGCGTTATCCGTTCGCCGCATAAGTACAAGGACAGCCGCGAACACTTCGAGATGCGCACGCACAAGCGACTCATCGACATCCTCGATCCGACGCCGAAGACGGTCGACGCGCTGATGCGCATCGACCTCCCGGCCAGCGTCGACGTCAACATTCAGTGACGGGGGATTAGACAATGAGCAACCAGATTGCAAAGAAGGGTCTGCTGGGCACCAAGCTCGGTATGACTCAGGTATTCGACGAGCAGAACCGGGTCGTCCCGGTGACGGTCATCGCGACCGGCGGCAACGTCGTCACCCAGCTCCGCACCGACGAGCGCGACGGCTACAGCGCCGTGCAGCTCGCCTACGGCGCCATCGACCCCCGCAAGGTGAGCAAGCCGGTCGCCGGCCAGTTCGCCAAGGCCGGTGTCACCCCGCGTCGCCACCTCGCCGAGATCCGCGTCGCGGATGCCGCGGCGTTCGAGGTGGGTCAGGAACTGGGCGCCGACCTGTTCGCCGACGGTGTCAAGGTCGACGTGACCGGCACCTCGAAGGGCAAGGGCTTCGCCGGCGTCATGAAGCGTCACGGCTTCGCCGGTATGAATGCCACCCACGGCGCGCATCGCGTGCACCGTGCACCCGGCTCCATCGGTGGCTGCGCCACCCCGGGCCGCGTGTTCAAGGGCATGCGGATGGCCGGTCGTATGGGTAACGACAAGGTGACCACGCAGAACCTCACCGTCTACAAGGTGGACGCCGAGGCCGGTCTCCTGCTGATCAAGGGCGCGATCCCCGGCCGCAAGGGCGGCATCGTGGTGGTTCGCGACGCAGTGAAGGGTGGCGACAAGTGAGCACCGAAACCGCAACCAAGCTGACGCTGGACGTCCGCGCTCCGGGCGGTGCCACCAACGGCACCGTCGCGCTGCCGGCCGACCTGTTCGATCAGACCGCCAACATCGCGCTGATGCACCAGGTCGTCATCGCCCAGCAGGCCGCAGGCCGCCAGGGCACGCACTCGACCAAGACGCGCGCCGAGGTCCGCGGCGGCGGCGTGAAGCCGTACCGCCAGAAGGGCACCGGTCGCGCCCGTCAGGGTTCGATCCGCGCACCGCAGTTCGTCGGCGGCGGCATCGTTCACGGTCCGCAGCCGCGCGACTACACGCAGAAGGTCAACAAGAAGATGAAGGTCGCCGCACTCCGCGGTGCTTTGTCTGACCGTGCGCGTAACGAGCGGATCCACGTGATCACCGAACTGGTGGCCGGCCAGGTGCCGTCGACCAAGTCGGCACGCACCTTCCTCGAGGAGCTCAGCGCTCGCCGCAAGTTCCTCGTGGTCATCAGCCGCGAGGACGACGCTGCCCGCAAGAGCATCGCGAATCTGAAGAACGTGCACGCGATCGCTCCGGATCAGCTGAACACCTACGACGTCCTGGACGCCGACGAGATCGTGTTCAGCGTCGAGACGCTGAACGCCTTCATCGAGGCGAACACCAAGAAGGAGGCCTGAGAATGGCGACCCACGCTGATCCGCGTGACATCATTCTGGCGCCGGTGATCTCGGAGAAGGCCTACGGCCTGCAGGAAGACAGCCAGTACACCTTCCTGGTCCACCCGGATGCCAACAAGACCCAGATCAAGATCGCGATTGAGAAGATCTTCGATGTGAAGGTCGACAGCGTCAACACCGCCAACCGCCAGGGCAAGCGCAAGCGCACCCGCTCGGGCTACGGCAAGCGCAAGGACACCAAGCGCGCCATCGTGACGCTGCGTGACGGCAGCAATCCCATCGAGATCTTCGGGGGCCCGGTCTCCTGACCGGCGCGCTCTGAGAGAGGGACTTAAGACAAATGGCTATTCGTAAGTACAAGCCGACAACGCCGGGCCGTCGTGGCTCCAGCGGTGCCGACTTCTCCGAGGTCACCCGTGACCATCCGGAGAAGTCGCTGATCCGCCCGCTGCACAGCACCGGTGGTCGTAACGCACACGGCCGGATCACCACCCGGCATCGCGGTGGCGGGCACAAGCGTGCCTACCGCCTGATCGATTTCCGTCGTAATGACAAGGACGGCATCAACGCCAAGGTCGCTCACATCGAGTACGACCCGAACCGCACTGCGCGGATCGCGTTGCTGCACTACGTCGATGGCGAAAAGCGCTACATCATCGCCCCCAAGGGCCTGACGCAGGGCACCATCGTCGAGTCCGGCCCCAACGCCGACATCAAGCCCGGCAACAACCTGCCGCTGCGCAACATCCCGACCGGTACCCAGATCCACAACGTGGAACTGCGCCCGGGCGGCGGTGCGAAGATGGCTCGCAGTGCCGGCGCCTCGATCCAGCTCCTCGGCAAGGAGGGTCCGTACGCGACCCTGCGTATGCCGTCGGGCGAGATCCGTCGCGTCGACGTGCGCTGCCGCGCCACCGTCGGCGAGGTCGGCAACGCCGAGCAGGCGAACATCAACTGGGGCAAGGCCGGCCGTATGCGCTGGAAGGGCAAGCGCCCGACCGTGCGTGGCGTCGTGATGAACCCGGTCGACCACCCGCACGGTGGCGGCGAGGGCAAGACCTCGGGTGGTCGCCACCCGGTCAGCCCGTGGGGTCAGAAGGAAGGCCGCACCCGCAAGAACAAGGCCAGCGACCAGATGATCGTCCGTCGTCGTCGTACCGGCAAGAACAAGCGATAACTAGGAGGAGGTAAGAAATGCCACGTAGCCTGAAGAAAGGCCCGTTCGTCGACGACCACCTTCTGAAGAAGGTGGACGTGCAGAACGAGAAGGGCACCAAGCAGGTCATCAAGACCTGGTCCCGTCGTTCGACCATCATCCCCGACTTCATCGGTCACACCTTTGCGGTCCATGACGGTCGCAAGCACGTGCCCGTGTTCGTGTCCGACTCAATGGTGGGTCACAAGCTCGGCGAGTTCGCCCCTACCCGCACCTTCAAGGGTCACATCAAGGATGACCGGAAAGCGAAGCGCCGGTAAACCATGAGTACTCAGACTGAAAACGAAGTGCAGAGCGCACGCGCTGTTGCCAAGTTCGTCCGTGTCACGCCTATGAAGGCGCGTCGCGTGATCGATTTGATCCGCGGCAAGAACGTCGACGAGGCACTGGACATCCTGCGGTTCGCCCCGCAGGCCGCCAGCGAGCCGGTCGCCAAGGTGCTCGCCAGCGCCGTCGCCAACGCCGAGAACAACCTCGGCCTGGACCGTCGCACCCTGGTGATCACCGAAGCGTTCGCCGACGAAGGCCCGACCATGAAGCGGTTCCAGCCGCGTGCTCAGGGTCGTGCTTTCCGGATCCGCAAGCGGACCAGCCACATCACCGTGGTGGTGTCGAGCGTCGGCGAGGTCGCCGATCGCAAGCGCTCGCGTCAGCAGAAGAAGAAGGGAGCCTGAGCATGGGCCAGAAGATCAACCCGCACGGCTTCCGCCTCGGCATCACCACCGACTGGAACACCCGGTGGTACGCCGACAAGCAGTACGCCGAGTACGTCAAGGAAGACGTCGCGATCCGCAAGCTCCTGAACACGGGCCTCGAGCGCGCCGGCATCTCCGGTGTCGACATCGAGCGCACCCGTGACCGGGTCCGCGTCGACATCCACACCGCCCGTCCGGGCATCGTCATCGGTCGCCGCGGCGCCGAAGCCGATCGCATCCGTGGCGAGCTGGAGAAGCTCACCGGCAAGCAGGTGCAGCTGAACATCCTCGAGGTCAAGAACCCCGAAGCGGATGCGCAGCTCGTCGCCCAGGGTGTCGCCGAGCAGCTGAGCAACCGCGTGGCGTTCCGTCGCGCAATGCGCAAGGCCATCCAGTCCGCCATGCGTCAGCCGGGCGTCAAGGGCATTCGTGTCCAGTGCTCCGGTCGTCTGGGCGGTGCCGAGATGAGCCGCAAGGAGTTCTACCGCGAGGGACGCGTGCCGCTGCATACGCTGCGCGCCGACATCGACTACGGCTTCTTCGAGGCGAAGACCACCTTCGGTCGTATCGGCGTCAAGGTGTGGATCTACAAGGGCGACATCGTCGGTGGACGTCGCGAGCAGGCTGCGGCCGCTCCGGCAGCCGAGGACCGTCGTTCGCGTCGGCCGAGCCGCCCGCGTCGCAGCGGTGCGTCCGGCACCACCGGTACCAGCACCGAGGCCGGCCGCGCTGCGGTCACCGCGGAAGCCACCGCGCCTGCTCCCGAGCAGGCCGAGAACCAGGAGGGCTGAGGCATGTTGATCCCTCGTCGGGTCAAGCACCGCAAGCAGCACCACCCGAGCCTCAAGGGTCGGGCCAAGGGCGGCACCAAGGTCACCTTCGGTGACTACGGCATCCAGGCGCTGGAGAGCGCCTACATCACCAACCGTCAGATCGAATCCGCTCGTATCGCGATCAACCGCCACATCAAGCGAGGTGGCAAGGTCTGGATCAACATCTTCCCGGACCGTCCGATCACGAAGAAGCCGGCCGAGACCCGCATGGGTTCCGGTAAGGGTTCGCCCGAGTGGTGGGTCGCCCCCGTCAAGCCGGGTCGCATCCTGTTCGAGATGACCTACCCCAATGAGGAGACCGCTCGCGAGGCCCTGCGTCGCGCACAGCACAAGCTCCCCATGAAGACCCGGATCGTGACCAGAGAGGAGCAGTTCTGATGGCACTCGGAATCGCTGCTGGTGAGCTCCGTGAGCTCAGCGACACCGATCTGGTCGACCGCCTGAAGGAGTCGAAGGAAGAGCTTTTCAACCTTCGTTTCCAGATGGCCACCGGCCAGCTCGACAACAACCGCCGCCTGCGGACCGTGCGTCGCGAGATCGCACGTATCTACACCGTCATGCGCGAACGTGAGCTGGGCTTGGCGTCCGGTCCGGAAGGTGACGACGCATGAGTGAGGACCAGAACGTGAACGTGGAAGAGCGCAACCGCCGCAAGGAGCGGATCGGTTACGTCGTCAGTGACAAGATGGACAAGACCATCGTGGTGGAGCTCGAGGATCGCGTGAAGCACCCGCTTTACGGCAAGATCATCCGCACCACCAGCAAGGTCAAGGCGCACGACGAAGAGCAGGTGGCCGGCATCGGCGACCGCGTTCGTCTGATGGAGACCCGACCGCTGTCGGCGACCAAGCGCTGGCGTCTCGTCGAGGTGCTGGAGAAGGCCAAGTAGGTCTCCTCTCGCACGTCGAGCGATAGCATCAGAGCGGCCCGGTTCCCCCCGAGGGAGCCGGGCCGCTCTGCATCCCGGGGTGGTCGCGGGGCTCTGGAGTACCCTTGCGACGACGATCACTTCGACATGCGGAAAGGACGTCTGTGACGCCCAGCGGCCTTCTCGCGCGCCCTGACGCCCTGACCCCGACGTGGGTGTTCGGTGCCGGCGGAATCTCGTCGGCGGCGATGGCCCAGCGGTTGGGGAGCTTCATGTTGGCGGCCGGTTACACGGCCCTGTTCGTTCTCGTCGTCCTCTCTTACGACGAGTACTATCTGCTGGCGGCCTCCTGGTGGTCGCTGCTGCACCTGACCGGACTGCTCGTCTGCGCGTTGGCGTGGCTCACCGCGGCGCTGATGGGGCGCTCGGGTGTCTGCACGATGGTCGCCTTCCTGAGTTGGGCCGCGTGCCTGTCGTCGGTGATCGCGTGGCAGTTCGCGTGGACGGGTACGGACCTGGGTCTGCTCGGCGTGGCGGACCGGCCTATTCTGCAGAGCTTTTACGTCCACCTGCCCGCGGTCGCGCTGATCCTGGTCCGTCGTCCCGGGTTCGCGGTCCTGGCCCTGATCTCCTGCGTGACGATCGGGGCGATCGGGGTCGGGCAACTCAGCTACGGCCGCCTGGATGCGGCGTTGGTGATGGCCACGCTGTGGTCGCTGAGTGTGACCCTGGTGTACCTCGCACTGGTGTGGGCGGTGATGGTGATCGCCGATCGGACGGACCGCGAGCGGAGTCGTGCGCTGCTCGCGGCGCGGCAGGGCAGCTGGTACATCGCGCGAGATCGGGAGGGGCAGCGGCTGGACGCACTGGTGCACGACCGCATCATCGCGGTCCTGGCGGAATTGCCGTCCGGCCGCATCGACGCGCACACGGCCGAGCAGGCCCGGGTGGCGCTCGAGGAACTCGAGAACTGGACGGTGGTGGCCGATGCCGAAGCGCCGGCGCTGCCGCTGACCGGCGACGAGATGGCCCAGAAGCTCAGCACAGCGGTGGCCGAGGTCGGTGGGGCGGAGGCGGTGCAGGTCGACATCGACTCCGCAGTAGCGGCCGAGTACCCGTTCGCGGCGGCCGTAGCGCTGTCGGATGCGGCAGTGGAAGCGGTGCGCAACGCTCGGCTGCACGCCGGACCGACGGCGACGTGTGTGGCGATGATCGTGTTGCGTGCCGACGAAGTGGTCGTCGACGTGGTGGACGACGGCGTCGGGTTCGACGTCGAGCAGTTGCCGCCGACGGCGATCGGCCTGCCGATCGCGATCTGTGAACGCATGGACCGACTGGCCGGCGGCAGCGCCGACGTGCAGAGTGTCCCCGGTTCGGGGACCAGGGTGCGGCTGCGGTGGCAGCGGCCGGTGGCCGCATGACGGCCACGTGGGCGCGTGGCGCCGCGGCTCGGCCCTGGCGGGCCGTGCAGGCGGCACTCGTCCTGGCTGTCCTCGCACTCGTGGGCACCGTGCCGGTGGTGATCGCGCCGACGCGGCACCCGACCGCCTACTGGTGGCTGACGGCCGGCGCGGTGATCGCGGTGTCCGCGGTGCTGATCCAGCTCGTGTTCGGGTGGGATGCGCGGATGGCGCGCTCGCGGCGGTGGTGCGCCGTGGTCGGGCTGTTCGCCAGCGCCGCTCTGGGCGGCGCTTCGATCGCGGTGGGCGATCCGCCGTCGATCACCGGCCATTATCCGATGATCTCGGCGGGTGTGCTGGCGATGGTGCTGATGGTCTTTCGCGGCGCTCCCTGGCTGGCGTGGGGCTGCTTCGCCGGCATCGGTGCGGCGGAGTTGGTGGCGGCGCGGCTGCTCGGTTTCACCGGGTGGGTGGGTATCGCGTACCCGGTGGCGCTGGGCGTCACCTTTCTGGCCATCTCGGCCACCGCGGTGCTGTTGCAGTGGGTGCGCAACGACTTTGTGCAACTCACCGGCCGACGCCGGGAGGCCGCGGACCGGACGCGGACGGCGCGGGCGTCGCGCAGTCGTCGGAGTGAGCGGATCGAACGTCTTCTGGCCCAGTCCGGTCCTCTGCTGCGAAGAGTCGCGGCGGAGCTGCCGCTGACTGACGCGGACCTGCGTGAAGTGCGGTTGCTGGAGCTGGGCCTGCGCGACGGTATCCGCGGCGCCGTGCTCGACGATCCGGATCTGGCCGCTGCGGTGCGGGTCGCCCGCGAGCGCGAGATCACCGTCACCCTGCTCGACGACGGTGGCTCCGCGGCGCTCGGCGAACGGCAGAAGCGGGCGGTGCTCCGTACTGTCACCTCGGTCGTCGTCGACGAACTCGCTGTGCTGCCGGCCGGCCGACTGACGGCGCGGGTGCTGCCACCGGGACGGGAGCCGGTTGCGGTGGTCACCGTCGAACCCGACGGTGAACCGCTGTACCGGTGGGCCGTGTCCGCCGACGGAACGGCCGCGCCGACCACCTCGGGGTGATCGGCGCGGCCGGAGAAGCGTGCGGCTGGTGGTCGGGCGACCTACCGGCCCATGGCGGCCAGCTGGGTCACCGCGTCGCTGCTGAGCTTCCAAGTGCCGTCGACCTTGACGAAGACGAGGGGCATGTCGATCGGCTGCGGGGTGTGCGGGGACTTCACCGAGATGTTCACCGTCGCCGCGTCCTTGCCGTCCACCTTGTCGGCGGTGGCCACCGAGGTCACGGTGTAGACGTCGGGGGTGTAGCCGGCGGCCGAGGAGCCCTTGGCGAAGCCCATCAGTGCCGCCGTGGTCGCCGGATCGGCGGCGTCGACGACGCTGTCGATGTCGGCGGCCGGGGTGGCCGGGTCAACGGCCTTGCGCAGGATGTCCTGAGCCTGGGCATTGTCGAGGCCGTCGACGGCCGCCTTGACCTGGTCGGTGGCCGATGTCGCGGCCGAGACGGCGCTACTCGTGGCGTTGTCGGTGCTGTCGCTGGAGCAGCCGGTCAGGGCGATGGCGGCACCGGCCGCGAGAGCGGCGACGGCCAGAACGGGCTTGCGCAGGGTCTTCTGCATATTCAGATCCTTCATGCGATGGTCAGGTGAACCTAACCTACCCTGCGCGCTGGGTGCGGGACTAGCCCCGGTCGCCGTCCAGGAGGTGGGGAGCGTCGAAGGTCATCGTGAGATCGGCGACCGAACTGCTGGTGAGAGCGTGCCGGGACAGTCGCAGGGCGCGCAGCTCGTCGGCGATCGGATGCGTGCCGAGGGTCAGGGCGGCTCCGCCGAGCCGGGTCCGCGTACCGGTGGTGGAACCCAGCCGCCAGGGGGTCCGACGCGTCACGCCGTCGAGCTGCGAGTACGACTGCAGCACAGTATCGGAACCGGCGCCGGGCACCGGGATGCCGGGCCGGACGATCAGTTCGGCGATGAGTCGCCCGTCCGCGGACACCCGGCCGCGTTTGGTGCGGCTCGTGTGGTCGACGTCGAAATCGGCCATGGTCTTCGGAAAGCCCCAGATGCCTCGGCCGGCCGCCCTCGTGAAGTCGCCATCGACCGGCAGTTCGTGGATCAGGGCGTGCGCGTCGCCGCGGCCGAGCGCACGCAGCGCACCCAGTCTGGAGGAGGCCGGTGCGGCCGGGTCCTCGACCAGGAAACAGACTCCGAATTCGTGGTAGGGACCCAGGTCGCCGTCGAGGTACTCGACGAAGACCAGCATGCACAGCGCGCGGCCGGAACGGATCTGCAAAGGACGCAGCCCCGCCGTGCCGCGTTCGGCGATCGCCCGGCCGACCGCCTCGGCGTCCGCGGTGTATCCGGCCACGAAGCAGCGGGCCGAGCGGATCTGCACGGGGAGGGCGACGGTGGCGCCCAGGATGTCGTACGAGTGGTTGGCGGTCATGTCTGCCAAGGATAGATGTGACAGTGGTCCGAGTTGTCGTATCCGCCAGATACTGTGCAGACCAAAGTGTACGACCCCGGTATCCATACCGGAGTGTGTGCCTCGGATCGTGAATAGACGGAGGGGACCGTGTCCGCGAAGGAGTACAGCACCGTCCTGCGTGTGGGGATGGTCGACGATCACCGGTCGCCGGTGTGGGGTATCGAACGCATTCTGGAAGACGTCCCCGACCTGCAGCTCAGTACCTCCGCCACCACGGTGGGCGCACTGCTGGATCAGACCCGCAACCTCGACGTGGTGCTGCTGGATCTACGGCTCGGCGACGGGACCACGCCGATGGAGAACGTCAGTCGGCTGGCGGAGCACCAGATCGGCACGGTGGTCTACACCTCCGGCGAGCACCCGGATCTACTGCGTTCTGCGGCGCGTGCGGGCACGTTGGGCGTGGTGCTCAAGTCGGCATCGGAGCAGGAGATCGTCGATGCGATCCGCGCGGCAGGCCACGGGGAGGAAGTGCTCACCACCGAGTGGGCGGCCGCGATCGACGGCGACCCGAACCTGGCTGCGGTGAACCTGAGCCCCCAACTGCAGCGCGTGCTCACCCTGTACGCCTCCGGCGGCACGTCCGCGAGCGTCGGCGCCGAGCTCGGCGTCGCACCGGACACCGTGAACGAATATCTCAAGCGGATTCGCCAGAAATACGCCGATGCCGGCCGTCCGACGCGTACTAAACTCGACCTGTTCAAGCGGGCGGTGGAAGACGGCTGGCTGCCTATGCCGCAGCGGTCGGTCTCCGACGACGGGTACCAGCCATAGTCGCGCTGTCGTGGTTACGCAGTGATCGGCGAGGGGGCGACGTGAGGGCGACCGGTGTCCGCGGAGCCATCGTCTCGGGACGGACGGAAACCGATCGGCTCCTGGTCATGTTGGCGCGGTTCGTGGCCGCGGGCTTCGGCGTCTACTTCCTGATCTCGCTCCCGACGTTCGGTCAGCCGCCCGGTCTGGTCGCCGACTGGTTCGCACCCGTTGCCGCGGTGGCCGCCTTCGTGCCCGCGGCGCTGATGATGTTCGCGACGTTCCGTGTGCGGTCCGCGGCCCTCCACCCGGTATTCGCCTACCTCTGCGGGGTCGGCTATCTGGCGGCGTCCGGATGCTGGTTCCTGGCGTGGGGCGGCGAGACCACCGAAGTGGAGCAGGTCAGTTGGCTGATCAACTTCGCCGGTCTGCCTGCACTCGCGCTGGCGCTGTACCGACTGCGCGATGCGGCATTGATGCTGATCGCCTGCTCGCTGGCACGTGCGGCCATCATCGAGGCCGCCCGCGGTGCCGGACTGGAGGTGCTGTGGCAGGAGGCCCTGTGGAGCATCGCCTTCACCGCGCCGTTCGTGGTGGCCTTCCGCATGGTAATCCGCGTCGGTCGACTCCTCGATCAGACGCGCGCGACGGCCATTCGCGCCGCCGCGGAGGCGGCCGGCGCCGCAGCTCGGAACGCGGAGCGCTCCCGATTCGACGCGCTGATCCACGATCAGGTGATCGCGACCCTGCTGGCAGCCAAGTCCCGCGAGCCCGATCAGCGGCTCGCCGAGCAGGCGCGATCGGCGCTGCACGAACTCGCACTGATCGCCGACGACGGTCCCGACTCCGCCGATGCGGAACTGTCCATCGCCGAGACGGTGGCCAGGCTGCGCACCCTGGCGACATCGATCGAGGCCGATGCGTCGCTAGGCGTGGTGAACAAGGAAGGCCTGGACGAAGCAGTGCCGCGCTATCCCGAATACGCGGTGCGGGCCATGGCCGAGGCGATGGGCGAGGGCCTGCGCAATTCGGTGATGCATGCCGGCGCCGACGCGGAACGGGCCATTCTGGTGGAGGCGGGTCCCGACTGGATCCTATTGACGGTCGCCGACAATGGCGACGGCTTCGACCTCGACGAGGTGCCCCCGGAACGGCTCGGCATCGAGGTGAGTATCCGGGCGCGGCTGGAGGGCATTCCGGGCGGCAGCGCAGCACTCGGCAGTGTGCGGGGCAAGGGCACGACGGTCCGTCTCCGCTGGAGCCGTCAGTGATGCAGCGACGCGAGTGGTGGTTGCCTGCGCGACACGATCTGTCGGCGATCATCGGGATGCAGTCGCCGAGCGCCGGTCTGTTGGCCGTTGGGCTCCTCGTGGTGTACCTGGTGCTCGGCCTCACCGGCAGCGGCGTCACGTCGCCGGGATCCTACGTCCTGGCCATGGCGCTGCTCGGTGTGTCCGGGCTGTTGGTCCTGATCGCCCCGGGTGAACGCATGGACTGGCGAGCCACCGCGGTGGCCACCGTCCTGCCGTCGGCGGCGATGCTGGTCGGCGCCGTCGCCACCGAGGAGCGTCCCGGAATGGCGCACGCGACGCTGACCGGCGGTGTGGTGACGGTGCTTGCCTTCATCTGCGTGCGCGGACGACTGGGCTCGGCGTGGGCCGGCTTCCTCCTCAGCGTGGCGGTCACGGTGTTCGCGGCACAGATCGGCGGGCCGAATCCGGCGCTGGTCGCCGCGGTCATGCCCAACACCGCGGTGCTGCTGCTCGCCACCTTCTTCGAAGTGATGGTCCGGCCGCGGGCCGAGCAGATTCACGCGCTGCGCCGGCAGACCGAACGCCAGGTGGTGGCGCAGGCCGCAGCCCAGGGAGCGATGGAAGTGCGAGAACGGCAGCTGACCTATCTCGAACAGCGGGCACGGCCGCTGCTCGAGCAGATCGCCCTGGGCGGTGCGCTCGACCCTCCGCGCATCGCGGAGTGCGGCCTCGTCGAGGCGGCGCTGCGGGACCGTATCCGAGCGCCGGGACTCGAACTGTTGGATATCGCCGCCGAGGTGTGGGCTGCGCGTGCGCGCGGAGCCCGCGTGGTGCTGCTCGACGACCTGCGTGCCACTGACGACGAGGTCGCCGCGCGGCTGCAGCTCCTGCGTGCGGAGACCGTGGCGGCGCTCGGTCGAGCGGGCGCCGGCGACGGCGTCACCGTTCGACTGCTCCCGCCCGGCCGCGACCTGCTGGCCACGCTGTCCGTGGTCGACGACGACGGACAGCGTCGTCGTGAGTTCGATCTGACCGGCGCGATCCGCGCCTGACGAGAGCGCCTGCGGTGTCAGTCGTCCAGAGGATTGACGTAGGCCCCGGCGGGTGGATGGGTGTCCCCAGTTCTGGGTCTACCCGGCATATCGCGCGCTCCCTAGGCTGAGACGGCGGGGGATGATCCGTATCGGTCGGGAGTTTTGCGAAGGGGAACGATTGTGACTTTGGCTGCGGTGAACGCGGACTTCGATTACGCGGAACGCAGGATTCTGGGGTCGCTGGCGAACCGACCGGTTCTCTCCGAACGGGAGATCGAGGTCTTGATCGCCTGGCTGCTGGCGGAGTCCAAGGAAGAAGCGGCGGCGAGCCTGTACATCTCGGCGTCGACGGTGAGCACGCACATCTCGCGGATTCGGGCCAAGTACGACGCCGCCGGACGGGCCGCGCCCACCAAGGCGCACCTGCTCGCCCGGGCGCTGCAGGACGGTTACACCGACCTCGATCGTTGGTGACACGCCGACGGGGGTGACGGGCCGGCACCACGAATTTGCTGCTGGCCTGCGCGAACCCCTACACTAGAGCGGTTGCCTGCGGTGCTTGCACCGCGAATCGGCGCGCGAACCCACTGGTACCGTCCAGCTCTGCTGGAAAGTGCCAGGCAGGCGCGTGTTTCGGTGGCAGCGGACCGAGTGTGTCGGGTCGGCAATCCGGCACACATCCAGACCAGGTCAAGGAGACCAGCAGTGATTCAGCAGGAATCGCGCGTGCGGGTCGCCGACAACACCGGTGCGAAGGAAATCCTTTGCATCCGCGTGCTCGGCGGATCCTCGCGTCGCTACGCCGGCGTCGGCGACGTCATCGTCGCCACCGTCAAGGACGCAGTGCCCGGCGGCAACATGAAGAAGGGCGAGATCGTCAAGGCGGTCATCGTGCGCACCGTCAAGGAGCGTCGTCGCCCGGACGGCTCGTACATCCGTTTCGACGAGAACGCCGCCGTCATCCTCAAGAACGAGACCGAGCCCCGCGGCACCCGCATCTTCGGACCGGTGAGCCGCGAGCTGCGTGACAAGAAGTTCATGAAGATCGTGTCGCTGGCACCGGAGGTGATCTGACCCATGAAGATTCACAAGGGTGACACCGTGATCGTCATCTCGGGCAAGGACAAGGGCGCCAAGGGCAAGGTCATCGAGGCCTACCCGAAGCGCGAGCGCGTCCTCGTCGAGGGTGTCAATCGCATCAAGAAGCACACGGCTGCCTCGGCCAACGAGCGTGGCGCCGAGTCCGGCGGCATCGTGACCCAGGAAGCCCCGATCCACGTCTCGAACGTGATGGTCGTGGACTCCGACGGCAACCCGACCCGCGTCGGCTACCGGGTGGACGAAGAGACCGGCAAGAACGTCCGTATCTCGCGCAAGACCGGGAAGGACCTCTGATATGACCACCTCTGAGAAGACTCAGCCCCGCCTGAAGACTCGCTACCGCGAGGAGATCAAGGGCAAGCTGAACGAAGAGTTCAACTACGACAACGTGATGCAGATCCCGGGTGTCGTCAAGGTCGTCGTGAACATGGGTGTCGGTGACGCCGCTCGCGACGCCAAGCTGATCAACGGTGCGGTGGCCGACCTGGCGCTGATCACCGGTCAGCAGCCCGAGATCCGTCGTGCACGCAAGTCCATCGCGCAGTTCAAGCTGCGCGAAGGCATGCCGATCGGCGCCCGGTCCACCCTCCGCGGTGACCGCATGTGGGAGTTCCTGGATCGCCTGGTGTCGATCGCGCTTCCGCGTATCCGTGACTTCCGCGGCCTGAGCGACGCTCAGTTCGACGGCAACGGTAACTACACCTTCGGCCTGAATGAGCAGTCGATGTTCCACGAGATCGATATCGATTCGATCGACCGCCCCCGCGGCATGGACATCACCGTCGTCACCTCGGCCACCAACGACGAGGAAGGCCGCGCGCTGCTGCGCGCCCTGGGCTTCCCGTTCAAGGACTCGAACGCGAAGGACAACTGACATGGCAAAGAAGGCTCTGCGGATCAAGGCCGCCAAGAAGCCGAAGTTCGCGGTGCGTGCGTACACGCGCTGCAACAAGTGCGGTCGCCCGCACTCGGTCTACCGCAAGTTCGGCCTGTGCCGAATCTGCCTGCGCGACATGGCGCACGCCGGCGAACTGCCGGGCGTGCAGAAGTCGAGCTGGTAAGAACCACGCGGCGTCCCGCGCCGTGACGGCTTGATCGTCGGCCCCGTCTCCCAACAAGGGAGACGGGGCCGACGTCGTGTGCGCGGTTGGCCCGCGCGGCCGGGGGATGGGAGTATGCTCGCCTGATGTACCGCGGAGCCGGGGATCCGCTGCACATGCACGTATGTGGCAGCGGAGGCGTGGGGGACGAATGGCGCTGAAAGCTGACTCCGCACGTTTCGTGGTCGCCGTCGACATCGATCCGACGCACCGACTCTCTGCCGTTCTCGGACGCACCATCGTGGCCGAAGCGGGCCAGTCGTTCATCACGCAGCTCGTCGGCGGGTTGCCGCAGGCGGTGCAGACCACCGGCGCTCCGATCTCGGATGGCTGATCGCGGCCGACACGGGCGCGCTCGAGGCGCTGTACGCGGTGGTCGCCGACGAGCCGGGAGTCTTCCTTGTCGACGTCGCCGGGGTCGAGTGCTATCTCGATCCGGCCCTGGGCATCGCCGACGCGTGGACCGTGCGGGAAGTCGACCGCGACGCGACCCAGCAGACGCTGATCGACTGCGCCGACGGGGCCCTCGCCGAGGCGATCCAGCGCTCGCGACGCATCGCGATCCACGGTAACGCCCGGATGAGCGAGATCCGTCGGGACTATCAGCTGGCGGTGGCGCTGGCCCGCGGCTCCGCCGCTGACGTGATCCCCGTCTATCAGCCGATCATGCGGATCGCCGACCAGCAGATCACCGGGTTCGAGGCGCTGATGCGCTGGCGCCGCGACAACGAGACCCTGCTGGGGCCCGCGGAGTTCATGGACGGCATCGACTCGAGCGTCACCGCAGCCCTGTGCCTGTACGCGCTCGGCCCCGACCGCGTGTTCGGGCTGCACATGCCGGAGAAGGAATCGTCGACCGACACCATCGACTACAGCAGGCTGATCTCGGACTCGCTCGGCATCGACTCGGCGCTCGAAGAGCTGTCGCCGATCCTGGAGGCGGCCGGCTGCTACCGGCGCCGCGATGACGCGATCCGCTTGGTGGTCCCCGACTACGGTCCCGGGTACAAGTCGAAGATCATCCTGCCCAGCGTCGTCGACTCCGACAGCTTCCGGCTGTACTCGGTGGTCATCGAGGATCCCGACGGCGTGCAGAGCACCCACCGCCTCACCACCGAGGCCTACCTGGGCACCGTGGCCGCGACCAACTTCAAGCAGCGGGTGCGCAAGATGCTGGAGTACTACCACGCCGATCGGCTGAACTACGTCACCACCGGCACCCCGAACCGGCTCGAGTACGACCAGGGGTTCTTCGTGAAGCTCGGCGACGGTTCCGCCGACGTCAAGCCGATCGCGCATCTCTACAAGGGGCATGTCTACCAACTGGCCGAGTACCTCGGGGTCCCGAAGGAGATCCGGGAACGACCGTCGACCACCGACACCTACTCGATCCCGCAGTCCCAGGAGGAATTCTACTTCTCCCTCCCGCACCAACGGATGGACCTGTGCCTCTACGGGCTCAACAACGATGTGCCGATCGAGCAGGTGGCCGCGGCCACCGACCTGGACGAGGATCAGGTGCGACGCGTCTACCGCGACATCGACCAGAAGCGGAAGACGACGGAGTACCTGCGCCTGGTGCCCGACCTGCCGGTCGCCGTCGACGAAGTGTCGGCCCACTGACCCGCGCACAATGGTCTCCGCCTTCCTGTCGGGGGAGACGGAGGCCATTGTGCGGTGCCCCCACCGGGGGGCCGTATGGAATTCTCAAACAACACATCGCGCCGGGAACCTTCTCCCGACACTGCATTCAGGAATGTTCTAGATCTCGCGCGAGGCGAGAGTTGTTGGTGGATAGCCGCTTTGGGGCTGTTGGGACTTCAGTTCGTGAAACAGGCGTCGCTGGTGTGGCGCTAGGCTGCGCCGGGCAACAACGTCAGCGTGCGTCGGGCGTTGGACGGAATCGGTTCCCGGAAGCGCTTCGGATGCTCCGGGTCGGCCGGCGGCACGAACCACGGATGCCGGTCGTGCCCGATGAACACCTCCCACCCGCTCTGATGGATCAGCATGTGGTGGCGTCGGCACAGCAGTACACCGTTGTCCAGGCAGGTCTGCCCGCCGTGCTCCCAGTGCTCCACGTGGTGGCCGTCGCACCAGGATGGCGGTAGCCCGCAGCCGGGGAACGCGCAGCCGCGATCACGGAGCACGAGCGCCTTGCGGATGGCCGGAGTGAACAGCCGCTTCTCGCGGCCGACGTTGAGCGGTGCGCCGTTGTCGTCGAGTAGCGCGATCGCCACCGACGCCTCGCACATGATCAGTTCCGCGGTCCGCGCGGAGATCGGCCCGCCGAACCCGAGCCACGGCACGGCGGTGTCGCTGTTGGCGAACGGAATCGAGATGGTCTGTCCCGCACCGGAGTCGAGTACCTGCCCGTTCATCACCACTGCCGCCGGCACTGACAGGGTGACATGCGGCAGCACGCCGCCGGACTCTGGGCGTTCGGAGTGGGCGAGGTAGGTCCGCACCACCTGGGTCATCGCGTCGGCACGCCGCCGCTTGGCGGAGCGCTTGTCGTTCGAGCCGTCCGGCTCCGGTACGGGACGGGTCAACGGATCGAGCGCCGCGAACAGCTCCTCGGCCGCCACGGTGTCCAAATCGATGGTCACGGCCACGCGTCCATCGTCGGTCCAGTCCATCGTCATCTCGTTCAGATCGTCACGCTCGGCGACCGGCACCTGACCGTCCGGGGTCTCGACCGGCGCGAGCTTGATCGCCCACGCGCGGGCCTTCTCCTTCACGCGAGCGGGCGTGGTCTGCACCATCAGTGAATGCACGACCCGGGCGCGGTCCGCTTCGGAGAGGTCGACGACGCGACCTTCTACATGGCCGATACCGGTCACGACGGCGTCGCCCTTCTCCGCCGACACCGCACCGTCGCGGATCCCGCGGGTGACCGCGCGTAGGCCCTCATCAGCGATCGCCCACCCGATGCGGACCGCACGGTGCGCCACCGCCGGCGCGGCGCCGAGTTCGGTCACAATCGCCGCGCCGGACCGCACATGCTTGCGGGCAGGCAGACCGCTGCGTTCGATGGCCGCACACGCGGCCGCGATCGAGTAGTCGACCACGTTGCGCAGCCGCAGTAGGGCTGCGGTCACGGCGAGGAGTTCGCGGTCGTCGTCGACCGCCCGAACGCGCGCCAGGAAGTGTGCGAGATTGTCGACGGTGTCGTCGTTGTCGGTGACATCGTCGACCAGGAAGTCGGCGAGTTCGGTCAGGCCTGCTGCGTCCACCAGGACACCTCCGGTCAGGAGTACGGGTACAGCGGTCGAACCGGTCGAGCTGCCCGGACGGTCGGTCAGGCAGCCACTCGATTCGGTAGACGGGCAGAGGTATCCGCATCGTCTAACTCCAAGTTTCGCCTCATATTGCGTTAGCACAACAGTTCGTCGAAACTTTTTTCGAAAGATCTTCGCGAGCCTTCTACCTGCGCAGATATCAAGGTTGAGGGAAAGATTCGACCCCGTCTCCCAGAAGAGGACGGGGTCGAGAAGCGATGCGGCGATCTACGATCGCCCGGGTCGGCTCAAGCCTGCGGCGTCTTGCGGCCGCGGAGTAGGTAGATCACCGGCAGGATGCCCATCGAGTTCACCAGCGACAGCCCGGTGGCCCACGCCCACTTGGGGCCGTTCACCTCGGCTGCGGACCGGGAAGCCAGATCCTGCCCGGCCCACACGCGCAGACCTGCGTCGACGGCGCTGACCGCGATGGCGGTGCCCTTCTGTCCGCGGGACAGGTCACTCCACTTCTTCTTAGCCATGGCTGTCACCGTACCGGCGGGGCGACCCGATCCCGGGAATCCCGGGACCAATGGCTCATGCCGGTGTCGGCAGCGCTTCGTATCGTGGAAGGCACACGATCGAAAAATGTGAGGGGCCACACAATGGCGGGTGAGGCGGAGACACAGGAATGGGTCCGACCGTTGGCTGGTCTCACGCTGAACGATGCGCCGTCGGTCGGCGGCAAGGGCGCCAATCTGGGGGAACTGATCGGTGGCGGATTTCCGGTGCCGGGCGGCTTCGTCGTCACCAAAGAGGCGTACCTGGCGGCGATGGACGCGGCGGGCCTGCGCGCCGAACTCGCTGCGCGGGCGCTGCCCCCGACCGGAGTGACCGAACAGGAACTGCTCGCCTTCGCCGAGGACGTGCGGACGCGAGTGTCGAAGGCGGCGATCCCGGACGCGATCGCCGGTTCGATCACCGAGGCCTATCGGAGGCTGGGCGATGATCGACGCGTCGCTGTGCGCTCGTCGGCGCCGGCCGAGGATGCGGCGGACACATCCTTCGCCGGGATCCACGACAGCTTCACCGACGTCGCGGGCCCCGCTCAGCTGCTCGAGGCGATCGTGCGGTGCTGGATGTCGCTGTGGTCGGCGCGCGCCCTGACCTACCGCAAGGTGCAGAACGTCGAGGAGGAGCCGTCGGTCGCGGTAGTGGTGCAACTGATGGTCGATTCGGTGAGTGCGGGCGTGATGTTCACCGTCGACCCGCTCACCGGAGATCCCGACCGCATCATGATCGAGGCGGCCCGCGGCCTCGGCGAAGTGGTGGTCGGCGGTCAGGTGGAGCCGGACACGTACATGGTGAGCAAGACGGAGCCGCGCGCGGTGCTCAGCGCACACGTCGGGGCGCAGGCGTTCCAGCTCGTCGCCGGCGAGAGCGCCGACGAGGTGCCCGAACAGATCCCCGAGTCCGACCGCGGACGGCGCGTGCTCACCGATCGCCAGGTGTTGGCAGTGGCCGCGCTCGGTGTGGACGCCGAGAAGCACTACGGCGTGCCGCAGGACATGGAGTTCTCCTTCTGCCCATCCGCGAACGGCAGCGACCCGGACCTGTACATCGTGCAGTCACGGCCGATCACGACGCTGGCGCAGGGCGGCGCCGGCGCGGACTCCGGTCCCAGCGGTGCGGGCGAGCTGCTGGTCAGCGGCCTGGGTGCCAGTCCCGGCGTGGCGAGCGGACGCGTGCGGATCATGCGTGAGGTCGCCGACGCGGGCAGTCTGAACGACGGCGACGTCCTGGTCGCCCCGATGACCCGACCCGACTGGCTGCCGGTGCTGCGGCGTGCGTCGGCGATCGTGACCGATGGCGGCGGAATCACCTGCCACGCGGCGATCGTCGGACGCGAACTCGGCAAACCGGTGGTGGTCGGGGCGCGTGGAGCCACCGGCACCCTCGTCGAGGGTGCCCTCGTCACGGTGGACGGCAGCGCGGGCACGATCTCGGCGGGTGCCCCGGCGCCCGGCGAGGTACGGCCGCTGCCGTCCGCTGAACCGGTGGCCGCCGCGCCGACGCGGGAAGTCACGGCCACCCGCGTCTACGTCAATCTGGCGACCCCGGATACCGCGGAGGAGGTGGCGGCCATGGACGTCGACGGTGTGGGTCTGTTGCGGGCCGAGTTCATGATCACCGAGGCGCTCGACGGGTTGCACCCGGCCAAGCTGCTCGCGGAGGGACGGCGCGCGGAGTATGTGGAGAAGATGGCGGCCGGGGTGTCGACGATCGCGGCCGCGTTCGGTGATCGCCCCGTGGTCTATCGGGCCATCGACTTGCGCTCCAACGAGTTCGCCGCGCTCGACGGCGGCGACGTGGAACCGGACGAGGACAACCCGATGATCGGCTACCGGGGGTGCTACCGGTATGTCCGTGAGCCGGAGCTGTTCCGCCTCGACCTCGACGTGATCGCCGCGGTGCGCGCGCGGCATACCAACGTGCACCTGATGATTCCGTTTGTGCGAACCAAATGGGAACTGGCGGAATGCCTTTCGCTGCTCGACGCGCATCCGCTGGGCCGGGACACCGGACTCAAGCGGTGGATCATGGCGGAGGTGCCCTCGGTGGTCTATTGGTTGCCGGAGTACGCCGCGCTCGGCATCGACGGTGTCTCCATCGGCAGCAACGACCTGACGCAGCTGATCCTCGGCGTCGACCGCGACTCCGAGGTCTGCAAGGACCTCTTCGACACCCGCGACCCGGCAGTGCTCGATGCGATCGACCAGATCATTGCGCGGGCCTCGGCGGCCGGGCTCACCACCTCGCTGTGCGGGCAGGCGGTGTCGCTGTATCCGGAACTCGCCGAACATCTCGTGCGACAGGGGATCACGTCGATGTCGGTGACCCCGGACGCAGCCGCGGCCACGCGCCACAACGTGGCGGTGGCCGAGCGGGCGGTCATTCTGGAGGCGGCCCGGCGACGGGTCTGACGAGTTCGTCGAGGCCGGCGGAGCCTCCGGTCATCGGCGCGCGCTGTCCCGGCCCGCTGCCGGCGTCGGGCGTATCGCCGTCGTTTCTCTTTTGTGAAGATCATGTTGCGCGGAACGCTCCGACCTGCGACGACGCCGGTTCCCGGGGTGGCGATGCGCATTCGACGCGGTGTCAGCGTGCAAGCATGGGGACCCACACCGAGCGGAGAGGCGAGCATGCACCTGACACCGGGCGACACCGAGAAGCTGCTGTTGGCAGTGGCCGGGATGGTGGCACGCGATCGACGTGAGCGCGGAGTGCTGCTGAACCATCCGGAGTCCGTCGCGCTGTTGACGACGTGGGTCATCGAGCGAGCACGTGAGGGTGCGTCGGTGACCGATCTGATGGCCCGCGGCCGCACCGTCCTCCGCCGCGACGAGGTGATGCCCGGCGTCGCCGAGCTGATCGACGACGTTCAGGTGGAGGCGACGTTCCCGGACGGCCGCAAGCTCGTCACCCTGCACCACCCGATCGATTAGGAGCAGCGGCATGTCAGCGAGTCACTCCCCGGACCGGCCCGGTGCGATCCGCGTGCGCCCCGGCCGCATCGAACTCAACGCCGACCGCGAGGCCGACGAACGACTCAGCCTCGTCGTCGAGAACACCGGCGATCGGCCGGTGCAGATCGGTTCGCATCTGCACCTGCCCGCCGCCAACGCGGCGCTGGACTTCGACCGGGCCGCCGCGCAGGGATTCCGTCTCGACATTCCGTCGGGCACCTCGGAGCGGTTCGAACCCGGCGCCTCGCGACGGGTGGATGCGGTGACGCTGCGCGGACGACGGCGGGTACCGGGCCTGCAGCGTGCCGTCGTCGACGGCGGAACGCGATAAATGGTGCACATCGATCGGGAGCGGTACGCCGCCCTGTACGGTCCGACCGCCGGCGACCAGGTGCGTCTCGGCGACACCGACCTGTGGATCGAGATCGAGCGCGACCGCACCGTCGGCGGCGAAGAGGCAGTATTCGGCGGCGGCAAGTCGATCCGGGAGTCCATGGCGCAGTCGACGGCGACGCGGGCCGACGGCGCCCCGGACACCGTGATCACCAACGTCGTGATCCTCGACTGGTGGGGAATCGAGCGCGCCGATGTCGGCCTGCGCGACGGTCGGATCGTCGGGATCGGCCGCGCCGGGAATCCGGACATCGCCGACGGCGTGGACCCGACGCTGGTGATCGGACCGTCGACCGACGTGATCTCCGGCGAGGGCAAGATCCTCACCGCCGGCGCGATCGACTCGCACGTGCACCTCCTCTCGCCGTCGCAGTGCCACGAGGCGTTGGCGACCGGCATCACCACGATCGTCGGCGGCGGCACCGGGCCGTCGGAGGGGTCCAAGGCGACGACGGTGACCCCCGGCGCGTGGAATCTGCGGAACATGCACCGGGCCCTCGACGATGTGCCGCTCAACGTACTGCTGCTCGGCAAGGGCAACACCGTGTCGGCGGAGGGCCTCGCCGAGCAGGCTCTCGGCGGCGCCGCCGGGTATAAGGTGCACGAGGACTGGGGCTCCACCCCGGCCGCGATCGACGCGGCACTGGCCGCCGCGGACGACTGGGGCCTGCAGGTGGCGCTGCACTCGGACTCGCTCAACGAGGCGGGCTTCGTCGAGTCGACGGTGGCGGCGATCGACGGCCGGTCCATCCACGCCTTCCACGTGGAAGGCGCGGGCGGCGGGCACGCGCCGGACATCCTGGCGATCGCCGCGCTGCCGCACATCATCCCGGGCTCCACCAATCCGACGCTGCCGCACACGGTCAACACCGTGGCCGAGCACCTCGACATGCTGATGGTCTGCCACCACCTGAACCCGGCGGTGCCCGAAGACCTCGCCTTCGCCGAGTCGCGGATCCGGGCGACCACGATCGCCGCCGAAGACCTGCTGCACGATCTCGGCGCGCTGTCGATCACCTCGTCGGACGCGCAGGCGATGGGGCGGATCGGGGAGGTGATCACCCGCACCTGGCAGGTCGCCCACGTGATGAAGGCGCGACGGGGACGGCTCGATGAGCCCGGCGGCGAGGTCGCCGACAACCTGCGCGCGCGCCGCTACGTCGCCAAGTACACGATCAATCCGGCCGTCGCGCACGGCATCGACCACGAGGTCGGTTCGGTGGAGGTGGGGAAGCTGGCCGACCTGACGCTGTGGGATCCCGCGTTCTTCGGCGTCCGCCCGTCCGTGGTGATCAAGGGGGGAGTGCTCGCCTGGGCCGCGCTCGGTGATCCGAACGCGTCCATTCCCACTCCGCAGCCGGTGCTGCAGCGTCCCGCGTTCGGTGCCGCGATCGGTGCCGACATCTCGCTGTCGTTCGTCTCGCCGGCGGCGCTCGACGACGGGCTCGCCGAACGCCTCGGCCTGCGCCGTCGTCTCGCACCGTTGCGGCCGACGCGACACATCGGCAAGGCCGACATGAAGGTGAACGACGCGCTGCCGCGGATCGACATCGCGCCGGACACCTTCGAGATCGCCGTCGACGGGCAGTTGGTGACGCCCGCTCCCGCTCAACGCCTTCCGCTGGCCCAGCTGTACTCGATGTTCTGATGTACGCCGCCATGCTCCTCGCCGATGCGCGGCTGCCCACCGGCGGGCACGCCTTCTCGGCCGGCGTCGAACCGGCGTTGCGCGGGGGACTGTCGCCCGAGCGGGTCCGGGAGCTGATGATCGGCCGAGCGACGACCACGTCGCTGGTCGAAGCGGGTACGGCCGTGGTGGCACGTCGCGTGGTCGCGGCGCGGGACAGCCGTGTGCCCGCTGCGCTCGCGGCCGTCGAACGGGCCTGGGCGGCCCGTACCCCCGCGGCGGCGCTGCGCGAGACTTCGCGGGAGCAGGCCCGCGGCTACCTGCGACTCGGTCGCCGACTGTGGCCCCGGTCGGCGGCCCTGACCGCGGTCGGGCGGATCGATCGGCCCTCGCGCGGAGTGGTCCTCGGGGCGCTCGCGGTGGAACTGGAGCTGGACCCGACAGCTCTGGTGCGCCTGGTGATCTACGACGAGGCGGCGGCCGCGGCCGCCGCCCTGCTCAAGCTGGATCCGCGTGATCCGGCCGACGTGAGCGGCTGGGTGCTCGAGGCGTGCGCGGCCGGAGAACCGCATGTCGCGGCGGTGGCCGCACTCACCGATCCCGCCGACATCCCCGCGAACGGGGCCCCGCAGACCGAGGGGTGGGCACAGGCCCACGCCGCATCGACCAGGAGGTTGTTCCGTGCTTGACCACAACGCTGATGGCGGCCGTGATACTCGAGCCCTTCGATTGGGCGTCGCCGGCCCGGTGGGGACCGGCAAGTCGTCGTTGATCGCGACGGTCTGTCGGGAACTCGCCGACGACGTCCAGATCGGCGTGATCACCAACGACATCTACACCGACGAGGACGCGCGGCTGCTCAAAGCCGCGGGCGTGCTCGACGCCGAGCGCATCCGCGCCGTGGAGACCGGCGCCTGCCCGCACACGGCCATCCGCGACGATGTGACCGCCAATCTGATCGCCGTCGAAGACCTCGAACGCGACTTCGCGCCGCTCGACCTGGTGCTGATCG
Source organism: Gordonia alkaliphila (assembly GCF_039542465.1). Lineage (NCBI taxonomy): Bacteria > Bacillati > Actinomycetota > Actinomycetes > Mycobacteriales > Gordoniaceae > Gordonia > Gordonia alkaliphila. Next base: position 85,701 of record NZ_BAABIE010000012.1, on the reverse strand, counting down.
AATCCGGCGGCGACAACCTCACCGCCACCTTCTCACCGGCGCTCATCGACGCGCAGATCTTCGTCCTCGATGTGGCCGGGGGCGGCGACGTGGCGCGCAAGGGCGGTCCGGGGATCGCCCGCGCGGACCTGCTGGTGGTGAACAAGACCGACTTGGCGCCGTACGTCGGCGTCGATGTGCCGCAGATGGTGGCCGACGCCGAGGCGGCCCGCGAGGAGGGCCCGGTGCTGGCGCTGTCGCGGAACGATCCGGCGTCGGTCGCGGCGCTGCGCGCCTGGGTCCTCGGCCTGATCGACGCCCACCGTGCGGGTCGGCACACGCCGATCGATCCGGGTCCGATGGCACCGCACTTCCACGCGGATGCCGAGGGCGGTCACACGCACACGCACCAGCACGACGCCGCACACACGCATTGAGCTCGACCCCGGAGCAGCCCACCGTCGTCGAGGTGGAGTGCGCCCCCGACCGAGCGCGCGTGACGATGTCCGCCGGCGCCGGCGCCGTCCTGGTGCCCCGGCTGCTCGGGCGGACGGCGACCAGCGCGAGTATCGCATTGGTCGCCGGCGGCGCGCTGCTGCTGCCGGGAGACCGGCTCGACGTGCGCATCGCGATCGGTGCGGCGTGCACCGTGGAGATCGTCGAAGTGGGCGGCACGGTGGCCTACGGCGATCCGGACACCGAGTCGATGCGGCGCGTGCCGCCGTCGTTCTGGGACGTGGACGTGACCCTCGCCGCGGGTGCCCGACTCGCGTGGATGGGCCGGGAAGTGGTGGTCGCCGAGGGCGCCGATCTGACCCGCCGACTGCGGTTGACGGCTGCTGCCGGGGCCACCGCGTTGCTCCGGGAGACCACCGTCCTGGGGCGGTCCGGGGAACGCGGCGGTCGGGCTCGGGTGACCTCGACCGTCGACTACGCCGACGAGCCGCTTCTCGCCGAGGACACCGACTTCGCCGGTCGCCGACCGGTGCCGGGGATCCTCGGCGACGCCCGGGTCCTGGACTCCCTGCTGCTGGTCGGGCGACGTCCCGATCCACCGGTCGAGGATCCGGCTCTGCCCGGGTACCTGGCGCTCGAGGGGCCCGGCGCCCTGGCGCGGCACCTCGGCGATCACCTGCACACCAGCGAACTGGGGAGATTGTGGACGCAGTGGCGCACCGAACTCCTCTCACCGAACGGAACGGCGACATGAGTACGACGACGACAGATCTGAGTTCCGCGAGCCGGATGTCCGGTTGGCCGGTGGCTGTCGCGGTGATCACCGCGCTGAACGTGGTGGGCTGGGGACTGCTGTTCCTGGTCGTGGTGCCCTCCGGTGTGCAGTACGGCCACGGCGGGGCGACGGCCGTGGCCGTCGGGCTCGGTGCCTTCGCGCTGGGCATGCGGCATGCCTTCGATGCCGACCACATCGCGGCCATCGACAACACCACCCGGCGGTTCGTCGATCGTCGACGGCCGTCGGCGACCGTCGGCCTCTGGTTCTCGCTGGGGCATTCGTCGGTGGTGATGCTGCTCTGCGCTGGGCTCGCCGCCGGCATCGGTGCTGCTGCGCACGCGATCTCCGACGACTCGGGCATGCACGCCTTCAGCTCGGTGTGGGGACCGACGGTGTCGGGATTCTTCCTGCTCCTGATCGCGGCGGTGAACATCTGGTCGGTGCGTCGAGCACGACGCGGCGCCGGATCCGCCGGCGGTCACGGCGGTCCGATGTGGTGGCTGGTCCGCCGGTTCGAGACCGTGATCGATCGCCCGTCGCGCATGTACGGCGTCGGCTTCGCCTTCGGGCTCGGTTTCGACACCGCCACCGAGATCGGGCTGCTGGCGATGGCCGGTGCGGCCACCCTCGGCCAGGTGCCGTGGTGGGCGGGGATGACGCTGCCGATCCTGTTCGCGGCGGGCATGAGCCTGCTCGACACGGCACAGGGCGCTGTGATGCGCCGCGCCTACGCCTACGATCCGGCCGTCGATCATGCGGGCCCCGGCGCGCCGCGGGCACGCATGATCCCGTACGCGGTGGTGATGACCGGCGTCTCGGCGCTCGTCGCGATCGCTGTCGCCGTGGTGCAGTTCGCCGGGGTCGGCGCCGAGTCGTTCGGATGGGGCGGGGTGGTCGGCGCGGTGGGATCGGCCGACCTCGAGACGCTCGGTATCTGGCTGACCGTCGTACTGATCGGGCTGTGGAGCGCATTCGCGGCGACCGTCGCCCTTGGCGGCCGCAGCGTGCCGCGTCCGGTTCGACGCCGCAGTTAACCTGCCCGGCGCCGCCGTAGTACCCCGGAAACATTTCCGCCGTGGGGCGGTGACTTCGCATTCGTAGCTTTGGTTCCGAACGCGGCAACCGGCCGCGGCGGAACTGGAGGGCCGAGAATGACCGAACAGTTGGAGAGCACCCGGCGCGGATCGTCAGATCCCGTCGAACGGGAAGCGCTGAAAGAAACGCTGGAGGACTACACGCTGCGGTTCGCTCCGCGCAGCTATCGTCGCTGGAGCGCCGGTGTGGTCGCCACGTCGGCCCTCGGCGGAATCGCCTATCTCGCCGACTTCTCGATCGGTGCGAACATCGGCATCGCCAACGGCACCGGCAACGCACTCTGGGGCATTCTCTTGTTCTCGGTGGTCGTGGTGATCACCGGCATTCCCCTCGCGGTGTACGCCGCGCGCTACAACATCGACCTCGACCTCATTACGCGCGGCAGCGGTTTCGGATACTACGGCTCGGTGCTGACGAACCTGATCTTCGCGTCGTTCACCTTCATCTTCTTCGCCCTCGAGGGCTCGATCATGGCGCAGGGCCTCAAACTGGGACTCGGGATTCCGCTGCCGATCGGGTATCTGGTGTCCACCCTGATCGTGCTGCCGCTGGTGATCTACGGGATGAAGGCCCTGGCCAAGCTGCAGGTGTGGACCACGCCGCTGTGGCTGGTGATGATGGTCGGCCCGTTCATCTACCTCGTTGCCGCGCACCCGGGTTCGGTCAGTGACTTCCTCAGCTTCTCCGGCATGGATTCGGACGGTCAGCCGCTCGGCAAGGGCGTCAGCTGGGCCGGGATCATGCTGTGCGCCGGCGTCTGTCTCGCCCTCATCGCGCAGATCGCCGAACAGATCGACTACCTGCGTTTCATGCCGCCGCGCACCGAAGAGAACAAGCGCAAGTGGTGGACCGCCGTGCTGATCGCCGGCCCGGGTTGGGTCCTGTTCGGCGCGCTCAAGCAGATCGCCGGTCTGTTCCTGGCCGTCTACCTGATCGGGCACGTCGCCGACAGCGTCGGCGTCGCCAATGAGCCGGTGCACCAGTTCGTGATGATCTACGAGGAGTTCATGCCGGCCTGGCTGGCGATGACGCTCGCGGTGATCCTGGTGGTCATCTCGCAGATCAAGATCAACGTCACCAACGCCTACTCCGGCTCGTTGGCGTGGACCAACTCGTTCACCCGGGTCACCGGCCGCTACCCCGGTCGACTGGTGTTTGTGGTGGTGAACCTGGTGATCGCGCTGGTGCTGATGGAAGCGAACATGTTCAGCTTCCTGTCCGAGCTGCTGAACTTCTACGCCAACTGCGGTATCGCGTGGATCGTCGTGGTGGCCACCGACATCGTGGTGAACAAGTACCTGCTGAAGCTCAGCCCGATGCACCCGGAGTTCCGCCGCGGCATGCTGTACGCGGTCAATCCGGTCGGCTTCGTGTCGGTGATCGTCGCCGCGGGCGTGTCGATCATGGTCTTCTTCGGGGTCTTCGGCGCCGATGTCGCACCGTTCTCCCCGTTGTTCGCGGCGGTTCTGGCCCTCGTCCTGCCGCCGATCCTCGCGATCGTCACCCAGGGCCGGTACTACCTGCGTCGCAGCGACGACGGCATCGATCTGCCGATGTTCGACGACGACGGCAATCCCAGCGACGCGAAGCTGTGGTGCTGCGTGACGCAGACCGAGTTCGAGCGCCCCGACATGCTCGCCTCGGCGGTGCCCGGACCGGACGGGGAGAAGCAGTACATCTCTTCGCTCGCGCTGGCCTGTGACCGCACCGGCGAACACATCCTGCCCGCCGATCCTCCGATCAGGTAGGACCAGCCCGCCGACGACAAGGGCGCCAGCACCTGCTTCGGCGGGTGGCGGCGCCCTTGTCGTCGGCGGGGGGGGGGGGGGGGGGACAGGTCAGTCCGCTCCGTCTGCTTCCGGGACAGGGCTTGGGGCGGGGACGGGGGCGACGGCCGGGTCGACGAGTTCTTGGACGAACCGGGGCCACGCGGGATCGCGCACGTAGTTGCTGTGGCCGCGGGGGAAGGTGTACTCGACGACCGGCGGCGGGTCAGGCAGCCAGCGCTCGTTGCCCGTTTCGAGGAAGCGGATCCGAGATGGATTCTCATTCGTGATCGGGGCGGTCTGCGTTTTCCAAGGATCCCTGCCCGGTGGCGTCACGGCGATGATTGTGCCTTGGAAGCAGTCCTCGGTTCCCGGCGGATTCTCGGCTCGTCCGCGCAGTCGTACGTCCCAGGACAGGACGCTGCCACCGACCGGGTCGGTGGTGCGGATCAGGTTGATCCAGCGCCACCCGATAGCTTCGGCGAGGTGAAAGTGGGAGTGGAAGTTGAGATGCGCGGGGAAGGCGCGCGCGTAGATCCAGCGCAGTTGAGAACCGTAGGTCAGCAGACTGAGATTCTTCCACCGATCCGGCTCCGTGAAGTGCGGTGTGTCGCCGACTTCCACGTCGGCTGCGGGCGCGACGGAGGCGTGCTTCGCGTGCGCAGTTTCGCGGCTCAGCAGGCGCAGGACCACCGCGTACATGATGAGCGACCCCTGACTGTGCCCGCCGAGGACGATCTTCCGCGTCGGGTCGGCATCTCGTTCGCGCTCGACCCGGGTCACGATGTCGTGGATGACGACGGTCGCGTACGACTGCGGAACCACCGGGTGCCCCTCGCGCGGCCAGAAGGACGCGACGTCCCAGAGCGCGCCGAACTTGCGGCCGAACGTGCGGCCGAGGTCCCATGTGCCGAACGAGAGATAGATGACGATCCCGAGCACCACCACGAACGCGAGGAGGACACCGGTGCCGACCAGCTTCAGAGAGCCGACGATGTGGTCGGCATCGCTGGTCGTCATCGCGAACACACCGGCAGCGCAGGCGGAGACGACCACCGCCACCAAGAACGCGGCGAGGAAGGTCGGCAGCCGCTCGTGGTGGGCGGCAAGCAGCCAGGCACGTCGCACTGACCGCGGCGCGGGGGTGGCCGGGCCCAGGCCCGACAGGGCCCGTTGCCACGCGAAGGCGACCCGTGCTCGCCAACCGAGCCGAACGAGCAGATATCCGACGAGGAGAACTACCACGGCGATGAGGAGGATGACTGTGGTCAGGCCCCACATCACGCTGAGCGCGTCGTAGGTGACAGGCAGTGTCAGGCCCTCGGACGTGCGGTCGCCCAGCACGCGGATGCCGATCGCTGCGAAGGTGTGCGCCAGGCCGGCGCCGAAGCCCGCGCCCAGGGCGATGCCGAGCGCGGCGATCACCGCGGCCGCGTAGCCGCGCATCCAGGGGCGGTAGCTGTCCGGGAAGGTCGACCAGGAGTCGGACTTGTTCCGGATCGCGAAGGCGACGGCGATCACGAGCACGAGGCACAGGCCCGCGTAGGTCGCCACGGTGATCCAGACCAGCTCGGACGTCGCGCGCATCGACGCGATGTTCTGAACCTCCGCGAGCCGATCCGGCAGATAGACGAAGGCCACGACTGCGGCCGCGATGTAGGCGGTGAGACTGAAGGTCCAGCCCAGCGTACGAACGAGTGCCCGCCACCTCGGCTGTTCCATCGCGGTTCTGACTGCGGCCGGATCGTACAGATCGACCCAGGTCACCGTAGCCACCAGCGCGATCAGCATGCCGAACGGAATCAGCCACCAGAATCCGAGTGAGCCGCCGGTGTGCACCAGCGTCATGACGAGGACCAGCGCGGTGGGTGCGGCGATGCCGTGGACGGCGCGCAGTCCCGCAGCGACCGGGCTGCCGTCATGGAAGTCCTCTGACTCCAGAGTGGTCGGCGGGTGCGGCGGTGCCGCGGCACCGCCCGCTGCAGCTGCGTCCAGGCCCTGTCCGACCGCCGCTTGGGTGAGCCCCTCCTCGTCGACCCTGGTGAATCGGGTGATCGTCGCGATCAATACCAGCAGCGCGACGAGAAGAACAGTTGCGGCGACAGACAGTCGGAACTCCTCACCGGCGAGCAGGCTGCGCCCCGGAACATTGGACAGGCACGCGGAGCCTTCGCTCCTTTCGAGACATTGGTAGGCCACCACGTCGAAGGCCAGCACCGAGACTTGGACGGTGAACAGCACCGTCAGGGCCAGACCGAGCAGGTGCATGGCTGCCCGCGAGAATCGGGCCGCCATCGCGTCGCTCTGATCGGGGAGCATGGCGTAGGCCATGTTGATCAGGGCGAACGGAATGAGGAGCGCCCACAGCGCCTTCTTCCCACCGCCGGAGGTCATGCCGCCCCAGGAATACGCCCACACGTGATGGTGCGGATTGCCCGGCTCGGCGACCGGATCGCCGTGTGAGTCGACTACGCTCGCGAAGCCGCGGTCGGTGTCCGTGGAATCCGGTAAGCGACGAATCATCTTGCGATTTGCAGGGGCGTCGGGGCGGGCCAGGATCTGCTCGGGCGGCGTGCCACTGACCCCGTGCGTGCGGATCTCGAGGATCCGCGGTAGTCCGCGACCGGTGGAGGCCGTGGGCGTCGGGACGGCATCGTCGGACATGGCAACCTCCGTTCGCGCTACCTCGATGATCTACCCGAGGAAGCGCGAACGGAGGCGAACCGGCTGGTAGCGGTGGGGCGCGTGATTACAAGGCGACGGTGAGGAGCACGACGGCGTCGGTGTCGGCGCTGAGACCGTGTCGCACCGGCGGGATATCCGTGCGGTCGCCCGTGATCAACGCTTGGCTGCCGCCGTCGGGCACGGTGAGACGAACCTCGCCGCGCAGCACCTGGAGGGTGGCCTCGCCGGGCGACTCGTGGTCGTGCAGTGCCTGACCGGCGAGCAGCGCGATCACCGTCTCGCGGAGTCGGTCGCCGTGTCCGCGCACCGTCTCCGAGGCGCGGCCGGCCCGAGCCTGTGCCGCGTGGGCCAGCAGTTCGTCGGCCAGGGTGTTCAGGTTGACGGTGGTCATTTCTTCTCGCTTTCCGTGCGCGCGATACCGAAGATCGTGAACAGGCAGGCGACGGCGGCGAACGCCACCAGCAGACCCAGGCCGATGGTGTACGAGTGCGCCTCGGCGTCGTACGTCGCGCCCATCACCAGCGGTGGGAAGAACCCGCCGAGGCCGCCGGCCGCACCGACGATGCCGGTCACCGCGCCCACGCGGGCCGCCGGGGAGGCGATGGCCACCCAGGCGAACACGGCGCCCGCGCCCATGCCCATCATCACGGCCATCAGCAGGAAGTCGGCACCGGCCCACCAGGGCAGGGACGGCTTGAAGGTCATCCACACGGCCAGCAGTGCCGCGCCGCCGCAGGAGATCGCGGTGATCAGTCGGGGACCGAACTTGTCCGACAGGATGCCACCGATCGGGCGGGCGACGACCGCCGCGATCGCGAAGCCCGCGGTGCGTGCACCGGCCGACTTGAGGTCGGTCATCTGGTAGACGTCGTTCAAGTAGGTCGGCAGGTAGGTGGAGAAGGCGACGAAGCCGCCGAAGGCCGCCGCGTACAGGAAGGACATCTGCCAGGTGATCGGCAGCTTGAGGGCGTCGACCAGCTTGGGGACCGCCTTGTCGGTGGCCGGCTCCCACGTCGGGGAGTCGCGCATCCACAGCCAGCAGATCACCGCGACCACCAGCAGCGCCACGGCCATGATGATGTGCGTGGGGAAGTAGCCGAACCATTCCTTGAACCGGGGCGTGAAGAAGGCCGACAGGGCGGTGCCGCCCATGCCGGCACCGAAGATGCCGGTGGCGAAACCGCGCCGGTGCACCTCGTACCAGTTGTTCACGAACGGAATGCCGGCCGCGAAGCTGGTACCGGCGATGCCCAGGAAGAAGCCCACCACGATCATGAACGGGTACGACTTCAAGGAGCCCGCGACGGCCACCAGGATCACGAACGGGGCCGACAGCACCAGCAGCAGGGTGAACATCACCCGGCCGCCGTACTTCGGGGTGAGCACGCCGACGATGATGCGGCCCAGCGAGCCGACCAGGATCGGGACGGCGATCAGGATGGACTTCTGGGTGGAGCCCAGATCCATCTCGCCGGGGCTCGCGTAGAAGACGCCGAGCGGAGCGATGAGGTTCCACGCCCAGAAGGTGATGGCGAAGGCCAGCGTGGCCAGGATCAGGTTGCGGGTCTGCAGGGCCGGTGAATACACCGGGGCGTCGGCGGTGCTGGTGGTCATCGTCGGTCACGATCCTCGGTACCCACCGGCGCCCACGCCGACGGCAGCTCCTGCGAGCCGGGTGCGGAGCGTGCATCGCGGCTGCGGTACACGATGTACGGGCGGAACAGATAGTGCAGCGGTGCGGTGAAGATGTGCACCAGCCGAGTAAACGGCACCAGGATGAACATCAGCATGCCGATGACGACGTGGACGTGGAAGCGCAGCGGGGCCGCTTCCATCGCGTGGATGTCGGGTTGCAGGATCCAGATGGAGCGGAACCACGGGGAGACGGTCTCGCGGTAGTTCACGCCTGCGCCGTGCGGATCGATCATGCCGATGACGGTGATGTAGGTGCCGGCGACCAGCGCGGACACCAGCACCAGATACATCAGCTTGTCGTTGGCGGTGGTGGCGGCGAAGACCGGGCCGGTGGCACGACGACGATAGATCAGGATCGCGACGCCCACCAGGGTGGCGATCGCGGCGATGATGCCGCCGACCGCGGCGATCCAGTGGTACGCGTCCTCGCTGAGCCCGATCGCGTTGGTCCACGACTCCGGGATCACCAGGCCGATCGCGTGCCCCGCGATCACCGCCAGGATGCCGTAGTGGAACAGCGGCGACCCGATGCGCAGCAGCTTGGATTCGTACAGCTCCGACGAGCGGGTGGTCCACCCGAACTTGTCATAGCGGTAGCGCCAGATGGTGCCGCCCACCACCGAGATCAGAGCCACGTAGGGGAGGACGCCCCAGAGGAAGATGTTCATCGCCAGCTCACCATCTGATCGGGCCGAGTCGATCGGCGGAGTCGTCGTTGCTCGTGTACAGCGGTAGTAGCTTGCGCCCGCCCGGGCCGCTCGGCGGCGGACCGCTCATGGCGGGGCCCGAGGAGTCGAGGCCGACGGCTTCGACGGCCGGGCCGGCCGCGGCCATCGCGAGCGCGGTGGCCTTGCCGGCGGGGGACGCGCCGGGCAGGGTCGCGCAGACGGCGGCCAATACGTCGGCGTACGGGGAGTCGCGCTCGTCGAGCGCGATCCGAATCAGTTCGAGCGCCGGACGGTTCTCCACGAGCAGGGTGTGGCCGCCCTCGGCGTCGACGCGGGCGGCGAACTCGAGCACCATCGGCAGATAGTCGGGGAGCTCGCCGTGCGTGTCCACGAGGAAGCCGGAGTCGCGGTAGCGCTGCTTGAAGGCGCCGAGCGAGGTGCCGCGGCGTCGCGTGTCCCCGTCGGTCCAGTACGTCAGATACAGCGTGTGCCGCCGCGTCATGTCGAAGACGTCCACGTAGTTCTGCCTGGCCGTCGCCGGATCGGCGGCCGCCAGATGTTCGACGACGCCGCGCAGCGTCCGCACGGCCGCCGAGTCGGGCTGCTCGTCGAGTGCCGCGGCCAGCATCGGCAGCCGGCCCAGCAGGTCGTCGTCCGGATAGCTCAAGCACCACGACGCACCCTGGTAGACGATCCGGTGATCGTCGCGCTTGCGTCCGACCCGACGGCGGGTGGCGGTCAACCGGTTGCGCATCAGCGGTCCCTGCTGTCCGGGAACATGCCCGGCGGCGTGCCGTTGCCATCCCAGTTGAGCAGGTTCACCCGGCCCTTCAGCGAGTGCTCACCGGCCGGGCGGTCGCTGGTCTGCCGCTGCTTGAGCGCCTGGAAGGTCTCCACCGACACCGGGGTGGGGCGCCCGCTGGCCTCGCCGAAGGCGCCGGACTCGTACATGCCGGGGCCGTCGTCGAAGTCGAGGGAGCAGCCCATCTCCTCCAGATTGTGCGCCTGCTCGTGGTGCGCGGTGGGGATGACGTACCGGTCGGAGTACTTGGCGATCGCCATCAGGCGGTACATCTCGTACATCGTCGACTCGTCCATGCCGACCGAGGCGGGGATCAGCGGATTCGGTTCGCGGCCGAGGGAGACGTCACGCATGTACGACCGCATGGCCGCCAGCTTGCGCAGCACGCCGTCGACCACGCTCACGTCACCCGCGGAGAACAGTTCGGCCAGGTACTCGATCGGGATGCGCAGCGCTTCGATGGCGCCGAACAGGGTCTCGTGGCCTTCGCCGTCGTGGCCCTGCTCGGTCAGCAGATCGACGATCGGCGACAGCGGCGGGACGTACCAGACCATCGGCATGGTGCGGTACTCCGGATGCAGGGGCAGCGCGACGCGGTACTTCTTGGCCAGCGCGTACACCGGCGAGCGCTGGGCGGCGTCCAACCAGTCGTCCGGGATACCCTCGGCGCGGGCGGCGGCGATGACCTCCGGGTCGAAGGGATCGAGCAGCAGATCGAGCTGCGCCTCGTACAGGTCCTTCTCATCGGGGGTGGACGCGGCGGCGGTCACGGCGTCGGCGTCGTACAAGAACAGGCCGATGTAGCGCAGCCGGCCCACGCACGTCTCCGAGCAGACGGTGGGCTGACCGACCTCGATGCGCGGATAGCAGAACGTACATTTCTCGGCCTTGCCCGAGCGGTGGTTGAAGTAGATCTTCTTGTACGGGCAGCCGGTGATGCACTGGCGCCAGCCGCGGCAGCGGTCCTGATCCACCAGCACGATGCCGTCTTCTTCGCGCTTGTAGATCGCGCCCGACGGGCACGATGCCATGCACGACGGGTTGAGGCAGTGCTCGCAGATGCGCGGCAGGTAGAACATGAACGTCTGCTCGAACGAGAACTTGATCTTGTCCTCGGACTCCTTGCGGATCTTCGCGACGATCGGGTCGAGGTGACCGAACGACGTGGTGCCGCCGAGGTTGTCGTCCCAGTTGGCCGACCACGACACCTTCATGTCCTCGCCGGTGATCAGCGACTTGGGGCGGGCCACCGGGAAGTCGTCGCCGAGCGGCGCGCTGACCAGTGTCTCGTAGTCGTAGGTCCACGGCTCGTAGTAGTCGTCGAGCGTGGGCTGCACGGGGCTGTGGAAGATGGTGAACAGTTTCTGCAGGCGGCCGCCGGTGCGCAGGCGCAGATCGCCCTTGCGGTTGAGTTCCCAGCCGCCCTTCCAGCGTTCCTGGTCCTCGTAGGTGCGGGGATAGCCGAGGCCCGGGCGGGTCTCGACGTTGTTGAACCACACGTACTCGGTGCCGGCTCGGTTGGTCCACGCCTGCTTGCAGGTCACCGAACAGGTGTGGCAGCCGATGCATTTGTCGAGATTCATCACCATCCCGACCTGAGCCATCACTCGCATCAGTAGGTCACCTCCTGGCTGCGCTTGCGGATAGTGGAGACGTTGTCGCGTTGATTCCCGGTGGGCCCGAGGTAGTTGAACGCGTAGGACAGCTGGGCGTAGCCGCCGATGAGGTGCGACGGTTTCACCAGCAGGCGGGTCACCGAGTTGTGGATGCCGCCGCGGCGGCCGGTGGCCTCCGACTTCGGGACGTCGATGGTGCGCTCCTGCGCGTGGTGCACGTAGGTGACGCCGACCGGAATGCGGTGACTCACCACGGCGCGGGCCACGAAGACGCCGTTGGTGTTGACGCATTCGATCCAGTCGTTGTCGGCCACGTCGATCGACGCCGCGTCCTCCGGTGACAGCCAGGCGGTGGGCCCGCCGCGCGAGAGCGACAGCATGAACAGGTTGTCCTGGTACTCCGAGTGGATCGACCACTTGTTGTGCGGGGTCAGGTAGCGGACGGTGATCTCCTTCTCACCCGTCGGCCCGAGCTTGGGTTCCCCGAACAATCGGTGCATGTCCAGCGGTGGACGGTAGAGCGGGAGGGCCTCGCCGATGTCGAGCATCCAGTCGTGGTCGAGGTAGTAGTGCATGCGACCGGTGAGGGTGTGGAAAGGCTTGTCGCGTTCGATGTTGACGGTGAACGGTGCGTACCGTCGACCGCCGGTCTCACTGCCCGACCACTCCGGCGAGGTGATCACCGGGACCGGCTGCTTCTGGGTGTCGGCGAACGAGATCCGCTTCTCCTCGGCGCCGGCCGCCAGATCCACCAGCTTCTTGCCGACCCGCTTCTGCAGCTTCTCGAAACCGTCGACGGCGAGCTCGCCGTTGGTGGTGCCGGAGAACATCAGGATGGCTTCGGCCATCTTGGCGTCGGTGTCGATGGCCGGACGGCCGTCAGACACGCTGCCGTTCGCCGAGAGCATCACGCCGTTGGTGGCGGCCAGCTTCGGGATCTGCGAGGCGATGTCGAAGGTGACGTTCTTGACGGTGAAGCCCATCGTGTCCGCGAGCGGGCCGACGGAGGCCAGCTTGTCGGCGATGGCCGTGTAGTCGCGCTCCACCACGCTGAACATCGGCATGTTCTTGCCCGGGATCCCCGGGTTGCCGGTCTCGCGCCAGTCGATCACGCGGCCGTGGGCCTGCGCCATCTCGCCGGGGGTGTCGTGCTGCACCGGGACGCTCACCAGGTCGTGCACCACGCCGAGATGCTTCTCGGCCTGGCGGGACAGCTCCTGGGCGAGCAGGTGGAACAGGTCGAAGTCGCTCTTGGCCTCCCACGGCGGGTCGATGGCCGGGGTGAAGGCGTGGACGAACGGGTGCATGTCCGTGGAGCTCAGGTCGTGCTTCTCGTACCATGTGGCGGCCGGGAGCACGATGTCGCTGAGCAGGGTGGTCGACGTCATGCGGAAGTCCGCCGACAGCAGCAGGTCGAGCTTGCCCTCGGGCGCCTGATCGTGCCAGCGCACCTCGGCCGGACGCGGCGTGTTCGGGTTCTCCGTGCCGAGCACGTTGTGATGGGTGCCGAGGAGGTGGCGCAGGAAGTACTCGTCGCCCTTGGCCGAACTGCCCAGCAGGTTGGACCGCCACAGCACCAGGGTGCGCGGCCAGTTCTCCGGGGCGTCGACGTCGGCGATCGCGGGGGTGAGGTCGCCGTCGCAGAGCGCCTTCGCGACGTAGGCCGCCGGAGTGTCCGCGGTGCCCGCGGCCACGGCGGCGTTCGCGTCGTCGGCCACCTGCAGCGGGTTGGTGCTGAACTGCGGGTAGAACGGCATCCAGCCCATCGCCGCCGACTGCGCGACCGCGTCGGCGGTGTGCGCGTGATCGAGGGTGCCGCGCGAGAGCGGCGAGGTGAGGGCGGTGGTGGAGTAGCCGTCGTTGCGCCACTGATCGGTGTGCATGTACCAGTACGACGTGCCCGGTTGGGTGCGCGGCGGCCGCGACCAGTCGAGCGCGTTGGCCAGCGAGATCCAGCCGGTGATCGGCCGGCACTTCTCCTGGCCGACGTAGTGCGCCCAGCCGCCGCCGTTGCGGCCCATGCTGCCGGTGAGGGTGAGCATGGCCAGGATGGCGCGGTAGGTGGCGTCACCGTGGAACCACTGGCAGATGCCGGCACCCATGATGATCATCGACCGGCCGCCGGACTCACGGGCGTTGACCGCGAACTCGCGGGCGATGCGGATGGCCTGCTCGGCGGGAACGCTGGTGATCGCGGCCTGCCAGGCCGGGGTGTACGGGGTGTTCGGGTCGTCGTACCCGGTGGCCCACTGTCCGGGCAGACCGTCGCGGCCGACGCCGTACTGGGCCAGCATCAGGTCGAACACGGTGGTCACCAGGCGGCCGGCGATGCGACGGGCCGGAACGCCGCGGGACATCACCGAGCCGCTACCGTCGGGGGCTTCGAACGCGGGCAGGCTCACGGCGACCGGTTCGGCGCCGTCGGTGCCGTACAGGCTCAGGCGCGGAGTGACGCCCTCGAGGTCCAGGTTCCAGTCGCCTTCGCCGGAGTCGGAGTAGCGGAAACCAATGGAGCCCTTGGGGACCACCGGTTCGCCGGTGGCGTCGTCGATCAGGACGGTCTTCCACTCCTCCTCGGGCGCGGTGGCGGTGCCGCCGGTGAGGGCTTCGGCGGTGAGGAACTTGCCGGGCACCAGGGTGGTGGTGCCGTCGGCGTCGAACTCGTCGAGCTCGATGAGGAACGGCAGGTCGGTGTACTTGCCGCTGAACTCGGTGAAGAAGTCGGTGGTGTGATCGACGTAGAACTCTTTCAGGATCACGTGACCCATCGCCATGGCGAGCGCGGCGTCGGTGCCGGCCTGCGCGGGCACCCATTCGTCGGCGAACTTGATGTTGTCGGCGTAGTCCGGGGCCACCCCGACCACCTTGGTGCCGCGGTAGCGCACCTCGGCCATCCAGTGGGCGTCCGGGGTGCGGGTCACCGGCACGTTCGAGCCCCACATCATCAGGTAGGTGGCGTCCCACCAGTCGCCGGACTCGGGGACGTCGGTCTGATCGCCGAAGACCTGCGGGCTGGCCACCGGCAGGTCGGCGTACCAGTCGTAGAACGACGTCATCACGCCGCCGATCAGCTGAATGAACCGGGTGCCGACGCAGTGGCTCACCTGGGACATCGCCGGAATCGGCGAGAAGCCGGCGCACCGGTCGGGGCCGTAAGTCTTGATGGTGTGCACGTGCGCGGCGGCGGCGATCTCGATGGCCTCGTCCCAGGTGACACGCACCAGGCCGCCCTTGCCGCGGGCCTGCTGGTAGGCGCGACGGCGGACGGGGTCGCCGGTCACGTCGGCCCACGCGAGCACCGGGTCGCCGAGCTTGGCCTTGGCCTGGCGGTACATCTCCACCAGGACGCCGCGGGCGTACGGGTGTCGCACGCGCGTGGGGGAGTAGGTGTACCAGGAGAAGGCGGCGCCGCGGGGGCAGCCGCGCGGCTCGTACTCGGGGCGGTCCGGGCCGGCCGTCGGGTAGTCGGTCTCCTGCGTCTCCCAGGTGATGATGCCGTCCTTGACATACACCTTCCACGAGCAGGAGCCGGTGCAGTTGACACCGTGCGTGGAGCGGACGATCTTGTCGTGACTCCAGCGGTCCCGGTAGAAGACGTCGCCGGCGCGGCCGCCTTCGCGGAAGACCGCGCGCTTGTCGTCGGACTCGTCCCACCGGGTGAAGAAGCGCCCGACGTCGAGCAGTGCTTGGGCGGCGTCGCCCTGAGTTCGCGGTGTGCCAGCCATGTCTGTGACCCTATGCCCGATTGAAGGCAACAGGGTTCATTTAAACGAAACGCTGACCGACGAAAGCGGAGGCCGCGATGGCTGAACGAAGCGGGTCCATGCCGAGCCGGTGGCAGCGCCTTCGGTTGGAGCACTTCACCTTCGTGATGGCCACCGGCATCGTGTCGACGGCGTTGCTCAACACCGGTGCCGTGGTGCTGTCGGAGATCGTCTTCGCGATCGCGCTGGCCGGGTACGCCGTGCTGGTGGCCGGAGCGCTCGCCGGCTTTCTCGCCGGGCTGCGTCCGGTGCGCGAGGAGAACGCGTCGCGGGCCGCGCGCACACTGGCCGTCATCGCCGCCGGTGGCGTGTTGGCGGCGCGGATGGTGCCACTGCACTGGGACACCGCGGCCCTGGTGCTCATCGTGGTCTCGGCCGTCGCCTGGGGGGTGCTGCAGTACGGGATCTTCGCGGCAGTGGTGGTGGCCGCGAGTGGTCGCGGCCCCGCCGACTCCGGTCCGGGGCTGAAGCAGATGGACGGCACCTGGTTCCTGGTGGTGGTCTCCACGCAGGCGCTCGCGGTGTCGTTGGGGTCGTGGTCGGCGGCCGCCGACTCGGACCTGGGCGCCACGCTGGCCGCCCTCGCGTGGGGCCTGGGCGTGCTGCAGCTGATCATCGTGGCGGCGCTGGTGTCGGCGCGGCTGCTGCTGGTGGGCGTCGCACCCACCGACGAGGTGTCGCCGTACTGGGTGTTCCTGGGCTCGGGTGCGATCAGCATTCTGGGCGCCGCCGAGGTGCTCGGTGTGCGGGCCGATCAACCGGTGGTGCCGGACGTGCTGATCGGCGGGGTGGCGATGGCGCTGTGGGCGTTCGTCACGTGGATGCTGGTGCCGACCATCGCGTTGACGCTGTGGCAGCGGCGTCGTCCGGGCGCGATCCGCGGCTACCGCGCCGCACTCTGGTCCATGGTGTTCCCCATCGGCATGTACGGGGAGTCCACGCGACAGCTGGGGCAGATGCGCGCCATCGACTGGCTCGTCGACATCGGCACCTGGGAGGCGTGGGTGGCCTTCGCCGTCTGGCTCGGGGTGGTGGCGCTCGCCGCCGTCGCGGTGCGGGACAGCTCCCGCTCCGGCGAATCCGATCGGACGCAGCGGGTGGGGCCGGGCGAGTTCGTGCGATAGCTCGCCACTCCGCTTGCCGCGCGCAGCGCCGGGAATTATCCGGACCAAGGTCCGGTTGTGCTGGGTGACAACGGACCCCACGACCGGAAGGCGCGGCAATGCAATTCGGACTCTTCAGCGTCAGCGACATCACCACCGACCCGACCACCGGCGTGACGCCCAGCGAACACGAGCGGATCAAGGCGACCGTCGCGATCGCCCGCAAGGCGGAGGACATCGGCCTCGACGTCTTCGCGCTCGGCGAGCACCACAACCCGCCGTTCTTCTCGTCGTCGCCCACCACCACGCTGGCCTACATCGCCGCGCAGACCGAGAAGCTGCAGCTCTCCACGGCCACCACGCTGATCACCACCAACGACCCGGTGAAGATCGCCGAGGATTTCGCCATGCTGCAGCATCTCGCCGACGGCCGCGTCGATCTGATGCTGGGCCGCGGCAACACCGGCCCGGTGTACCCGTGGTTCGGTCAGGACATCCGCCAGGGCATCCCGCTGGCCATCGAGAACTACGCGCTGCTGCACAAGCTGTGGACCGAGGACGTGGTGAACTGGGAGGGCAAGTTCCGCACCCCGCTGCAGTCGTTTACCTCCACTCCGCGGCCGCTCGACGACGTCGCGCCGTTCGTCTGGCACGGCTCCATCCGCAGCCCGGAGATCGCCGAGCAGGCCGCGTACTACGGCGACGGCTTCTTCGCGAACAACATCTTCTGGCCCAAGGGCCACTTCCAGCGGTTGATCGGCTTCTACCGCGAGCGGTACGAGCACTACGGCCACGGCGCCGCCGACGAGGCCATCGTCGGCTTGGGCGGACAGTTCTTCATCCGGAAGAACTCCCAGGACGCGGTCAACGAGTTCCGCCCGTACTTCGACAAGGCGCCGGTCTACGGGAACGGACCGTCGTTGGAGGACTTCAGCCGGGAGACTCCGCTGACCGTCGGCAGCCCGGCCGAGTTCGTCGACAAGACGTTGAGCTTCCGGGAGAGCTTCGGCGACTACCAGCGCCAGCTGTTCCTCGTCGACCATGCCGGCTTGCCGCTCAAGATCGTCCTCGAGCAGCTCGACGAGCTGGGCGAGGTGCTGCCCGAGCTGCGGGCCGGCTTCGCCGAGAACCGTCCGGCGCACGTGCCGGACGCACCGACCCACGCCTCGCTCGTCGCGAAGGCGCAGGACTCGAAGAAGGAGGTGCTGGTGTGAGCGCGCTCAAGATCGTCGCCGTCAACGCCGGACTGTGCGAGCCGTCGTCGACCCGCATGTTGGTCGACCGGCTCGGGGAGGCCACCCTCGCCGCGCTGCCCACCTTCGGCGCGGAGTGGAGCGTGATCGACCTGCGCGACGTCGCCGCCGATGTCGGTGCGTCGATGGCCGCCGGTTTCGCCACCGGCGCCGCGGGCCCCGCGATCGCGCAGGTCCAGGAGGCGGATGCGCTGATCGTCGCCAGTCCGGTGTTCAACGCGTCGTATTCGGGGCTGTTCAAGGCCTTCTTCGACCTCGTCGACGTCGACGCGATGAACGGCAAGCCGGTGCTGATCGCCGCCACCGGCGGCAGCCCGCGGCATTCGATGGTCCTCGACCACGCGCTGCGGCCGCTGTTCGGTTTTCTGCGGACCGTCGTGGTGCCGACCGGGGTGTACGCCGCCAGTGAGGACTGGGCCGGCGGGAGCGGTGACGCCACCACGCTGGCCGGCCGGATCGACCGAGCCGCGGGGCAGTTGGCCGCGCTGCTCGGCGAACGCGAACGACCGGCGGCGAGCACCTCGACGGTGTCGGCTGCGGCCGGTCCGTCGAGCGCCGAAGCCGCCGGAATGGCGACCTTCGCCCGCCTGCTCAGCGGGAACTAGCGCGGTCCGGGGTGGGGAGGGAGCCGGTGCGCCGGGGCCGGACCGAGGTGCGCCGTCGGATCCAGGGGCTGGCTGACCAGGTGCATCGCACGGGGGTCGTACGGTAGGTCGGCGGGGCCCACCAGGTTCGGTGCGCAGCCGTCCTGCACGATGATTCGCCGGACGTACCCTGGCGGCAACGTCGTCTTGTGGAGACCGAGGGGTCCGATCGCGTGAAAACTACGACGGCACGACGCAGCGACCGATCGCCGGCTGAGCTCCGGCTGTCCCGCGACGTCACGGCCAAAGTCGCGGCGGCGGGTGCGGCCACGCCCGGGCTGTCGCCGACGATCGTGCAGGCCGCACGCCTCCTGGAAGGGCGGGCGACGTCGATCGCCGAGACGGTGGTCGCGCGGATCCGCGCCGAAGTACCCCACTACGGAGACCGGATCAGCGGCCCGCCGGAACTCGGAGCGCTGCTGTACTCGGCGCTGGAGTCGTCCGTGGGGTCGCTGGCCAACCCGGAGCGCGTCCTCGACTCGGCCGAATACGCCTGGAACCTGGGGCAGCTCCGTGCTCGGCAGGGCGTGCCGCTGCTGGCGTTGCGCGACTGCTACCGGATCTGGGCCGCCGAGCTGTGGCGGGAGCTGGTGGAGGCCGCCACCGCGCACGACCCCGACGACGCGTTGGAACTGGCACGCAGTGCCGGCGGGTTCTGGAGCTTCTGCGAACGCGACACCAAGCTGATGATCGAGTCGTACCGGTTGGCGTCCACGGGCGCCGCCGCCGACGCCGAACGCAAACTGCTGCCTATGCTGCGTGCCTTCCTGCGCGGCCACGCCGACCCGGTGGACGTGGTGAGCGCGGCGATCGCCCTGGATCTGCCGACCGACGGGCGGTACGCGGTGGTGCGCGTCCCCGACGAGGCGGTCGGGAGCGGCCGCCCGGTGCGCGACGAGCTCGACGGCATGACGCTCTACTGGTGTCCGCAGCGGTCCGGGCTGTCGTTGCTGGTGCTGCTCGGCGACCGGACACCGACCGAGGTGCGGGTGGCGTTGGCGTCGTCGTACCCCGGAACGCTCGCGGGCATCAGCCCGGCGGTCGACGGCCTGATCAACGTGGGGCGGGCCAACCAACTCGCCGAACTCGCGCTGCGCGCCGCCGGGGCAGCCGACGGCCCGGTGCTGCTGACCGACCGGCTCTCGATGGCACTGCTGGTGGCGCGACCCGATCTGAGCGCCGTGCTCGCCGCGAACATTCTGGGACCGGTGCTCGAGCTCGACGCCGGGGAACGCGCCGTGCTGCTGGACACGTTCCGCGCGTGGCTCGACGCCGACGGATCGGCGGCTCGCGCAGGCAAAGTGCTGTTCTGCCACCACAACACGGTCCTGAACCGGTTGCGCCGCTTGGAACGGCTCACCGGTCTGCACCTGGACCGCCCGCGCGAACTGGTGGAACTGACCCTCGCGCTGGAGGCGGTCACCGCCGGCGTCGCCGCTGTGCCCGTAGCTACTGGAGGATCGTCATCTCGCTGATGAGCCACTCATCGTCGGCTTTGACGAGCGTGTAGCGGCCGGCGACGCGCTTCGTGTCGTCGCCGCCGAGGAGGCTGTCGGTGGTGACGGTCAGCGCACCGAGGATCTCGGCGGTGTCGCCGTCGAGGCTGATCAGGCCGGCGTCGTCGACCTTGCAGGATCCGCTCGCCTTGCTCTGCCGGACGGTGCGGGCGGTGGTCTCGCGCTCCTTGTCGAACTCGGCTTTCGCCGCGCCGGTGAGGACCCGTGCTGCGGCGTCCATGTCGGCGTCGTACGTGGTGTAGCCGAAGGTCAGGGGCTGGCAGATGATGTTCTGCGCGCGTGTCATCACCTCGTCGACCGCCTTCTGAGTGGCCGCTCGCCCGGGGCGCGTGTCGTCGGCTTCGGCTGCCCCGCCGATGACACCGGTGCCGATCAGCGCGGCGACGACGATGACGGCGATCGCGGCGAGCACCGCGAGCGGTGCGGCGATCCGCCACCCGCCCGGACCCCGATGCGGGTCGGTGCCGAAACCAGGTGGCGGTGGGAAGACCGTCGGCATGCCGTCGGGGCTGTTGCTCGGAGGTGGGAAGTCGGTCATTCAGTTCACCCCCGCAATCGTCATCTCGCTGATCAGCCATTGGCCGTTCTGGTTGACCATTTCGAACTTCCGGTTGATGGTGGTTGGCGTACCGGGACCCTGAGTTGTGCTTCGGAGCGTGGCTACCAGGTCGGCTTTCTCGTCGCCTGCGCTGATGACGCCGAGGGCGGTGACCGAGCAGCCGAAGGTGATGCCGGAATTGTCTTTCGCAAGCGACTCGAACCCATCGCGCTGGCTCGAATACAGCCGCTTCGCGGCTCCGGTCAGCACGGCTTCGGCGCGCTGGAAGTCGGCGTCGAACGTCGCCGCGCTGAGGGTGAAGGGCAGGCAGACGATCTCGGTGGCGCGCTTCACGAGGGCGGGGTCGGGCGCGATGGGGCCGTCGGCCTGCGAGGAGCCGTCCGAGCTCGGCATCGTGAAGAACAGCGCCAGCGCGACGATCCCGGCGATCACCGCCGCGGCCAGCGCGAGGAGCGTGGTGGTGCGATAGCCGTTGCCTCGGGGCGGGAGCGGTGGCGGGCCGGGCGGGTACGGCGCCGGATACGGCGGACTGGTGGTCACGTCAGGAGCCTAGAGCAGGCGCCGCTTGCCGTCGTAGACCTTGCCGCCGATGACGCGCAGGCCGATGGACGATTCGAGTGGCATCCGCCAGAGCGGGTCGGTGTCGTCAGCGCCGTAGGCGACCAGATCGGTGGTCCGGTCGCGATCGACGCCGAGCAGCATCCGTTCGCCGTCGGTACCGAGATAGTTCGGGAAATCCTGGTTGAAGCTGCCCCCGGAGCCGTCGTAGACGTCGAACCACACCAGGTCGTTGGCGCTCGCGGAGGGGCTCGACCCGGGAGGTGGGGGCCTGTGGGAGACAACGACGGTGGTGCTGACCGCAGCCATGATCACGCCCGGCTCGGTGTCCAGCTGAGCAGTGACAACGGGCTTTCCGGTGGCCGGATCGAACGAGGCGACCTGTTTGGTGTCGTCGTTGGTGAGCAGTGGAAGCGGCGTCACGGTGCCCATGCGCAGGAGGCGGGTCAAGGCAGGAGACGGACCGTATTCGGCAGGCAGCCAACCCGGTGCGGCGGAGGACGTCTTCTTGCCGGCGCTGTCATAAAAATCGACGTGGGCATCGGATGGCACCTCGTTATCGACGACGACGGAGAAACCGCTCGCGAACGGTGTCCATTCGATGTTCACGGATTGCTCGGGGTACCTGGTCTTCCCCGCGTCGTAGGTATAGATGATCCGGCCGGTGGCGACGTCGCGCAGCGTGAAGACGGTGCCGGAGATCGAGGGGATTGCGGGTGTGCCGTCCGGAAAATCGAGGACCGAGTTGAAGCCGCCGGGTGCGCTCCATGCGGTGCGGCCGGTGTCGTCGTAGGCGGTGACCCGAGTCTTCGTGACCGCCACGACGGTATCGCCGGTGACGGAATAGCTGACTTCAGTGCGGGACGCCGGGTCCGGAAGGTCGGTGACAGCGCCGGTCGCGACATCAAGCACCGCCGCGCTGTCGTTGTCCAACGTGCAGAACAGTTTGTTCGGATTCCGGAAACCGCGGCAGTCGCGGAAGGCCCGGTCCCGTTCGGGTATGACGATGGTCCTCAGCCTGGTGCCGGATTCGGCGTCGACGATGTACGTCTTGTCGTCGCCGGAGATCAGGACGATCCGCTCATTGCCGCCGACGGCCTGCTCGAAGCCGGCGTATTGGGGTGCGACGAACACCCACTTCGGGTCGGTCGGTGCGGTCGGGAAGGACGGCAGCTCGGGGGTCACCGGTGTGCGCTTGAGATCGGCCGCATCGGCGGCGACCTCGATGCCTGCTGCGGTGTTCTCGCTGGTGCGTTCGCTGCCGCCGTCGCTCTTCCACGGTTGGAAGGCCACGACGAGACCGACGACCAGAATCAGTGCTCCGATCAGTGCGACGGCGACCAGGAGCGGCGTGCGCGACCTCTTCGCGGGGGCCCGCGTCGGTGCGACGGGGGAGTCGGGCGCGATCGGGGCCGCAGTGGCGACGGCCGGTTGGTCGGGGCGGCGCGGCGCCGAGCGCTGCGGTGAGGGCGTCGGCGAAGGATCGGCTGGTGGGGAAGCGGTCGGTGGGGTTCTTGGCCATCGCCGCTGCGAGGACGGCGTCGACTGCGGGCGGCAGGTGCGGCGAGCGCCGGCTGGCAGCGGGGACCGGCTGCAGGATGTGGGCCATGCTGATCGACACCGCGTTGCCGGTGGCGAACGGCGGAGCTCCGGTGAGGAGCGCGTACGCCGTCGCGGCCAGCGAGTACTGGTCGGCGCGCGGATCGGGGGTGTAACCCTGGAGCAGTTCGGGAGCGGCGTAGGTGACGGTGCGGATGGTCAGCCCCGCGTCGTCGGCGGCGCCGGATAGGCGGTCGAGGCCGAAGTCAGTGAGTCGGGCGCGGTCGTGCTGGTCGATCAGGATATTCGTCGGCTGCACCTGGCGGTGTACGACGCCGCTCGCGGCCAACGTGTCGAGGGCGGACGCGATCTCCGCCACGTACCGTGCGACGACCTGCGGGTCGAGTGGGCCCTGCTCGAGGCGGTCGCCGAGGTTCTCGCCGCCGATCAGCTCGTAGGCGATCCAGTAGCGACTGTCGTCGATGCCGTGGTCGAGGACCTTCACGAGAGCGGGGTGCGAGAGTCCTGCGAGGACGTCGACTTCGTGTTCGAAGCGAGTGCGGAACGAGTCGTCGTCGGTGAGTGCGGCGGCGAAGACGCGGAGCGCGTTGCTACGGGCGAGGCCCGGATGATGTGCGACGTAGACCTCACCCATGTCGTCGGTGTCGAGCAGTTCCTCGATGGTGTAGTCGGCGAAGATCTGTCCCGGTTCAAGCGTGCTCACGTGTGTCCCCCTGATGGTTGCCGCGTCAGACTACCGGGCACGCCGTACCCGACAGTCCTATTCCGCCCCCGGGGGCGACAGCTAGAGCATGCGACGGTTCGCGACGTAGAGCTTGCCGCCGATGACGAACGGTTCGTCCTGGGAGCCGGTGGATTTCACTTCCCACAACGGCTGGCTGTTCACGGCCTCGAGGGGGCTGTAGTCGTTGGTCTCGTAGACGCTGAAGTCGTCTGACTCCTCGATCAGCAATCGCTTCCCGTCGGTACCGAGGAGGCGCGGAGGGTAGTGAGTGGTGAAGGTGCCGCCCGCGCCGTCGTACACGTCGAACCAGACCTGACTCATCTTCGTCTGGCCGGGGAGCGAGAGCTCTGCGGACACGTACTCGACAGCCACCTTGGTGCCGACCGCGCCGAGGACCTCGGTCGCGACGGCCGGCAATTGGACGGTCACGACGGGCCGCCCGGTCTCGGGGTCGACGGAGGCGACCTGGTTGGTGTGCTTGTTGGTCAGGACGGGTAGCGGGGACACGACAGCGTGACCCTCGGCGGCGTCGTACGCGACGGGTAGCCAACCGTTCTCGACTGTCGCGGTCTTCGTGCCGGCTGCGTCGTAGATCTCGACGAGGTTGTCGTTGAGCGATTCCCCCGGTGTGACGATCAGGAAGCCGTCGGCGTACGGCTGCCACGTCACGCGCGAGGTATGGCCGGGCCCGAGGGCTTTGATGGCGTCGTAGGTGTAGACCGCCTTCCCCGTGGTGGCGTCGTGCAGGGTCAATGTCGTTTCGGTCGCGACCGGGACCACCGGACTGCCCTGGGGGAGCCGCTCAACGAGTTCGTTGAAGTGGGGAGTGCCCCAGAGCCTTCGGCCGGTGTTGCTGATAGCCGTGATGCTGTTCTCGGTGAGGAACAGTGCGGTGTTGCCGGAGACAACCACTTTCGGGTCACCGCTGACCGGCACCGGGGTGATCGCGCCGGTCCCGAGGTCGATCGTCGCGTACGCGTTCCTCGTGTCCATGGGGCAGATCAGTTTGTTCGGGTCGGTGAAGTTCTTGCAGTCGTGGACGTACGGGTTCTCAATACCGGTGACCGGTACCGTGCGCACGACCTTCCCGGTGTCCGCGTCGAGGAGGTACAGCGTGTTGGTCCGGTCCCGATTGACGGAGATCATGACCAGCTTCTCGTTGCCGCCGGCCGGGGTGACCGAGGAACGTTCGGTGAGTTTGCCCGGAACGTCGAAGACCCATTTGGGGTCTTCGGGTTTGGTGGCCAGCGACGCCATGTCGGGGGTGGCCGAGTTCCGGGGGAGGTCGGCGGCGTTGGGGGAGACCGTTACGCCGGGGCGGGTGGCGCCGGGGTTATCGGAGTTCCAGGGTTGCATTGCGGCGAGGAGGCCGAAGACGAGGATCGCGATGCCGACGACTGAGCCGATGATGATCGCCGGTTTGCGGGACTTCTTGGCCGTCGGCGCGGTCGGCGGAGCGGGTGGTCCGGCTGGTCCGCCAGGTCCGGGTGGTCCGGGGATGGCGCCTGGTCCGGCTTGGGTGGCGACGTAAGCGGCGGGCGCGGGAGCCGGGGTGTTCAAGTGTGTGGTGGCTTGGTCGACGGGTGTAGTGGTGGTCGGCTGGTCGGTTGCCGCGGCGACGACATCGGTGGGTGGGGTGGTGTTGAGTGCTGCGGTGAGGGCGGTGGCGAAGGTGCGGCTGTCGGGGTAGCGGTCGGCGGGGTTCTTGGCGAGTGCGGTGGCCAGGACGGTGTCGACGTCGGGGGAGAGCGCGGGGGCGATGGTGCTGGCGCGCGGTGGTGGTTGTTGGATGTGGGCCATGATGAGCGAGGCCGCGTTGGTGCTGGTGAATGGGGGTGTGCCGGTGAGCAGCGTGTAGGCGGTGGCGGCGAGGGAGTATTGGTCGGCGCGGGCGTCGACGGGCTGGCCGAGGAGTTGTTCTGGGGAGGCGTAGGTGACGGTGCCGATGGTCATGCCGGTGCCGGTGAGTTCGTTGGCTTCGGCGGTCAGGTGGGCGATGCCGAAGTCGGTGAGGAGGGCGCGGTCGTGTTGGTCGATGAGGATGTTGGCGGGTTTCACGTCGCGGTGGACGAGGCCGTGGGTGGCGGCTTCGTCGAGGGCCGAGGCGATCTCGGTGATGGTGCGACCGACCGTCATGGGGTCGAGGGGGCCGTGTCCGGTGTGGGCGGCGAGGTCGGTGCCGTGGATGCGTTCGTAGGCGATCCAGAGGCGGCCGTCGTGTTCGCCGCGGTCGAGGACTTTGACGATGTGGGGGTGGGAGAGGCCGGCGACGACGTCGGCTTCGCGTTCGAAGCGGCGGCGGAAGGCGTCGTCGTCGGCGAGGGGTGCGGACAGGATTTTGAGGGCGTCGCTGCGGGGGAGTCGGGGGTGGCGGGCGATGTAGACCTCGCCCATTCCGCCTGCGCCGAGGAGTGACTCGATGGTGTAGCCGGCGAAGATCTGCCCTGGTTCAAGCGTGCTCACGTGTGTTCCCCCTGATGGTTGCCGCGTCAGAGTACCGGGCGCGTCGTACGCGGCAGTCCTATTCCCTCGTGGCCGCTCACCGCTCGTGCTCAGGATCCAGTGAAGTAGCAGTCGGCGACGTGGACAACGGCTCCATCGTGCGCTCGCGGCACGATTTGCCGGTCCGGCCTGCGATTACCTACACTTGAACGGTTGCCCGGGTGAACTGTGCCCCCGGGAGCCACAACTTCATACCTTTTCCGGTCCCGGCGAAAAGCCAATGGAATCGGACAAGGTCGCGGTGAGAGCGATCGATCCGCAGAACCTTGCACAACTATCCACTTCGTGGAAGGCCCACCGCAGGTCAACGACTCTCACGAGTCTGCGCCCGGCGTTGCATGGGAACCACTACGAGAAAGGTTGACGGTCAACCATGACCATGACTGACCCGATCGCAGACTTTCTGACGCGTCTGCGTAACGCCAACTCGGCGTACCACGACGAGGTGTCTCTGCCCTCGTCGAAGATCAAGGTGAACATCGCCGAGATCCTCAAGCGTGAGGGCTACATCACCGACTTCCGCGTCGAAGACGCCGAGGTCGGGAAGAAGCTCACCGTGACCCTGAAGTACGGCCCGAGTCGGGAGCGCAGCATCGCTGGCCTCCGTCGCGTGTCGAAGCCGGGTCTGCGCGTGTACGCAAAGTCCACCAACCTGCCGAAGGTGCTGGGCGGCCTCGGCGTGGCGATCATCTCCACGTCGTCGGGCCTGCTGACCGATCGCCAGGCAATCAACCAGGGCGTGGGCGGCGAAGTCCTCGCGTACGTCTGGTAAGGGGAGCGCAAGAAATGTCGCGTATCGGTAAGAACCCCATTGCTATCCCTGCTGGCGTGGAAGTGACCATCGCCGGCCAGGACGTGAAGGTCAAGGGCCCCAAGGGCGAACTGAGCCTCACCGTCACTGAGCCCATCGCTGTGGCTCAGGAAGACAACACCATCGTGGTGACCCGGCCCGACGACGATCGTCGTAACCGCGCTCTCCACGGCCTCAACCGCTCGCTCGTCAGCAATCTCGTCGAAGGTGTCACCAACGGTTACACCACCAAGATGGAGATCTACGGCGTCGGTTACCGCGTGCAGGCCAAGGGCCGCGATCTCGAGTTCGCCCTGGGCTACAGCCACCCCGTGCCGATCGAGGCTCCGGAAGGCATCACCTTCGCGGTGGAGTCTCCGACCAAGTTCTCGGTCTCGGGTATCGACAAGCAGCTAGTCGGCCAGATCTCGGCGAACATCCGTCGTCTGCGTCGTCCGGACCCGTACAAGGGCAAGGGCGTGCGCTACGAGGGTGAGCAGATCCGCCGCAAGGTCGGAAAGACGGGTAAGTAAGACATGAGTGAAGCAATCGACCGCACACCCCTCGGCAAGGACGCGTCGACCCGTCGTCGCACCGCGACCAAGCGTCGTCACTTCCGCCTGCGCAAGAAGGTCAACGGCACCGCCGAGCGTCCGCGCATGGCCGTGCACCGCAGCAGCCGCCACATCCACGTTCAGGTGATCGACGATCTGACCGGCCACACCCTGGCCGCCGCCAGCTCGATCGAGGCCGACGTGCGTGGCGCCGGCGGCGACAAGAGCGCCCAGGCCGCCAAGGTCGGCGAGCTCGTCGCCCAGCGCGCCAAGGCTGCCGGCATCGAGACCGTGGTCTTCGACCGCGGCGGCAAGGCCTACCACGGTCGCATCGCGGCCCTGGCCGACGCTGCCCGCGAGGGAGGCCTGGCGTTCTGATGATCAACGTGATGACCATGACCATGACCGGAGGGGATCTCTAATGCCCGGACCCGCGCGTGACGGCAGAAACGCACCTGCCGGCGCCAACAACAGCAACGACAATCGCGGCGAGCGCCGCGGCCGCGGCGACCGTCGCGACAGCCGCGGTGGCCGCAACGAGCGCGAAGAGCGCAACCATCTCGAGCGCGTGGTGACCATCAACCGCGTCTCGAAGGTGGTCAAGGGCGGACGCCGCTTCAGCTTCACCGCGCTCGTGGTGGTCGGCGACGGCCAGGGCATGGTCGGTGTCGGCTACGGCAAGGCCAAGGAAGTTCCCGCGGCGATCCAGAAGGGTGTCGAGGAGGCTCGCAAGAGCTTCTTCCGCGTCCCGATGATCGGCGGCACCGTGACCCACCCGGTTCAGGGTGAGGCTGCGGCCGGCGTCGTTATGCTGCGTCCGGCCAGCCCGGGTACCGGTGTCATCGCCGGTGGCGCCGTGCGCGCCGTCCTCGAGTGCGCGGGTGTCACCGACATCCTCGCCAAGAGCCTGGGCTCGGACAATGCGATCAACGTGGTGCACGCCACCGTCGAGGCGCTCAAGTCGCTTCAGCAGCCTGAAGAGGTCGCTGCTCGACGTGGCCTGCCCGTCGAAGACGTCGCACCGGCCGGCATGCTGCGCGCTCGCGCCGCTGCTGCCGCCGCGGCGACCGAAGGGAAGTAAACCATGGCACAGCTGAAGATCACCCAGATCAAGGGCACCATCGGTACCAAGAAGAACCAGCGTGACAGCCTGCGCACCCTTGGCCTCAAGGGCATCCGCAAGACCGTCACGCGCGAGGACACCCCGATCAACCGCGGCCTGGTCAAGGCCGTGCGGCACCTCGTGACTGTTGAAGAGGTCAACGAATGAGCGCTATCAAGCTGCATCACCTTCGCCCGGCTCCCGGGTCGAAGACCGAGAAGACCCGCGTGGGTCGCGGTGAAGGTTCCAAGGGTAAGACCGCGGGTCGCGGCACCAAGGGCACCAAGGCACGCAAGAACGTGCCCGCCGCATTCGAGGGCGGCCAGATGCCGATCCACATGCGTCTCCCGAAGCTCAAGGGCTTCAAGAACCGCAACCGGGTCGAGTACCAGGTCGTCAACGTCGGCGATCTCGCCAACCTGTTCCCGGAGGGTGGCACCGTCGGTGTCGCCGAGCTCGTCGCCGCCGGCGCCGTGCGCAAGAACCGGCTGGTCAAGGTCCTGGGCGACGGCGAACTGACCGTCAAGCTGGACATCACCGCTGACAAGTTCACCGGTGCTGCGAAGGAAAAGATCACCGCCGCCGGCGGTTCGGTCACCGAGCAGTAGGTCTGTACCAACGGTCAGGTGTGCCCGCGTCGTCGTCCCGTCACGGGATGAGACCGGGCGCACCTGACCGGCCGCTCATGGCGGCTGTTAAAGTTTTGGTTCTGCGGGCCCCGCCCGCGTGACGGACGCGAAAGCGACCCGTCGAGTACTTTTCAACGAGATGAAGCCGAGCACCGCTGACGGTCGAAAGATCGCGCGGTCGTAGGAGGAGTTAGTGCTTTCCAGCCTCGTGGCGACCTTCCGGACGCCAGACCTGAGGAAGAAGATCTTCTTTGTCCTCGGCATCCTCGTCCTCTACCGCTTCGGCGCGACGCTGCCGTCGCCCGGTGTGGACTTCCGCGAGATCAACAACTGTGTCGACGCCGCCACCACCGGCGACACCGGCCAGGTGTACTCGCTGATCAACATGTTCTCCGGCGGCGCGCTACTGCAGCTGTCGGTCTTCGCGATCGGCATCATGCCGTACATCACGGCGTCGATCATCGTGCAGCTGCTCACCGTGGTGATTCCGCGCTTCGAGCAGCTCCGCAAGGAAGGCCAGTCCGGCCAGAACAAGATGACGCAGTACACCCGCTACCTCACGGTGGCGCTGGCACTGCTGCAGTCCACCGGCATCGTGGCCCTCGCAGCCGCGGGCAACCTGCTGCCGTCGTCGGGCGGAAACTGTAATTCCGACGCCATCCTGGTCGACAAGTCCATCATGGCGCTCACCCTCATTGTCCTGGTCATGACCGCGGGCGCCTGCCTGGTCATGTGGTTCGGCGAATTGATCACCGAGCGCGGCGTCGGCAACGGCATGTCGCTGCTGATCTTCGCCGGCATCGCCGCGCGCCTCCCGGCCGAAGGCCGCACCATCCTGCAGAGCCGTGGCGGCCTGATCTTCGGCCTGGTCTGCCTGGCCGTGCTGATCATCCTCGTCGCCGTCGTGTTCATCGAGCAGGGTCAGCGTCGCGTCCCGGTCCAGTACGCCAAGCGCATGGTGGGCCGCAAGATGTACGGCGGATCGTCGACCTACATCCCGATCAAGGTCAACACTGCGGGCGTCATCCCGGTGATCTTCGCGTCGTCGCTGCTGTACATCCCGCAGCTCATCATCAGCGTGACCCAGGGCAGCGGCGAGATCTCCGGCTGGAAGCTCTGGATTCAGGACAACCTGGTGGATCCGGGCAGCTGGTTCCACATCGCGACGTACTTCCTGCTGATCATCTTCTTCACGTACTTCTACGTGGCCGTGACCTTCAACCCGGAGGAACGCGCCGACGACATGAAGCGCTACGGCGGCTTCATCCCGGGGATCCGTCCGGGCAAACCGACCGCCGACTACCTGAGCTTCGTGCTCAGCCGGATCACGCTGCCCGGCTCGCTGTACCTGGGCATCATCGCGATCCTGCCGAACCTGTTCCTGGAGATCGGCAACAGCAGCAGTGTGGCCAATCTCCCGTTCGGCGGTACGGCCCTTCTGATCATGGTGGCCGTCGGCCTCGATACGCTGAAGCAGATCAGTAGCCAGCTGATGCAACGCAAATACGAAGGGTTCCTCAAGTGAGACTCGTCATTCTCGGTCCTCCCGGAGCAGGCAAGGGCACGCAGGCCGAACTGCTCTCCGAAGCGTTGGGCATTCCGCACATCTCCACCGGCGACTTGTTCCGCGCGAACATCTCGCAGGGCACCCCGATCGGTCTCGAGGCCAAGAAGTACCTCGACGCCGGCAACCTGGTGCCGCCGGAGATCACCGTCAACATGGTGCGCGAGCGCCTCGTGGAGCCGGACGCGGTCAAGGGCTTCATCCTCGACGGCTTCCCCCGCTCCGTGGAGCAGGCCGAGGCGCTGTCCGGCATTCTCGCCGACGCCAACGTGGAGCTCGACGGCGTGCTGTCGTTCGTGGTCGACGAAGACGCCGTCGTGGAGCGCATGCTCGCCCGCGGCCGCGCCGACGACACCGAAGACGTCATCCGCAACCGGATGAAGGTCTACGCCGACGAGACCGCGCCGCTGCTGACCCACTACGCCGGTTCGATCACCGAGATCGACGGCATGGGCGAAGTGGCCGACGTGCACACCCAGGTGCTGAGCAAGCTCGGTAAGTAATAGTGGTTCGCTTCCGTAAGCGGAAGGTCGTTCCCTTCCGCACACCCGGCGAACTGGATGCGATGGAGGCGGCCGGCGTCATCGTCGGCGCCGCCCTCGTGGCCTGCCGCCAGGAGGCCAAGCCCGGTGTGACCACCGCCGACCTCGACGAGATCGCCGAAACGGTGATCCGCGAGGCCGGGGCAGTGCCGTCGTTCAAGGGCTACCACGGCTTCCCCGGGTCGATCTGCAGCTCGGTCAACGAGGTCGTGGTGCACGGCATCCCGTCCTCGAAGGTGGTGCTCGCCACCGGCGACCTGGTGTCTGTGGACTGCGGCGCCATTCTCGACGGCTGGCACGGCGACTCCGCCTGGAGCTTCGGCATCGGGCCGCTGTCGAAGCTCGACGAAGAGCTCAACGAAGCCACCCGGATGTCGCTGGAAGCGGGTATCGCGGCGATGATCGCCGAGGCCACCGTGAACGACGTCTCCAAGGCCATCGAAGCCGGGACCCGCGCCGCCGAGAAGCGGTTCGGCCGCTCCTTCGGCATCGTCGAAGGCTACGGCGGGCACGGCATCGGTCGCGAGATGCACATGGATCCGTTCGTGGCCAACGAGGACAATCCCGGGCGCGGCAAGGAGCTGCTGGCGATCGGCTCCACGCTCGCCATCGAACCCATGCTGACGCTGGGCGGTCCCGACACGTCGATTCTCGAGGACGACTGGACCGTCGTGACCGACGACGGCACGCGCGCCTCCCACTGGGAACACACCGTCGCGGTGACCGAGGACGGCCCGCGCATTCTCACACCGCGGCCCTGACCGTCGGCCGGTAGAACGCGACGCCGGCCAGGAGGACGGCTGCGGCGATCAGCGAGTAGGTGTCGCCGATCAGGTGCTGCCACCACGCCCACTCGAGTTCCGGGCTGTGCTGCGGCGATCGCCAGTACGGGACCAGCCAATGCGGTCCGATGGCGAAGACCGCGGTCACGGCCGTGGTGCCGGCGATGAGCGCCGCCCGGTGCGGGCCCCGCACCGCGGCGTCGACCGCCAGGACCAGCGCGGGCACCACCCAGACCCAGTGGTGCGACCACGACACCGGTGAGCAGAGCAGCACCGCCAGCGCGTTGACCACCATCGCCTCCGGTGCACGTCCGGCGCGCAGCAGCCGCACCATCAGGATCGCGGCACAGCCGACCACGATCGTCGCGCCGAGCAGCCACAGCGCGGCGCCGGCGTCCGGGGCCAGTCGCGCGAGCACACCCTTCCAGGACTGATTCGACGAGAAGAACGTCGTCCCGATGCGGTCCGTCCCGGTCAGCACGCCGCCGAACCAGTACTCCAGCGAATCGTGCCACGCGAGGAGGAAGCCGACGGCGGTGGCCGCGGCGGCCGAGCCGATGAGGGTGGCGACGGCGCGGACGTCGCGGTTGAGCAGAAAGAACAGTCCGAACGCCGCCGGGGTCAGCTTCACCGCGGCGGCGAGGCCGATCAGCATGCCGCGCGGCCACCAGGGTCTCTCGACCAGCAGGTCTGCGGTGACCAGGAACATCAGGATCAGATTCACCTGGCCGAAGCCGAGGGTCTCGGTGACCGGCTCCAGCTGGATGGCGACAGCGAGAGCGACGAGCATGAGTCCGACGGCGATCATCCGGTCCAGGTCGGGGCGGATACGGGTGTGGATGAGCCACACCGTGCCGGCCAACGACGCCATCGACAGGGTGGCCATCGCGACCGCGGCGGCCGTGGCGGGCAGGATCGCGAACGGGGTGAAGACGACGGCCGCGAGCGGGGGATAGGTGAACGGCAGCCAGATGTGGTGCACCGGGAACCAGGCGGCGTACAGGTCCACATCGTCGAGCCAGGCCTGCGCGCCGGCGCGATAGACGTCGAGGTCGATCTGGTCGTGGCCGAAGCCGAGCAGCAGGCCGAGAGCGAGGGACGCTGCGAAGGCGACCGCCCCGATCGCGAGCACGCCCACGGGGCGGGGGACGGGCACCTCAGACCTCGAGGAGCAGGGTCACCGGGCCGTCGTTGACCAGCGCGACCTTCATGTCGGCGCCGAACCGTCCGGTCTCCACGTGTGCGCCGCGCGCCCGCAGCTCCGCGACCACCGCGTCGACGAGCGGCTCGGCGACCGAGCCCGGTGCCGCCGCGTTCCAGGTGGGACGACGGCCCTTGTCGGTGTTGCCGTACAGGGTGAATTGGCTGATCACCAGGATGGGCGCGCCGACGTCGGCGGCGGACCGCTCCGGGCCGCCGTCGCCGTCGAAGATGCGCAGGCCCCAGATCTTGTCGGCCAGCTTCGTCGCCTGCGCCGATCCGTCGTCGTGGGTCACGCCGACCAGTGCAACCAAGCCGAGAGCGCCGTCGGCCAACTCCAGGGCGCCGAGGCATTCGCCGTCGACGGTGACCGATCCGGCGCTGACTCGTTGAATGACCGCTCGCACCCCGGTGACCCTACCGGGTGGGCTCGGGGCCGTCCGGGACGTCCGCGGGCGACGACCCGACGACGCGGTCCTGGCGCGCATACAGGACCAGGGAGTCGCCCCGGGTGAAGCCGGCCAGCGTGATGCCGTGGTCGACGGCGAGTTCGGCAGCCATCGACGACGGCGCCGACACCGCCGACAACACGGGGATTCCGGCCATCGCCGCCTTGAGGACCAGCTCGAAGCTGGCACGCCCGGAAACCTGCAGCACCGTGCCGGTCAGGGGCAGCCGCTGTTCGGTGAGCGCCCAGCCGACCACCTTGTCGACGGCGTTGTGCCGCCCGACGTCCTCGCGGACCACCAGCAGCTCGCCACTGCGCGCATCGAACAGGGCGGCCGCGTGCAAGCCACCGGTCTTGTCGAAGGCGGTCTGCTTGGCGCGCAGCCGGACGGGGAGGTCGAGCAGGAAGACGGCGCCCACCCGCACCGGATCGGTGTCCGGGCGAAAGCGCGAGGTGGTGTGGACCGCGGCGAGCGACGTCTTACCGCAGACGCCGCACGCACTCGTGGTGGTCACGTGGCGGGACAGATCGTCCGACGGTGGCGCGACGTGCTCGGCGAGCGTCACGTCCAGCGCCTCGCCGCCCCGGAAGCCGGCGGAGACCACGTCCTCGTGGGACGCGATGATGCCCTCGGCGACGAGGAAGCCGAGACTGAGTTCGATGTCGTCGCCCGGTGTGCGCATGGTGACCGACAGCGGCCGACCGTCGACCCGGATCTCGAGAGGTTCTTCGACGGCCAGCAGATCGGCGCGGGCGTCGGCGGTACCGTCCCGATGCACGCGCAGCACGCGTCGTCGTGCGGTGATTCGTCCCATCGGGGGCGATCCTAACTGTGTGCGATTCTGCTGGGGCGCGATCCTGCTGGGGCGGAAACCAGTCGGGCGCGCTACATGGCCTCTTTGATACCGGCATGCAGGAGCCACCAGTTGACCGGGTAGGCGGTGCAGAAGCCGGCGACCATGGCCAACTGCATCAGCAACCAGAACGTGGCGGTGTCGATGGCCACCGGGCCGCCGAGCCACTGCGGGAAGATCAGCAGCTGGGTGAGGGCCATGAATCCGTACATCCCGAT
The DNA here is from genome assembly GCF_039542465.1 of Gordonia alkaliphila. NCBI lineage: Bacteria > Bacillati > Actinomycetota > Actinomycetes > Mycobacteriales > Gordoniaceae > Gordonia > Gordonia alkaliphila. Next base: position 51,294 of record NZ_BAABIE010000012.1, on the reverse strand, counting down.
CTGCCACGCAGAGAGTGACAGCACGTCCGCCTTGGTGGCGGCGGCGATGTTGCCGCCGACGCTGCGCTGCGGGTTCATCGGGGCGATCGCCGCGAACTGGAACGTGATACCGAAGGCGAGGGCCACGACGTAGGCGATCACCCAGCCCGCGTAGATCTGATCGTCGAACAGCCAATGCCAACCGCCGAGCACGGCGATCGACGGGATGGCGAAGAGCGCCCACTGCACCACCAGGTCGGCGAGTGAACAGCCGGCGCCGCAATGGCTGGTGCCTACGAAGACCGACACCGGGCGCGAGTGCGGCTTGCCGGACAGGTCGAGCGCGGGCGTCATGGATGTTTGACTTCTTAGGTGTAGAGGTTGTCGACGCTGTCGGGCAGCAGCACGGCCGCCAACCAGCTCACGGCCGAGATCACCAGGGCGCCGAAGATCGCCGACCAGAAGAAGTCATCCACTTGCAGGCCCCAGTGCGTCAGGTTGTTGGTGATCCACGCGGTCAGCTCGAGCATGAACGCGTTGATGACGATGTGGATCAGGCCCAGGGTGATGATGTAGAGCGGGATCGACAGGATCTGGATGATCGGCTTCACGAAGGCGTTCACCAGACCGAAGATCACGGCGATCAGCAGGACGACGCCGAACTTGGCCCACCAGTTCGTGAGCGATCCGAAGTCGAAGTCCAGCCCGGGAACCAGTTCCACTGCCACCCACAGGGAGAAAGCGGTCAGCAGCGTGCGGAGAATGAATGAGCGCATGGAGTCAGTCTGTCAAAGCCTGCCTCGTCGGGCGGCGATTGCCCTGTGTCGCATGCCCCACGCGCACCGATTGGCTCTGACGGCGCAGGTCGCGTAACATTGAACCTCGGTGCGTCGTGCGTTCTCGCATGCGTGCGACCAGTCGCGCGTTGCACCGACCGTAGCGGAAAACACAAGATTCAACCGGGAGACGCTTGCCGCGTCGACCAGAATCGCGGAGGACATGGCTAAGAAAGACGGAGCCATTGAGGTCGAGGGTCGCGTTGTCGAGCCCCTGCCCAATGCGATGTTTCGCATTGAGCTGGAGAACGGCCACAAGGTGCTCGCCCACATCAGCGGGAAGATGCGTCAGCACTACATTCGCATCCTGCCGGAGGACCGGGTCGTCGTAGAGCTCTCGCCCTACGACCTGAGCCGCGGCCGCATCGTCTACCGCTACAAGTAGACCGCCGGGCTCGCGGACGAGTCCGGAACTTGAATAAGGAGAAGCTGACGTGAAGGTCAACCCCAGCGTCAAGCCGATCTGCGAGAAGTGCAAGGTGATCCGCCGTAACGGGCGAGTCATGGTGATCTGCGAAAACCTGCGCCACAAGCAGCGCCAGGGCTGATCCGCGTTCTTCTTCAGGTCCGCTTGAAGAACACAACTGAACACAGGTAAGTGAAGGAACTCCCAGCACCAGCGGGCGCAGACGCGTGCCCGCCTACCCCCGGACAGAGGCCGGGGCCCGTCGCAGAGGCGGGACGGACTGGGAGCAGACCTCTGAAAATCGAAGGAAGAATCACATGGCACGTGTTGCCGGTGTCGATCTCCCCCGCGAGAAGCGGCTGGAGATCGCACTTACTTACATCTTCGGGGTGGGTCGTACCACCTCCAAGGAGATCCTTGCCGCCACCGGTCTGAACCCGGACATGCGCGCCAAGGACCTCACGGACGCTGACGTCAGCAAGCTCCGTGAGTACATCGAAGCCTCGGTCAAGGTCGAGGGTGACCTGCGCCGCGAGGTCCAGGCCGACATCCGTCGCAAGATCGAGATCGGCTGCTACCAGGGTCTGCGCCACCGTCGTGGCCTGCCCGTCCACGGTCAGCGCACCAAGACCAACGCTCGTACCCGTAAGGGTCCGAAGAAGACCATCGCCGGGAAGAAGAAGTAATGCCCCCCAAGTCACGTAGTGCCGGCCCGAAGAAGGGCACTCGTCGTCGCGACAAGAAGAACGTCCCGCACGGCCAGGCGCACATCAAGTCGACGTTCAACAACACGATCGTGTCGATCACCGATCCCGAGGGCAACGTGCTGAGCTGGGCGTCGTCCGGCCACGTCGGCTTCAAGGGTTCGCGTAAGAGCACCCCGTTCGCCGCGCAGCTCGCTGCCGAGAACGCTGCCCGCAAGGCCATGGAGAACGGCGTCAAGAAGGTCGACGTCTTCGTCAAGGGACCGGGCTCGGGTCGCGAGACCGCCATTCGTTCGCTGCAGGCAGCCGGCCTCGAGGTCGGCACCATCTCCGACGTGACCCCGCAGCCGCACAACGGCTGCCGCCCGCCCAAGCGGCGCCGGGTCTAGCGGAGAGGGAGGAAAAGGAAAATGGCTCGTTATACCGGCCCCGCAACCAAGAAGTCCCGTCGTCTTCGCGTCGACCTGATCGGTGGAGACCAGGCGTACGAACGTCGTCCCTACCCGCCCGGCCAGCACGGTCGCGCGCGCATCAAGGAGACCGAGTACCTGCTCCAGCTGCAGGAGAAGCAGAAGGCTCGCTTCACCTACGGCGTCATGGAGAAGCAGTTCCGTCGCTACTACGAGGAAGCCAACCGTCGCTCCGGCAAGACCGGTGACGAGTTGCTGAAGATCCTCGAGAGCCGTCTGGACAACGTCGTCTACCGTGCGGGCCTGGCTCGCACGCGTCGTCAGGCGCGCCAGCTGGTCAGCCACGGTCACTTCACCGTGAACGGCCACTCGGTCGACGTCCCCAGCTTCCGCGTCAGCCAGTACGACATCATCGACGTCAAGCCGAAGTCGCTGGCCACCCCGCCGTTCCAGATCGCCAAGGAGACCCTCGGCGAGCGTCCGGTTCCGGCGTGGATCCAGGTCGTCCCCTCGACTCTGCGTCTCCTCGTGCACAACGTGCCCGAGCGCGCGCAGATCGATGTGCCGCTGACCGAGCAGCTCATCGTCGAGTACTACAGCAAGTAATCGCCGAGGCAGCCAACGCTGTCCCGGTTCACCCTCGAGACCGTCAAATAGCGGGCGGTCGAAGGAGAATCACTCACCATGCTAATTTCCCAGCGACCCACTCTGTCCGAAGAGGTCCTCGCCGAGAACCGCTCGAAGTTCGTCATCGAACCCCTCGAGCCGGGCTTCGGCTACACCTTGGGCAACTCGCTGCGGCGCACGCTGCTGTCGTCCATTCCGGGCGCAGCAGTCACCAGCATCCGCATCGACGGCGTTCTGCACGAGTTCACCACCGTCCCCGGAGTCAAGGAGGATGTCACCGGCATCATCCTGAACCTCAAGGGCCTCGTGGTCAGCTCGGAAGAAGACGAGCCGGTCACCATGTACGTCCGGAAGCAGGGTCCGGGAGCCGTCACCGGCGCCGACATCGTGCCGCCCGCCGGCGTCACCGTGCACAACCCGGATCTGCACATCGCCACCCTGAACGACAAGGGCAAGCTCGAGATCGAGCTCGTCGTCGAGCGGGGCCGCGGCTACGTGCCGGCCGTGCAGAACAAGGCCACCGGCGCCGAGATCGGCCGTATCCCGGTCGACTCGATCTACTCGCCGGTCCTGAAGGTGACCTACAAGGTCGAGGCCACCCGTGTCGAGCAGCGCACCGACTTCGATCGTCTGGTGCTCGACGTGGAGACCAAGAACTCCATCACCGCGCGTGACGCCCTGGCGTCGGCCGGTAAGACGCTGGTCGAGCTGTTCGGCCTGGCGCGGGAGCTCAACGTCGAGGCCGAGGGCATCGAGATCGGACCGTCGCCTGCCGAGGCCGATCACATCGCCGCGTTCAGCCTGCCGATCGAGGATCTGGAGCTGACTGTCCGCTCGTACAACTGCCTGAAGCGCGAGGGTGTTCACACCGTCGGCGAACTGGTGGCGCGTACCGAGTCGGATCTGCTCGACATCCGGAACTTCGGTCAGAAGTCGATCGACGAGGTCAAGGTGAAGCTGCACGGCCTGCAGCTGTCTCTCAAGGACAGCCCGGCCAGCTTCGACCCCTCGCAGGTCGCGGGCTACGACCCGGCCACCGGGATGTGGAGTGATGAGTCGTCGTACGGCGACGACGCTGGTGAGGACTTCGCCGAGACCGAGCAGCTGTAGCTGTCGAAGACCATTTGAGACTGCCGGTCTGCGATCGGCGCCCCTCCTAGGAGAAACCAATGCCCAAGCCCACTAAGGGTGCCCGCCTCGGCGGGTCGGCCAGCCACCAGAAGGCGATGCTCGCCAATCTGGCCACGGCGCTCTTCGAGCACGGCCGCATCACCACCACCGAAGCCAAGGCCAAGCGCCTGCGTCCGTACGCGGAGAAGCTCATCACCCACGCGAAGGCCGGCGAGCTCGCCAACCGTCGCCAGGTGATGAAGGACATCCGCGACAAGGACATCGTCCACAAGCTGTTCGAGGACATCGCTCCGCTGTACTCGAGCCGTGACGGTGGCTACACCCGCATCATCAAGACCCTGCCCCGCAAGGGCGACAACGCGCCGATGGCCGTGATCGCTCTCGTGACCGAGCAGACCGCTTCCACCGAGGCCAGCCGCGCCACCCGCGCCGCTGCGTCCAAGGCTGCTGCGGAGAAGGTCGCCAACCCGGTGGCCGAGGTCATCGACGAGGCCACCGACGCCGAGGTCGAGAACGCCGAAGCCGTGTCCGAGGCCGCCGACGAGAACCAGGCTGCGGCTACCGCAGACGAGGCTCTCGCCGAGGGTGCCGACGTCGACGGTTCCGACGACGCCAAGTAGTCGGGCGCTCTGATTCAGACGCCTGCGAACGAACCCGCCGATCCCCGCGAGGGGGTCGGCGGGTTCGTCGTTTCTCCAATGCTGCGGCTGCGGCTGCTGATCGGGTACGACGGCACCGACTTCTCCGGCTGGGCCACGCAGCCTGGCCGACGCACCGTCTGCGAGACGCTGGAGTCGACGCTCGCGACCGTGCTGCGGGTGCCGGTCCGGCTCACGGTGGCCGGGCGCACCGACGCCGGGGTGCACGCCACCGGACAGGTCGCGCACTGCGACGTGCCGACCGCGGCCCTCGACACTCGCTCCATCGGCGGCGATCCCGCGCGCCTGGTGCGCCGCCTGGCCAAGCTGTTGCCCGCCGACGTGCGCATCAAGTCCGTCGAGGCGGTTTCGGCCGACTTCGACGCCCGTTTCTCGGCGCTGGCACGACGCTACGAGTACCGCCTGACCGACGCCGTCTGGGGCCCGGAGCCGTTGTCGGCGCGCCGCACCGCGGACTGGCCGCGGCCCCTCGATCTAGCGGCACTTAACGCGGCGTCGTCGTCGCTGGTGGGGCTGAACGACTTCGCCGCCTTCTGCCGCTTCCGCGAGGGCTCCACCACCATTCGCGAGCTGCAGGAGTTCGGCTGGCGGCGGGACGACGACGGCGTGCTCGTCGGGCGTGTGGTGGCCGACGCCTTCTGCTGGTCCATGGTGCGGTCACTCGTCGGTGCGGTCGCCGCGGTGGCCGAGGGGCGTCGGGACCTCGACTGGTGCGCCGGGCTGCTCGCCGAGCGGACGCGCAGTGCGCAGGTGCCGGTCGCGCAGGCGCGGGGTCTGGCCCTCGCGGAGGTCTACTATCCCCCGGAGCACGAATGGGCGGCGCGCAACGAGCGCACCCGCGACGTCCGATCGGCCGCGGACCTCGGCGGCGACCTGGGCGGCGACGGCTGCTGCGGCGACTGACCCCTCAGCGGTAGCTCGACAGCTCGATGAGGAGCTCGGCGACCAACGGATTGGGCGTCGCGTCCGTTCGTAGGACCGCCGACACGGGCAGGGTGAACTCGAGGCTGCGCCGGCAGGCGATGCCGGGGGCGAGCGGATCCTCGTAGAGGATGGTCCAGCTGTCGGGCTGATTGATCAGTTCGAAGGCCACCGGATGGCCGGGCCGCGACTGCGGCCCGTAGCGTGGCGTGACGCCGGCGCGGGTGAACACCTTCTCCACCAGTTTGTGCAGCAGCACCTGCTTGTCGGCCGCCGGGAGAATCAGCGGATACTCGGCCAACTCGGCGAGGTTGGGGCTGCGGACGTGTGCTGCGAGCGGGTGGCGCGCGGCGAAAGCGATCACCGGTTGATCCACCCAGAGCGGATCGCGGTACAGCCCGTCCCGATCGACGGTCCCGCGAACCAGTGCCAGATCCGCCTCGCCGCTCGCGACGGCGTCGATGCGCTGTTCGAACGGCTTGAGCAGGAAGTCGATCTCGGCCTCGGGATGGCGCTCGCGGACCGCGGCCACCGCGCTGAGCGCGGCGCGCGCGAAGGACATGTTGGCGGCGACCGCGACACGGTCGGGACGCGGGGTGACCGCGGCGATCGCGTCGTCGCGCAGCGTCAGCATCTGCTCGGCGCGGGGGAGTAGAAGCTCGCCCGCCTCGGTGAGCGTCACGGTGCGTCCGCTGCGGTGGAAAAGTTCGACACCCAGTTCGCGTTCGAGGGCGGCGACCTGGTGGCTGACCGCACTCTGGGACACGAAGCACGCGCGCGCGGCGGGCGAGAATCCCCCGTGTTTCGCGACGGCGACGAGGTAGATCAGCTGCCGAAACTCCATGACCTCATTGTATAAACAGAACAGATAGGTGCAATTCTATATCCCGTGGTTGTAGTCCTTGTGAAGTCGTCCTGCTATTGGACAGAGTGGTTCCATCGGTCGTCGAACTGGAGGAGTGGACTGTGCGGAGCACCGACGTCGTTGTGATCGGTTCGGGTTTCGGTGGGCTGTCTGCCGCCAAGCAATTGGCCAAGTCGAAGGTGCCGACCACGCTGATCTCGGCGACCCCCGAGCACCTGTTCCAACCGCTGCTGTACCAGGTCGCCACCGGCGTCCTCGACCCCGCGGAGATCGCCCCGCCGATCGCCGACGTCCTCTCCGACTACGAGACGATCGACGTCGTCCAGGGTTATGTGACCGCCCTCGACGCCCAGGCGCAGGTGCTCACCTATGAGACGGCCGACGGTCCGCAGCAGATCGGCTACAAGAAGCTGATCGTCGCGGCCGGCGCCGCGCAGGGCTACTTCGGCCACGACGAGTGGGCCGATCGCACGTTCTCGCTCAAGTCGCTCGACGACGCGACCACGCTGCGCGCCCACCTGTACGACTGTGTGCACGCCCCGCTCAACGACCAGGCCGCACACACCTTCGTGGTGGTCGGCGGCGGCGCGACCGGCGTGGAGATCGCCGGGCAGATCCGCGAACTGCACGACCGGTTCTACACCGAGGTGCCCGCCACCGTGTACTTGGTGGAGGGGGCGGGCGACTTGCTGCCGGTCTACGGCGGCCGTCTCTCGGACTTCGCCCGCGTGACCCTGGAGGAGGCGGGCATCCAGGTGCTGACCAATGCCTTCGTCACCGACATCGCCGACGACGTGGTGACCGTCTCCGGCGCCGACGGCGAGCAGCAGATCACCTCGCGCACCGTCGTCTGGTCGGCGGGCGTGAAGGCCACGCCGCTGGCGGCCGTGATCGCCGAGGCCACTGGCTGCGACACCGATCGCGCTGGCCGATTGCTCATCAACCCCGACCTCACCGTCGGCGGACGGGCCGACGTCTTCGCCATCGGCGACATGACCAGCCTGCGCGGTTACCCGGGTCAGAGCCCGGTGGCCATGCAGCAGGGTCGGCACGCGGCCGACATGATCCGCGGCAAGACCGTCACCGGCACCGCCTTCCGGTACCTCGACAAGGGCTCGATGGCCGTCGTGAACCGGCACAACGCCGTGGTCGACGCCCCGTTCGGCGTCAAACTGACCGGCTTCCTCGGCTGGCTCACCTGGCTCGGCGTGCACCTGTTCTACCTGGTGGGCTTCCGCAATCGGGTGGCGGCGGTGGTGTCCTGGTTCCGGTCGTTCGCCGGCAGCGATCGGCCCGGCTTCGATCAGCTGACGCTGCGCTCGGTTTCCAAGGCTTCGAAGATCGCGCCGAGCAAGTCGTCGTCGCCCACCATCTCGTCGAGTCGCTGACCGGCCGACATCAGCGCGTGCCAGTTGGCCGGGTCGAACTCGATCGGCTCGGTGGTGGCGATGAAGTTCAGGACGAGGTCGACGAAGCGTCGCGGGTCGTCGCGGAACGGGAAGTGCCCGGCGCCGTCGAAGATCTCCACCTGCGCGTGCGGGATGGCGGCGCCGGTCAGGGCGGCGTGATGGACCGGGATCACCGTGTCCTTGCTGCCCCACACCACGAGCAGCGGCAGTCGTTCGGTGAGGTAGGCGCGATCGAGCATGGTCACCGTCTGACCGCGCCAGTCCACGACGGCGCGCAGGGTCCGCGTGAACGCGGCGTGCGCGTGCGGGTCGGTGAGCTCGTCGACGATGCGCAGCAGATCCTGGTGATCGGTGATCAGCGCGCGCGGGGTGAGGCGTTCGGGCAACGCGGGCAGGTCGTCGATTCGCGCCAGTGACCGCGCCGTGCCGCGCACCAGCGGGGCCACGCCGGGCAGCCGCAGACCCCGCAGCAGCAGCGGCACACCGGGCACCGAGGCCAGGCGCAGCACCGGGTTCACATCGGTGGTGACGCCGCCCGCAGCCACCAGCACCAGACGCTGCACGAATCGCGGGAACTGGTAGCAGAACTGCATGGCCACGCCGCCGCCCAGGGAATGCCCGACGACGGTGACCCGGGTGATCCCGAGCACCACCAGCAGGTCGCGCATGCCGTTGGCGAACGCGGCCACCGAGTAGTCGGCCTGCGGCTTCTCCGACAGTCCGTGGCCGAGCAGGTCCGGTGCGATCACCGTGTGGTTCTGGGCCAACTCGTCGATGATCTCGTCGAACGTCGACGAGTTGTCACCGATGCCGTGAATCAGCAGGATGGCCGGTCCCTCGCCGGCGATCCGGAAAGCCCGGCGGTAGCCGTGGATCGTCCGATATTCGATTCGTGCTGTCATACAGGTCTCCCAATGCGGTGGCGCTCCGGCGCGCACGCCGGATGTACACCTCCTATTCAACCCCCGTTCGCCGGGCTATGCCCACTCGGAGGGCCTCATTCCGGTAGGAACGGGGGCTGTCGCCGCAGGGTGGTGCCGCCGAAATCGTCCGCGATGACGGCGGCCAACTCGACGAAGCCGCGCCGCGTGCGACGGCCCAGCAGGTCCAGGTCGATCGCCGCGCCCTCGGCCAGATGGTCGTCGAACGCGATGGTCTGCACGGCTCGGCAGCGCGTCAGGAAGTGCTGCGTCAGCTGGTCCACGTCGATGGACGACGACCCGGGCCGCGCCGAGCTGAGCACCACCACCGCTCGGGAGATCAGGTGCCCGAAACCGTGACCGGCCAGCCAGTCCAGGGTGGCCCCGGCGCTGCGGGCGCCGTCGAGCGCGGGCGAGCTGACCAGGATCACCGCGTCGGCGAGATCGAGCACGCCGCGCATTGCGGAATGCGACAACCCGGTCCCGCAGTCAGTGAGCACGATGTTGTAGTAGCGCTGCAGGACGGCCATCACACCGCGGTACTCGTCCTCGCTGAAGGCCTCGGCCGCGGCCGGATCGCGCTCGGAGGCCAGTACTTCCAGGCGGCTCGGCGCCTGCGAGGTGTGGGCGCGCACGTCCGAGTAGCGGTGGATCGCCGGATCGGCCAGCAGGTCGCGCACCGTGGAGTCGGTCTGCAGCGGAATGCGTTGGGCCAGCGTGCCCAGGTCCGGGTTGGCGTCGACGGCGATCACCCGATCCCCGCGCAGGGACGCGAAGGTGGACCCCAGTCCGACAGCGGTGGTGGTCTTGCCGACGCCGCCCTTGAGGGACAGTACCGCGATCCGGTAGTCGCCGCGGACCGGCCGTCGTACCCGTTCGAGCAGTTCCTGGTACTCCAGTTCGGCGGCCGACTGGCCCGGGTTCACCGCGCCGCCGGTCAGGCTGTGCACGGCGCGCCGCCAGCCGCCGGCGGGTGGCCGTCGTGCCTTGCGCAGCAGGGCCACCTGATCGAGGGCGGGACCGCGCGCGTACCCGGGCGACGGTGCCGGTGGCAACGGGGGTGACGGGGGCGGCGGCGTCGCCTGCAGCGGCGTTGCCTGCGGTGGTGGCGGCGGCGGTGGTGGCTGGTGGTCGGTGAGCCACGGCGGCAGCGTCGCAGGCGTCTCGGTCATGATTTCCCCCTCCGGTGATCGGGCGATGTCCCGAAGTGGCGAACGCTACGCCGGTCCCGGGCGCGCCACGCCCGAGAACACAGCGATGGAACCGGACTCGCCGCCGCAACGTCCAAGTGCGACGGGCCGCTGGTCAGCGCCCTGATCGACATCGCGTCGATCGGCATGTCGAGGGAACCGAAACGGCTGCCGCTGCGTCTAAACCACCATGAACCAACTCCATGAGGCGGCGTCGCCCTGCGGCGGCCTGGCCGTGACCACCACCGAAGAAGGACTGCCCGTGCGGGTCCGCATCGCGCCCGCTCAACTGTCGGCGAACCTGGACGTGGTCGCCGCGCGGGTGGTGGCGCTGTGCGCCCTCGCGCGCGGCGCCGGCGCCCATCGGCGACGCCTGGAACTGGCCGAGACCGGCACCCCGTGGGAGGTGCTCGACGCGCTCGGGCTGCCCGACCGGGCCGGGCTGCTCCGCCTGGAGGTCGACGCCGACCGCTGGTGCGGTGCGCGGTGAACGCGGACGTCGAGGTGGCCGGGGACACTGAGATGGCCGGGGACACGGGAGCGGGGGCGATGGATCGGATCACGGCGCGGGCCGCGGCGCAGCTCGCGGTGTTGGAGCAGGTGCGCGGCGATCTCACCGCGTTGTCGTCGACCGCCTCGGTCGACGACGGACGGGTCACGGTGCGCTTGGACGCGGGCGGCGGGCTGGCCGACCTGCACCTGGCCCCGGGTGCGGCGCAGGGCGACGCCGAACGGTTGGGTCGACTGATCACCGAAGCCGCCGCCGCGGCCGACCTCGAGTTGTGCGCGGCACGCGAGGCGATCCTCGCCGCGTTCACCGAGCAGTTCGACGACACCTCGGTGGAGTTCGCCGACACGCCGGGCGCGGAGGGAACCGGAGCGGTCCCGGCAACGTCCAATTGTCAGCCCACCGTGGTGCGGGAGCGGTCTTCAGCAGTCAGGAGCAACGATGAGTGAGATGACGGTCGCGGCCGGAGCCGTGGAATCGTTCGCCGCCGCCAGCGCCGCCTTGGGCGCGGCCACCGCGGCGGCCGGCGTGGCCGATGCGGGCGCGTCGGCGGTGCTGGCCGGGGCGTTCGGCGTGATCGGCCAGGAGTTTCTGGCCGCCTTCGCCGTGGCGCAGGCGAACCACCTCGCCGCGGTCGGGTCGCTGGCCGCCGTGCAGTCGGCGACCGCCGCCGCGGCTACCGCCGGTCTGGCCGCCGTGCAGGCAGCCGATGCGGCGGGCGGCGCCGGAATCGGCGCGTCATGAGTCCGACCGGAACGGGCACCGAGACCATCGGCGACCTGTTGGCGCCCACCGGGCTGCTCGACGTGCTCGACCTGACGCCCGCGCAGCTGCTCGATCCGCTGGCTCTGCTGACCCCGCTGCACGGTCTGCTCAGTGCGTTCGGGACGGGCGTGCTGCCCACCGGACCGGGGGATCCGACGGCCATGCTGAACGGTCTCGCGCAGACGTTGCAGACCGGCGTCGGGGCGGCGAGCGCCGCGATCGAGGCGCTCAGCGGGTTGTGGGCGGGCGACGGCGCGGCGGGCGCCGCGGCGAAGACGGCGCTCGCCGCGGGCAACGCCGGCGCGCTGGCCGCGCAAGGGGCGGCGATGGCAGCCGACCTGCAGGGCGGACTCGCCGTGGTGGGCACCGGCCTGGCGGCGCTGCAGGGCGTGATCGCCAAGACCGCGGGTCTGATCGCCGCCACCATGCCGGCCATCATGACCCCGCCCGGGCAGGCGGCGGCGCTGGGCTTCGCCGCCGAGGGCGTGACCGAGGGCCTGGCGGTGATCGCGGCGACCCGCGCGCAGCTCGCCGTCCCGACCGCCAAAGTGGCCGTCGACGGCGCGCCGGTCCCGGTGACACCGCCGCCGATCACCGCCGACACCGTGACCGGACTGCTGCAGGCGGCGCTGCCCCTGGTGTCGTCGGGTCTGCAACTCGTCGGGAACCTGGCGGCCCCGCCACCGACGCAGGCTGCGCCGACACCCACGGGCACCCCGCGCGTGCTCGGCGCACCGTCGCCCACCACGCCGGTTCTGCCGACCGCGGGAACACCGCCCGCTGTCGGCGCCGCCCCGGCCGGGGCCACGCCGTCGGCGACGCCGACCTCCGGCGCCGCGCCCACGGTCCGGCCGGTGGGCGTCGTCGACGTCCCGGCCGCTCCGGAACCGGCGTTGGCCGAGCGGCCGGTCAGCGGTGAACCGGTGGCCGGGGCCGAGGCGACCCCGTCGACACCCGGCTGGGACTGCCCGGTGACATCCGACGACAACCTTTGACCGGATCCCGAGGTGATCCGGCACCGAGAAGAGGAGCAAGCACATGTACGGCAACGGATTGAATCTGGACGTGGTGGCCGGTCAGGCCGCCACCTCCACGATCAAGGGGATCGTGGGTGACATGCGGGGCGTGATCGGTCGGATCAAGGCCTCCGCGGCCAGCGGACTGGGCGACTGGAACGGCGCGGCCGCGAAATCCTTCGACACCACCCATACCGACTGGCACACCACCGCGGTGCGCCTGGAGCAGGCGCTCAACGCGATCGAGAGCAAACTGACCACCGGTTTCCTCGGTTACGACGACTCCGACGCGGACGCGGGCAAGCAGATCGTCGGCTCGGCCGGCCTGAATCTCTGAGCCCCGCGACGACCGGCAGCACACGAGCAACAGCACACGAACATCCACACACCATCACCAACACGGGAACTGACGGGGGAGCACATCATGGGAGCGACGATTCGCTACAACTTCGAGGGCCTGGGGACCCTCGCCGCAGACTTGAAGGCACAGTTCGGACGGCTCGAGGAGCTGTCCGGGCAACTCAAGCGGCAGGTGCAGGCGCTGGAAGCCAACTGGCACTCCGGGGGCGCGGCCGCGTACCGGGGCGCGCAGGCCGACTGGGACCGTCTGTTCGCCGACGCCCGCCTGCGGTTGGACGGCCTCGGGTCGGGCGTCAGCAAGGCGAGCACGCGGATGCAGGAGACCGATCAGCGGGTCGGCAAGTCCTTCGCCACCTGACCGGAACACGGGCGCCGAGAATTCGGTGATATCCGGCGGATCGGGCCGTACGGCCCGATCCGCCGGGTGCCGTGCGCGTGCGCCGATTACGCTGACACTTCCCCGGACTGCTCCGATGTGTCCGGAACAACTGTTGTCGTCCGTTCGGGTGAGCGGAGAAGTGGAGACCAGCGTGTCGACAGAGGGCTCGAAGCGCGCGATCGTGGCCGCGTTGTTGGCCAACGGCGGAATCGCCATCGCCAAGTTCACCGGTTTCGCGATCACCGGCTCGTCGTCGATGTTGGCCGAAGGCGTCCACTCTGTCGCCGACACGTCCAACCAGGGTCTGCTGCTGTTCGGTCAGAACCGCGCCCGTAAGGACGCCGACCAACTGCATCCGTTCGGCTACGGCCGCGCCCGCTACTTCTACTCGTTCGTGGTGGCGCTGGTCCTGTTCTCACTCGGCTCGCTGTTCGCGCTGTACGAGGGCTACCAGAAGATCAAGCACGCCGACGACCACGGCCTCGACTCGCCGATCGTGGCCGTCGTGATCCTGCTGGTCGCGATCGCGCTCGAGTGCTACAGCTTCTTCACCGCCTACAAGGAATCCAAGCCGCTCAAGGGCGACGCGTCGTGGTGGAGCTTCATTCGCAACTCGCGCAGCCCCGAACTGCCCGTCGTGCTCCTCGAGGACACCGGCGCACTGATCGGTCTGGTGCTCGCGCTCGGCGGTGTCGGCCTGACCATGGCCACCGGCGACGCGATCTGGGACGGCATCGGCACCGTCTGCATCGGCGTGCTGCTCGGTTTGATCGCCGTGGTCCTGATGGTCGAGATGAAGAGCCTGCTGATCGGCGAGGGCGCCACCGAAGCCGAAGAGCTGGCGCTGGCGCAGGCGCTGCCCGGCGACGGCGTGGAGCGCGTCATCCACATGAAGACCCAGTACCTCGGCCCGGAGGAGTTGCTGCTGGCGGCCAAGATCGCCATCGCGCCCGGTTCGGACGCCGCGCAGGTCGCCGCGGCCATCGACAACGCGGAGTCGCGCGTGCGGGCGGCGGTACCGCACGCACGGCTGATCTACCTGGAGCCGGACATCGATCGCGCATCCCTCTGTGACACCGGCCGGTGACGACCGGGGGGCACGCAGCGCACAGGTGCGCTAACGTCAGGAAAATCGCGAACGAGAGAGGTGCCCGATGACGGAAACCGCGAACAGCGGCGCGCAGCGGCAGACCTGGACTTCCAACCGGGGGTTCATCCTCGCGGCCATCGGCTCCGCCGTCGGCCTCGGCAACATCTGGCGCTTTCCCGGCGTCGCCTATGACAGCGGCGGCGGCGCTTTTCTGATTCCCTACCTGATCGCCCTGGTCACCGCGGGTCTGCCGATCCTGTTCCTGGACTACTCGATCGGCCAGCGCTTCCGCGGTGCGGCTCCGCTGGCTCTGCGTCGCCTCACCAAGCGCGCGGAGGTGATCGGCTGGTTCCAGACCATGCTGCTGTTCATCATCTCGGTCTATTACGCCGCGGTGATCGCCTGGGCACTGAGCTACTTCTACTTCTCCTTCGGGAACAAGTGGGGCAGCGACACCACGGCCTTCTTCCTCAGCGATTACCTGCACGCCACCGACGAAGCCGGTGTCTCCACCGACCTGGTCGCCGGGGTCGCGTGGCCGCTCGCCGCCGTGTGGGTGCTGATCATCGTGATCCTGGCGCTCGGCATCGCCAACGGCGTGGAGAAGGTCAACGTCATCGGCATCCCGCTGCTGATCCTCGGCTTCGGCGCACTGGTGATCCGCGCGGTGACCCTGCCGGGCGCCACCGACGGTCTGAACGCACTGTTCACCCCGGACTGGGGTGCGCTGACCGACCTCAACGTGTGGATCGCCGCGTACAGCCAGATCTTCTTCTCCATGTCCATCGCCTTCGGCATCATGATCGCCTACTCGTCCTTCCAGCGGCGCCGGGCCAACATGACCAGCTCCGGCCTGGTGGTCGGGTTCGCGAACTCCTCGTTCGAGATCCTCGCCGGTATCGGTGTCTTCTCGGCGCTGGGCTTCCTCGCCAACCAGCAGGGCGTCGGCGTGGGCGAGTTGGAGGGGCTGACCGGCCCCATCCTCTCGTTCGTGACGTTCCCCGCGGTGATCTCCGAGATGCCCGGCAGCGTCCTGTTCGGCGTGCTGTTCTTCGGCTCGCTCGTGATCGCCGGCTTCACCTCGCTGGTGTCGCTGGTGGTCGGCGTCTCGATCGCCGTGCAGGAGAAGTTCGGCCTCTCGCAGCGCACCGCGGCGGTCACCGTGGGCGTGGTCAGCGCGGTGGTCTCGTTCTCGCTGTTCGCCACCACCACCGGTCTGTGGACGCTGGACACCGTCGACCAGTACGCCAACAACGTCGGCGTGGTGCTGTCCGCGATCGTGATGACGGTCTCGGTGGTCTGGGTGGCCCGCAAGGGCGACCTGCTGCGCCGTCACCTGAATGCCATCTCGACCTTCAAACTCGGGCGCTGGTGGCTGGTGCTGATCGGCATCGTCGGGCCGATCTTCCTCACCGTGATGCTGGTGCAGAAGGTGATCGACCTGATCAGCGACGGCTACGAGGGCTACCCGGACTGGTACCTCAACGTGTTCGGCTGGGGCACCGTCGGCCTGGCCGTGGTCGGCGCAATCTTGTTCACGGTGGCCAGTTGGGGCGGGCGTGACGACAAGGACTTCCAAGCCTGGCCCTCGGACGAATTCCTGGAAGGACAGAAGCGATGACCGGACCCGCTATCACTCTCCTCATCGTCGCGATTCTGCTGGTCTGGGGAGGCCTCATCGGCAGCATCAGCTATCTTCGAGCCCGCGCCGAAGTGGATCCGTCGACGCTGCCGCCACTGCCCGACGACGTCGTCGACGAGGCGCGGCAGCAGCAGGAAGCGCATCCCACGCGCGACACCTGATCGCACCGAGGAAGGCAGGCCGTGGACAATCCGTTCAAACGGGTCAAGTCCGTAGAACAGTCGATCGCCGATACCGACGAACCGGGCACTAAACTCCGACGGGAGCTGACCGCCTGGGACCTCACCGTCTTCGGTGTCGCCGTGGTGGTCGGTGCCGGCATCTTCACGCTGACCGCGCGCACCGCGGGCAACGTCGCCGGTCCCTCGGTGTCGCTGGCCTTCGTCATCGCCGCCGTGGCCTGCGGCTTGGCCGCACTCTGCTACGCCGAGTTCGCGTCGACCGTCCCGGTGGCCGGTAGCGCCTACACCTTCTCGTTCGCGGCCTTCGGTGAATTCGCGGCGTGGATCATCGGCTGGGACCTGTTCCTGGAGCTCGCGCTGGCGGCCTCGGTGGTCTCGCTCGGCTGGTCGGCGTACCTCGGCAACATCATGGGGACCCCGGCCACCGTGCACCTGTTCGGTGCGGTCGAGTTCAACTGGGGTGCGGCGCTGCTGATCGCGGTGCTCACCACGTTGCTGGCGCTGGGCACCAAACTGTCCTCGCGCGTGTCGGTGATCATCACCGCGCTCAAGGTGGCGGTGGTCCTGCTGGTGATCATCGCCGGCGCCTTCTACATCGACACCAAGAACTACACCCCGTACATCCCGGAGGCGGTGCCGCAGTCCGACACCGGTGGCAGCGTGTGGACGCAGAGCCTGCTGTCGGCGGTGACCGGCGCCGAGGGCAGCAACTTCGGCTGGTACGGCCTGCTCGCGGCGGCGTCGCTGGTCTTCTTCGCCTTCCTGGGCTTCGACATCGTCGCCACCACCGCCGAGGAGACCAAGAACCCGCAGAAGGCGCTGCCCCGCGGCATCCTGGCCTCGCTCGGCATCGTGACCGTCCTGTACGTGGCGGTGACGCTGGTGGTCACCGGCATGGTGCCGTACACCGACCTGGCCGACAAGGTGGATCCGAGCACCGGAGAGGTGATCGGCTCGACGCTGACCACCGCCTTCAACGCCCACCAGGTGACCTGGGTGGAATGGATCATCAACCTGGGCGCGCTCGCCGGTCTGACCACCGTGGTGATGGTGATGCTGCTCGGCCAGGCCCGCGTCGGTTTCGCCATGGCACGGGACGGCCTGCTGCCGCGCGGACTCGCCAAGACCAGCCGCCGCGGCACCCCGGCCCGGTTCACCGTGCTGGTCGGCGTCAGCTCGGGCATTCTCGCGGCCTTCTTCCCGATGGGCACCCTCGAAGAGATGGTCAACATCGGCACCCTGTTCGCCTTCATCCTGGTCAGCATCGGCGTGATGGTGCTGCGCCGCACCCGTCCCGATCTGCCGCGCGGCTTCCGCGTGCCGCTGATGCCGCTGATCCCGATCCTGTCGGTGCTGGCCTGCCTGTGGCTGATGATCAACCTGTCGGTGGAGACCTGGCTGCGTTTCCTGGTCTGGATGGCGCTGGGTCTGATCGTCTACTTCAGCTACGGGTACCACCGTTCGGTCTACGCGGAACGGGCGCGGGCCGAGCAGGCTGCGGCTGCCCAGCGACTGACCAGCTAACGTGGTAGGCCGCATGCCAGTACGTGTTTGACCGAGAGGGAACTTATGACCACCGCGCCCCACAGCGCACTGACGGCCGACGTCGTCAACGGAATCGACTTCAAGGTCGCCGACCTGTCACTGGCCGAGTACGGCCGCAAGGAGATCCGTCTCGCCGAGCACGAGATGCCGGGCCTGATGGAGCTGCGCCGCGAGTATGCCGACGTGAAGCCGCTGGCCGGCGCCCGCATCTCCGGTTCGCTGCACATGACCGTGCAGACCGCCGTGCTCATCGAGACCCTCGTCGACCTCGGCGCGCAGGTGCGCTGGGCGTCGTGCAACATCTTCTCCACCCAGGACCACGCGGCCGCGGCCGTCGTCGTCGGCCCGTACGGCACCGTCGAGGAGCCCACGGGCGTCCCGGTGTTCGCCTGGAAGGGCGAGACGCTGGAGGAGTACTGGTGGGCCGCCGATCAGATGCTCACCTGGCCCGACGAGCCCGCCAACATGATCCTCGACGACGGCGGCGACGCCACCATGCTGGTGCTGCGCGGCGCCGAGTTCGAGAAGGCCGGCGTGGTGCCGCCGACCGACGACGACCACCCCGCCGAGTACAAGGTGTTCCTGGCGCTGCTGCGCCAGACCCTCGCCGCGGACCCGCAGAAGTGGACCGTCATCGCCGATTCGGTGCAGGGCGTCACCGAGGAGACCACCACCGGCGTGCTGCGCCTGTACCAGTTCGCCGCCGCCGGCGAGCTGGACTTCCCGGCCATCAACGTCAACGACTCGGTCACCAAGAGCAAGTTCGACAACAAGTACGGCACCCGCCACTCGCTGATCGACGGCATCAACCGCGGCACCGACGTGCTGATCGGCGGCAAGAAGGCCCTCGTCTGCGGCTACGGCGACGTCGGCAAGGGCTGCGCGGAGAGCCTGGCCGGGCAGGGCGCCCGCGTGCAGGTCACCGAGATCGACCCGATCAACGCGCTGCAGGCGCTGATGGACGGCTACGACGTGGTGACCGTGGAAGAGGCGATCGGCAACGCCGACATCGTCATCACCTCCACCGGCAACCTGGGCATCATCACCTTCGAGCACATGAAGCAGATGAAGAACCAGGCCGTGCTGGGCAACATCGGCCACTTCGACAACGAGATCGACATGGCCGGCCTGGAGAGCGCCGAGGGTCTGACCCGCATCAACATCAAGCCGCAGGTGGACCAGTGGGTCTTCCCCGACGGCAAGAGCATCATCGTGCTCTCCGAGGGGCGCCTGCTGAACCTGGGCAACGCCACCGGCCACCCGTCGTTCGTGATGAGCAACAGCTTCGCGAACCAGGTGATCGCACAGATCGAGCTGTGGACCAAGAGCGACGAGTACGACAACGAGGTCTACCGCCTGCCCAAGCACCTCGATGAGAAGGTCGCGCGCATCCACGTCGAGGCGCTCGGCGGCTCGCTGACCAAGCTCACCAAGGAGCAGGCCGAGTACATCGGCGTCGACGTCGACGGCCCGTACAAGCCGGAGCACTACCGCTACTGAGTCACCTCACACAACGTCCCCCGGCCGATCGGCCGGGGGACGTTGTGCATCGACACGGTGGTAGAGCGGCGCTACGGGAGCACGATCTCGAAGGCCGGGTCCGACGGATCGACGACGGCGAACAGCTGCGCGAGGGCGTCCGCATCGCCGTCGACGGTGAGCCCGGCCGCGTGCGCCGCCGCCAGATCGCCGCTCGCCAGCGCGGGCAGCGCCGCGGCGGGCACGGTCACCGTGACCGCGACGTCGCCGGGCCGATCCGGTGCCTGGACGAGTACGCCGTGGCGCAGTCTCGTGCACAGCGTGCTGTCGTGCCCGGGGAAGTGCCAGCGGGCTGTGAAGTCGAGGTCCCAGGCGCGCGGGCCGTCGATGGTGATGGCCAGGCCGGTGAAGAACATCTCCGGGGTCAGATTGGTGAGCATGTCGGCGGACGCGGTGGCCGTGGGGGTGCCGAAGTTGCCGTGCCGCAGTTCGTACGCGCCGGACAGGTAGGCGCTGCGCCAGGTCCCGTTCTCGGCGCCGAAACCGAGCGCCTCCAGCGTGTCCGCGAGCAGTGCCTTGGCATCTGCGTGGTCGGGTTCGGCGAACACCACGTGGTCGAGCACCTCCGCCGCCCAGCGCAGATCGCCGTCGTCGAAACTCTTGCGGGCCTTGGCGACCACGGCGTCTGCGCCACCCATGAACTCGACGTAGCGAACGGCGGCGGCCTCCGGCGGGTGCTGCCACAGGCGGGCCGGGTTGCCGTCGTACCAGCCCATGTAGCGCTGGTAGATCGCCTTCACGTTGTGACTCACCGAGCCGTAGTAGCCGTGCGTGCTCCACACGCGATCCAGCGCCGGCGGCATCTGCATCCGCTCGGCGATCTCGGCGCCCGTGTAGCCCTGGTTGAGCATGCGCAGGGTCTGATCGTGCAGGTAGGCGTACAGGTCGCGCTGGATCTCCAGGAAGGCGACGGCGCGGTCGTGGTCCCAGGTGGGCCAGTGGTGCGAGGCGAAGACGACGTCGGTCTGGTCGCCGAACAGGGTGATCGCTTCGGTGAGGTAGTGCGCCCAGATGTGCGCGTCGCGGACCACCGCGCCGCGCAGGGTGAGGATGTTGTGCAGGGTGTGCGTCGCGTTCTCGGCGATGCACAGGGCCCGCCGGTCCGGGAAGTGGAAGTGCATCTCGGCCGGCGCCTCGGTACCCGGGGCTAGTTGGAAGACGATCGGCACGCCGTCGACGGTGAGCTGCTGGCCGGTCTCGGTGATGGAGACGGTCGGTGCGATGAGGGTGACGGTGCCGGTGGAGGTGGTCTGCCCCAGACCGGCGCCCACGCCGCCCTCGGCGTTGCGCGGCAGCGCCGCCCCGTACATGTAGCCGGCGCGGCGGGCCATCGCGGCGCCCGCGTACAGGTTCTCCTCGATCGCCGGTTCCAGGAAGCCGACCGGCGCGATGATCGCCACCTCGCCGGCGTCGACCGCCTCCTGCGTGGTGACGCCCTTGACGCCGCCGAAATGGTCGACGTGGCTGTGCGTGTAGATGACGGCCACCACCGGTCGGTCGCCACGGTGGGTGCGGTAGAGCGCGAGCGCCGCGGCGGCGGTCTCGGTGGAGATCAGCGGGTCGATGACGATGACGCCGCGCTCGCCTTCGACGAAGGTGACGTTCGACAGGTCGAAGCCGCGGACCTGGTAGATCCCGTCGGTCACCTCGAACAGGCCGTGCCGCGCCACCAGCTCGGACTGCCGCCACAGGCTCGGGTGGACGGTCGGCGGCGCCTCGCCGGAGATGAAGTCGTAGGAGTCGCAGTCCCACACCACGCGACCGTCGGCGGCCGTGATGGTGCCGGGCGAGATGGTGCCGAGGAAGCCGCGCTGGGTGTCGGCGAAATCCTGGGTGTCGTCGAACGGGTACGTCTCTGGCATGCGGGCCTCTCCCGGACGTGGCCGCAGCTCGGATAGCCGCAGCCGACGCTCTTCACCCTAAGCGGGGTCGGCGGGGCCGCACCGGGTTTTCGTCACGGCACCAGATCGAGGATCGCGTGCACGGCGGCGTCGCCGTCGGCGACGGTCCACGGCGAGATCCAGTGGGCGTCGACGAGATCCAGGTACGAGCGGTAGACGCGGGTCTGCAGGTCCGCGTCGCGCTCGTAGGCGTCCTTGGCGCGCCCGGCGTCGTCGTCGGCCCGGCCCTGCGCGCGTTCCATCGCGATCTCCGGCGGCACGCCCAGCAGCAGCTGGTGATCGGGGACGGGGAGCCCGAAGCGGGTGAACTCCAGGTCCGCGACCCAGCGCACCACCTCGCCGTCGGGGCCCTGGTCCAGGCGCGCGGCGCTGTAGGCGGCGTTGGAGGCCACGTACCGGTCGCACAGCACCAGGTCGTGCTCGTCGCAGGCCCGGCGCAGCCACTGGGACCAGCGGCGCCGGTCGAGGGCGAACAGCAGCGCCATCGCGTAGGCGCTCGCGCTGAGGTCGCCGTGTTCGCCGTGCAGGGCTTCGGCGGCCAGGTCGGCTTCCACCGACGAGCCGTAGCTGGGGAACGACGTGGAGGTGATCGTCATCGCGCGACCGGCCGCGGCCTCGTGGAACTTCCCGACGATGGTGTTCTTGCCTGCGCCGTCCAGACCTTCGATGGCCACCAGAATTCCCATGCCGGGAATCGTAGCCCGCTCGGCCCGGCGCGCCGGTCCGCGACCTCGCCCGCATCCCGTGCCACGATGGTGGCCATGAAGCCGCGGATTCTGGTTGTCGACGACGATGCCTCGCTGGCCGAGATGCTGACCATCGCCCTGCGTAACGAAGGCTTCGAGCCGTACGTGGTGGGCGACGGCTCGGAGGCGCTGCCTGCGGTGCGGGAACTGCGCCCGGACCTGGTGCTGCTGGACCTGATGCTGCCCGGCATGAACGGGATCGACGTCTGCCGCGCGGTGCGCGCCGAGTCGGGTGTGCCGATCGTGATGCTGACGGCCAAGACCGACACCGTCGACGTGGTCCTGGGCCTGGAGTCGGGCGCCGACGACTACATGGTGAAGCCGTTCAAGCACAAGGAGCTGGTGGCGCGCATCCGCGCCCGCCTGCGTCGCACCGGCGACGAGCCGGCCGAGGTGCTGGCCATCGGGCCGGTGGAGATCGACGTGCCCGCGCACAAGGTCACGCGCGACGGCGTCCCGATCTCGCTGACTCCGCTCGAGTTCGATCTGCTGGTGGCGCTCGCCCGCAAGCCGCGTCAGGTGTTCACCCGCGACGTGCTGCTGGAGCAGGTCTGGGGCTACCGTCACCCGGCCGACACCCGCCTGGTCAACGTCCACGTCCAGCGTCTACGCGCGAAGGTCGAGAACGATCCGGAGAATCCTGAGATCGTGCTGACCGTGAGGGGGGTCGGCTACAAGGCCGGTCCGCCGTGATCAATCGACGGCGACTCGATCGCACTCTGCACGCCATCCAACGCGCGGCCGCACGCATCGGCCGCGCGTTCGGTTCGCTGTGGCGTCGTTCGCTGCAGCTGCGCGTGGTGGTCTCCACCCTCGCGCTGAGTTTCGTGGTGCTGCTCGGCGTGGGTTTCCTGCTGATCAGTCAGATCACCGGCCGCCTGCTCGACGACAAGCAGGCCGTGGCGCTGAACCAGCTGGAACGCTCCCGGCTGCTGGTGGAGCGCGTGCTGACCTCCAGCGATGCCAGCGCGTCGACGCAGACCCGGCTGGCGCGCGCCCGGTCGTTGCTGACCGACGCCGACACCGATGCCGCGCAGGTGCCGTCGGCCGGCGGCGTCTACGACACCGTGCTGCTGGTTCCCGGCCCGGCCGGCCAACCGCCGGTGGCCGGGGTGGGTCCGGTCTCCGACATCTCGCTCCAGTTGCAGGAGATGGTCGCGCGCGGCCAGGTCGCCTACCAGTTCACGTCGGTGCGCAGCGGCGACGCCGCGGTGCCCGCGCTGGTGGTCGGCACCCCCGTGGA
Source organism: Gordonia alkaliphila (assembly GCF_039542465.1). Classification (NCBI taxonomy): domain Bacteria; kingdom Bacillati; phylum Actinomycetota; class Actinomycetes; order Mycobacteriales; family Gordoniaceae; genus Gordonia; species Gordonia alkaliphila. The sequence continues at coordinate 28,321 of NZ_BAABIE010000012.1, read as the reverse complement.
GACCGCCATCTCCGATCTCGAGCTGTACATGGTCTTCCCGATGGGCGGGGAGCAGAAGACCGTCTCGCTGGTCCGCAACACCATGCTGGTCGGCGGCGTGGTGCTCCTCGGACTGCTCGCGGCGATCGCCTGGCTGGTCTCCCGGCAGGTGGTGGGGCCGCTGCGCTCGGCGTCGCGCATCGCCGTGCGCTTCGCCGACGGGCGTCTCGCCGAGCGGATGCCGGTGCGCGGCGAGGACGAGTTCGCCCGCCTGGCGGTCTCCTTCAACGACATGGCCGAGAGCCTCTCGAAGCAGATCACCCACCTCGAGGAGTTCGGCGGGCTGCAGCGCCAGTTCACCTCCGATGTCTCCCACGAACTGCGGACGCCGTTGACCACGGTCCGGATGGCCGCCGACATGCTGTACGAGAGCCGTGAGGACTTCGATCCGCTGCAGCGCCGCAGCGTCGAACTCATGGACAAGGAACTGGACCGCTTCGAGACCTTGCTGACCGAACTGCTGGAGATCTCGCGGCACGACGCCGGGCAGGCCGACCTGGCCGCCGAGCGCATGGACATGGCGATTCCGATCGAGGCGGCGCTGGCCACCGTCGAACCGCTGGCCGCCGACACCGGCACCGAGCTGGTGATCGACCTGCCGAGCGAGCCGGTGCTCGCGGAGATCGATCCGCGTCGCATCGAGCGGGTGCTGCGGAACCTGCTGGCCAACGCCATCGATCACGGCGAGCACCGTCCGGTCACGTTGACCATGCGGTCCGACGGCGACGCGGTCGCGGTGACCGTGCGGGACCAGGGCATCGGCCTCAAACCGGGGGAGGAGAAGTTGGTCTTCAATCGGTTCTGGCGCTCGGATCCGTCGCGGGTGCGCCGCTCCGGCGGCACCGGTCTGGGCCTGGCGATCAGCATCGAGGACGCCCGCCTGCATCAGGGCCGGTTGGAGGCCGCGGGTGAACCGGGAGTCGGTTCCACCTTCCGCCTCACGGTGCCGCTGGTGCGCGGACACCAACTGCTGGGCAGTCCGCTGCCGCTCAACCCGCAGGTGTCACCGCCCCCGAGCTCCGGTTCCGGAGCGTCGAGTTCGAACGGAGGGTCGACCCGATGACCGCTCGGCTGCCCCGTCTGGCCGCCTCCTGGATGCTGGTGCTCGCGCTGGTCGTGACCGTGACCGGCTGCGTCGCCATCCCGGACTCGTCCTCGCCGCAACCGGTGGAGGGCTTCACGCGTTCCCTGCCGACCAACCTGGTGCCCACACCGCGGCGCAGCGACGACCCGGAGACGCTGGTCCGTAACTTCTTCAAGGCGATGGCCGAGCCGGCCGTCGGCCACCGCGCCGCACGCCGCTTCCTGACCCCGGGTGCCTCCGACCGCTGGGACGACCAGGGGCCCATGACGATCCTCAAAGAGACCCGCGTGGTGGTCGATGAGCGCAGCGAGAGCGCCGTGCGCCTGCGCGTGCTGGGGGAGAAGACCGGCACGCTCAGCGACATCGGACGGCTGACCCAGGCCTCCGGCGACATGGTGATTCCCCTGACGCTGTCCAAGGAGAACGGCGCGTGGCGGGTGTCCGGCGATCCGCCGGCCGGGACGATCACCGACAGCGCCCAGTTCGACGCCACCTACCGGCTCGCCGAGCTGTACTACCCGGATCGCACCGCGACCCGACTCGTCGGCGACCCCCGCTGGTTGTACGGCCTGACGGTCGATCCCACCGCCCTGCTCAATCGACTGCTCGCCGGTCCCGCTCCCGACCTGACCGGCGCGGTGGCGACCGGTGCGGAGAAGGATTTGGAACTGCGCGGACCGGTGGTGGTGGAGGGCGACCGCGTGGTGGTGAACCTGGGCGGTTCGGTGGATCCGGACGCCCGCCTGCGCACGGTGCTCGCCGCCCAGTTGATCTGGACGCTCGAGGCCGCGGGGATTCGCGGCACGTACCTGATCTCCGCCGACGGGGTGCCGTTGATCGCCGAGCGCAGCGACGGCTGGCGCACCGCCGACGTGGAAGCCTTCGACCCCGACCCCGGGACCGGCGATCAGCCGCTGCACGTGCTGAGCGGCGGGCTGTTCCGGGTCACGCCGTCGGGTTCGGTGCCCGTCGCCGGCCCGCTCGGCAACGCCACCGACCTGCGGGCGGCGGCGATCTCGGCCAAGCGCACGCGGGTGGCGGCGGTCGCCGACCGCGGCGGTCGGCAGGTGCTGTTGCAGGGCCCGTACGGCGGCGAGGTCACCGAGGTGCTGACCGCCGCCGAGATCACCTCACCGAGCTTCGGTGCGCTCACCGACACCGGTTACGCCCTGGTCGACGGTCGGCCGGTCCAGTGGAGTGTCGGCGACGGCGCGGCCGCCCGGGTGGTGCCGCTGGACTTCGGTGAGGTCACCGCCGTCGCACCCGGCCGCATCACGGCGTTCCGGGTCTCACCCGACGGCGTGCGCGTCGCGCTGCTCGTCGACGGCCGCGTCCTGTTCGCCGCACTGTCGGTGAGCGATCGCGGAGCGCCGTCGTTGACCGGCGTCAGTCCGGCGTCGACCGGGATCAGCACGCCGGTGGTGTCGATCGCGTGGGGCGGCGCCACCACCGTGTACCTGTCCCGTACCGGCACCGAGACGCCGGTGCTGCGGAGCCGGGTCTCCGGGCTGCCCCCGCTGCCGCTGGTCTCGGGCAACCTGAAGCCTCCGGTGGGCGCAGTCGCGGCCACCCGGTCGACGGTGTACGTCGCCGACCTGCGGTCGGTGATGGAGCTGGGTACCGCCCCCGGCAGCGCCGATCAGTACTGGACGTCGGCGGGACAGACGCCGGCCCGGGCGATTCCGGTGGTGCAGGCGGGCTGACCCGCCGAGCGGCCCGCCTGGGGATTCGACGGTAGACACCGTGGAGGACGGCTCCGCACCATGAAGTGATGGGCGGGGAAGTGATGGGCGGGGAAGCGATGGGCGGGGAAGCGATGGGCGGGGCGTCGAGAGCCGGAGAGGTGCTGGCGGCGGCACTGGACCTGGCGGCCCCCGCGGAGTGCGGCGGCTGCGGTCGGCCGGGCACGCCCTGGTGTCGGCGGTGCGCGAGCGCCGTCGTCGACGACCCGATCGCCCTCACCCCGCGGGTGGAGCTCGACGTCGCGGCGTGGGCCGCCGGTCGCTACCGCGGTCCGCTCGCGCGCGCCGTCGTCGAGCTCAAGGAACACCGTCGTCGTGATCTGATCCCGGTGCTGGGACAGGTGCTGTCACACGGACTGCTGCGGCTGGCCGAGTGGGAGCAGCTGCCGACCGCGCGGCGCCTGGCGCTGATCCCCGCTCCGACCCGCGCGGTGGCGGCCCGCCGTCGCGGCGGCGACCCGGTCACCGCCATCGCCCGGTCGGCGGCCGATCGTCTCGGCCCGCACGTCGCGGTGGTGCCGCTGCTGTCCACCGCGCCGTGGACCCGGGATTCGGCGGGGCTGTCCGCGGGTCGACGGATGGCGAACCTGCACGGCGCGGTCGCCGTGTCCCGGACTCGTCCGGCCGGCCTGCGACCGCCGCATCGCGACGTCGCCGTCGTGCTGATCGACGACGTCCTCACCACCGGAGCGACCGCCGCGGCGGCCGTCGCCGCACTGCGCGGGGCGGGGATCACGGTGGCCTCGGCGGTGGTGGTGGCGAGTGCCTGATGCGTCGTGCGACACGTTCGCTTCCCACTCCCGTGGAAATGTGGAGAAGCCGAGGCAGAACGGATAACGTCGACAGTGACAGCGAGGCGTTGCACTGCTGGATCTCTGGCAGTTTCGCTGCACCCAGATGGCGCGCAAAACCCTTGCGCGACTAGCGAATTGCACCTGCCCGGGATGGCGAATCCCGGGCAGCGCGATCGGAGGAGGATGTCGATGTCGGTTGTTCATCGCAAAGGACAGCGCGAGCCCAAGGGCCCTGCCCCCACCGCAGCCGAAGTGGACCAGGCGTTCGAGCGGCCGGCCTTCGTGCCGACCGTCGCCGAACCCGCCGAGCCGGATGCCGAGGTGGTGATCAGCGGGCGCAACGTGGTGGTCCCCGGACACTTTCGGGTGTACGTCGGCGACAAGCTCGCCCGGCTGGAGAAGTTCGATCCTTCGTTGACCCGCTTCGAGGTGGTGCTCTACCACGAGCCGAACCGTCGCCAGCAGAAGCAAGCGCAGGTGGTGGAGGTCACGGCCCGCGGTGACGGGCCCGTGGTCCGTGCCCAGGCCAGCGGTGAGAACTTCTACGCGGCCACCGAGCAGGTGATCGACAAGCTGCAGAAGCGGCTGCGTCGTGCCCGCAACCGCAACCGGATCCGCAAGACCGGCCCCGGTCGGCCGATGAGCCTGTCCGAGGCGGTGGCGCCCGGCGCGCTGGTCGACGACCCGAACCCGGAGACCCTCGAGGAAGCCGAGGACCGCTGGGACGACGGCACGGCCTACGAGCCCGGTCAGGTGGTCCGAATCAAGGATCACGACGCCGCGCCGATGACCGTCGACGACGCCCTGTACGAGATGGAGCTCGTGGGTCACGACTTCTTCCTGTTCCACGACAAGGAGTCGGACAAGCCGTCGGTGGTCTACCGCCGCCACGCCTTCGACTACGGCTTGATCCGCCTGAATTGACACTGTGAACCGGGCTGGCCTGAACGCCACGCCGGTCCGGACCGCTACCATGGAATCCGGTCTGCACGACGAGTGCAGACCGGATTCTTGACGTTCACGACCGATGGGGACTGTGACACCGTGCTGAACAAGCTGCTGCGCCTGGGTGAGGGCCGCCTGGTCAAAAGGCTCGACGCCATCGCCGACCAGGTCGAGGGCCTCTCCGGCGAGATGGAAGCCTTGAGCGACGATGAACTGCGCGCGAAGACCGAGGCCTTCCAGGAGCGCTTGGAGAAGGGCGAGACCCTCGACCACCTGCTGGTGGAGGCGTTCGCCGTCGCCCGCGAGGCGTCCTGGCGCGTACTGGACCAGAAGCACTTCCACGTCCAGATCATGGGCGGCGCCGCCCTGCACTTCGGCAACATCGCCGAGATGAAGACCGGTGAGGGCAAGACCCTGACCTGTGTGCTGCCCGCGTACCTGAACGCGCTCGGCGGCAAGGGCGTGCACGTGGTCACCGTGAACGACTACCTCGCCAAGCGCGACGCCGAGCAGATGGGCCGCGTCCACCGCTTCCTCGGCCTGCAGACCGCGGTGATCCTGACCGGCATGACGCCCGATCAGCGTCGCGTGGCCTACGGCGCCGACATCACCTACGGCACCAACAACGAGTTCGGCTTCGACTACCTGCGCGACAACATGGCGCACAGCCTCGACGAACTGGTGCAGCGCGGCCACAACTACGCCGTCGTCGACGAAGTGGACTCGATCCTCGTCGACGAGGCGCGGACCCCGCTGATCATCTCCGGCCCGGCCGATTCGTCGAGCAAGTGGTACAGCGAGTTCGCGCGCATCGCCCCGCTGCTGGAGAAGGACGTCCACTACGAGGTGGACATCAAGAAGAAGACGATCGGCGTGCACGAGAGCGGTGTCACCTTCGTCGAAGACCGCCTCGGCATCGACAACCTCTACGAGCCCGCCAACTCGCAGCTCGTCGGCTACCTGAACAATGCGATCAAGGTGAAGGAACTGTTCCACCGGGACAAGGACTACATCGTGCGCAACGGCGAGGTGCTGATCGTCGACGAGTTCACCGGCCGCGTGCTCGACGGCCGCCGGTTCAACGAGGGCCTGCACCAGGCCATCGAGGCCAAAGAGAACGTCGAGATCAAGGCCGAGAACCAGACGCTCGCGCAGATCACCCTGCAGAACTACTTCCGCCTGTACGACAAGCTGTCGGGCATGACCGGTACGGCCGAGACCGAGGCCGCCGAGTTCCAGCAGATCTACAAGCTCGGCGTGGTGCCCATCCCCACCAACAAGCCGATGATCCGCGCGGACCAGTCGGACCTGATCTACAAGACCGAAGAGGCCAAGTTCGCGGCCGTCGTCGACGACATCGCCGAGCGGCACGAGAAGGGCCAGCCGGCGCTGATCGGCACCACCAGCGTGGAGCGTTCGGAGTACCTGTCGCGTCTGCTCAGCGAGCGCGAGATCAAGCACACCGTGCTGAACGCCAAGTACCACGCGCAGGAAGCGCAGATCATCGCCGAAGCCGGCCGCACCGGTGCGGTCACGGTGGCCACCAACATGGCCGGTCGCGGTACCGACGTGGTGCTCGGCGGCAACCCGGAGATCATCGCCGACAGCCGCCTGCGCAAGGCCGGGCTCGATCCGGTGAACACCCCCGACGAGTACGAGGCCGCGTGGGACGAGGCCATCGAGGTGGCGCGCGCCGCCGCCGCCGACGAAGCCGTTGCGGTGGTCGAGGCCGGCGGTCTGTACGTGCTCGGCACCGAGCGGCACGAGTCGCGTCGTATCGACAACCAGCTGCGCGGTCGTTCCGGCCGTCAGGGTGACCCGGGCGAGTCCCGGTTCTACCTGTCGCTGGGCGACGAGCTGATGCGTCGCTTCAACGCTGCGGCGCTGGACACCATCATGACCCGCTTCAACCTGCCCGACGACGTGCCGATCGAGGCCAAGATGGTCACCCGTGCCATCCGCAGCGCGCAGACGCAGGTCGAAGAGCAGAACTTCGAGATCCGCAAGAACGTCCTCAAGTACGACGAAGTGATGAACGAGCAGCGCAAGGTGATCTACGCCGAGCGCCGCGACATCCTCGAGGGCGACGATCACCGCGAGCAGGTCCGCCAGATGGTCGTCGACGTGGTCGGCGCCTACGTGGACGGTGCGACCGTCGAGGGCTACGCCGAGGACTGGGACATCGACGAGCTGTGGTCGGCGCTGGGCAACCTGTACCCGATCTCCCTGGACGCTGCGGAGGTCTTCAAGGTCAACGAGTACGGCGAGCGCGACGACCTCGATCGCGAGGCGCTGCGCGAGATCGTGGTCGAGGACGCCCTGGCCGCCTACGACCGACGCGAGGCCGAACTGGCCGCGATCGGCGGCGACGATGCCATGCGCCAGCTCGAACGCTCGATCCTGCTGATGGTGCTCGACCGCAAGTGGCGCGATCACCTGTACGAGATGGACTACCTCCGCGAGGGCATCCACCTGCGGTCGATGGCCCAGCGCGACCCGGTGGTGGAGTATCAGCGCGAAGGCTACGACATGTTCATGGGCATGCTCGAAGGCATGAAGGAGGAGACGGTCACCCTCCTGTTCAACGCGCAGGTGCAGGCCCAGGCGCCCGGCCCGGCGCTCGGCAGCTCGGTCAGCGACATGCTGGCCGGCGCCGATCTGGGCGGCGCCGCGGCGGCCGCGGACGACGAGTCGCAGATCACCTACAGCGGTCCGGCCGAGGACGGGTCCACCGAGGTCCGTTCGGCGGTGGAGGAGCTGTTCTCCGGCACCCCGTCGGAGGTGCTCGACCCCGACGCCGGTTCGGCCGAGGCGGTCACCGGCTCGCGCAAGGAGCGCCGCGCCGCGGAGCGACGCAACCGTCGCCGCAAGTAGCACTGTCGCAAGTAGGCACCCCGCTGCGGGAGAAGCAACTGATTTCCCACTGATCCGGCGCGTCGTGGAACCGAAATGGTTCCACGCGCGTCGGATGTGTATGAGGGGGACACTGCTCGAGACTCAACCACCGCCGACCCTGCTGCACGGGGCGGCTTCGCCACCGTCGAACGGGGCGGCTCAGCCACCGTCGAACGGGGCGGCTCAGCCACCGCAGGAGGGTGCGGTGCCGCCGCCGGAGGCGCCATCGCCGGATCTGCAAGCGGTCACGGCGGCGCGCGCCGCCGCGGTGGCCGTGCTGGCGCGCACGTTGGAGGTGCTCGACGGCCGGCGCCCGCGGGGACAGTTGGCCGGCGCGGTGGCCGAACCGGTGCTCGCGCAGATCACCGTCCTCCTGCAGCATGGCATCGCCGGGGAGAGTGTCGACTGCGCCCGACTGCACCGTCTGCACGTGCAGCTGCGCTCGAGCGTGGCGGCCGAGTTCTTCGGCACCTCGGTGCGCGGCGAACGGGTGCGGGCGCTGGCCGGTCGCCTGGAGTGCCGCGAGGTGCGGGTGTCGTCGCCGGGAACCGCCCGTCGCACCTGCGCACGCTGGGTGGTCACCGAGTTCGCGATCGTCTGAACGGCGCCCCGCCGGGCCGCCTCGGTGGAGAACGTCGCCCCGGTACGCGTGCGGACCGGGGCGTTCTATCATCGACTCATCATGGTGAATCGACTGTCGCCGGACGAAGCGATGTTCTATTTCCTGGACGGGGACGGTTCGACGACCCATCTGGGCGCCCTGCTGATCCTGGACCCGGCGCGCACCGCCGACGGTCGGCCGCCGCTGACCTATGCGCGCCTGGTCGCCCTCGCCGAGAACCGCCTGCAGTCGGTCCCGCACTACCGGCAGAAGGTCACCGAGGTACCCCTCGGGCTGGCCCGGCCGCTGTGGGTGGACGATCCCGATTTCGACATCACCTTTCACGTGCGACTGTCGGCGCTGCCGCAGCCGGGCAGTGACGAGCAATTGCAGGAGCTGATCGCGCGCGTCCTGTCCCGCCCGCTCGATCGCACCCGCCCGCTGTGGGAGATGTACCTGATCGAAGGCCTCGCCGACGGTCGGCTGGCGATCCTGACCAAGACCCATCGCGCCCTGCTCGGGGACGGGACCGCGCCGGAGATGAGCGAAGTCGTCGCCGATCCGACGGCCGACGCGGAGCCGCTACCGGACGAGCTGTGGATGCCGGGCCGGCCGCCGGGCGGGCACAGCGTCGCGCTGGGTGCGTTGGCCGAAGCGTTCGCCCGTCCCGGCGAACTCCTGGAGTCCTTCTTCCAGAGCAGCGGGCCGGTCGCCGACCTCCTCACGCTCGCGGACCGCTCGGCCCGCCTCGTGGGCAGCACCGTGCAGCAGCTGGTCAACACCGCGCCGGACAGCGCGCTGAACACCGATACGAGCGCCGCCCGGCTGTTCACCTGCACCAGCGTTCCGCGCGCGGACTGCGTGCGGATCGCCGAGCACTTCGAATGCAGCTTCAACGACGTCGTCCTCGGCATCATCACCGGGGTGATGCGGCGGTGGACGCTGTCGGTGCAGGAGTCGATCGGGCACGGCGAGACCATCCGCGCGGTGCTTCCGCTGGGGGCACGCGAACCGATCAGCGACGACCGTCGCGACGGCGGCTGGATGGGCGAGGGCGGCGCGGAGTTCGTCACCGACCTGCCGGTGGGGGAGGACGCCCCGGCGGTGCGCCTGCTGCAGGTGGCCGGGCTCGCCGACCGCTACTCGCAGTCCCAGCGCCGGATGACCGCGGGACTGCGCCCGATGTTGCCAGAACTGGGCGTGGTGCCGTTCGCGGACCTGTCGACCCGGGTGTTCAACAGGCTGTTCGAGCGCTCCTACAACGTTCCGATCCGGATGAGCGACCACCGGATCGAGCCGCTGTACGTCGGCGGTGTCCCGGTGGCGGAACTGTTCAGCATTCCCGCGCTCTTCGGGCAGCGGGCCCTGGCGATCAGCGTGAACGAGTACGACGAGCACGTCGAGTTCGGCTTCGTCGCCGACCGGAACGTGGTCGGTGATCTGCCGGCGATGGTCGAGTACGTGACCGAATCGCTGGACGAACTGGCGGTCGGCGGTTTCGGACCGCGTCCCTTCGATCCCGAGGTGAACTCATGAGGGTGTATCTGCCCGCCACACTGGCCGATGTGCAGCGACTGCTCGACGACGGGCAGTGGATGCCGTTGGGCGGCACCGGCTTCGCGTTGACCCCCGCTCTGCGGGAGGCGTACTCGGCCGGCGACGACGAGGAACTCGCCGAGGTCGCGCAGCGGGAAGCGGCCCGCGCCAGCATCCGCCTGCTCGCCGCCACCGAGTCCGAGCTGCCGGTACGCCGCGTGGTGGTGGTGGCCGAGCGGACCGACGCCGTCCCGCGTCCGGACCTGGATACCGCGGTGGTCCGGATCAGCGGCCCGGTGACCGAGAAGCAGGTGGTGGCGGTGCACGTCGACGGCGCCGACGCGGAGCCGTCGGTGCGCGCGGCGGTGGAGTGTATCGACGCCGCCGACTTGGGCGACGAGGACGCGGAACTGACGCTCGGCGACGCCGAGGACCACGACCTCGCCTGGTTCGCCACCCAGGAACTGCCCTTCCTGCTGGAACTCCTCTGACGCGTGCGCCAACTCTCGGCTTGCGCTGGGACATTACGGTTCCGTAAGTTACGGTTCCGTAGGTAGGCTGGTCTGGAAAGGGAGTCGCAATGGGTTCATGGCGGGAACGGTTCGAGGCGCCGGCGTTGGCGGCGTCGTCCAACAGCAGGCGATCGCAGTGGCTGCGGGCCACGTTCGCACGGGTCACCACCCCGCTGCTGCCCGACGACTATCTCCACCTGGCCAATCCGCTCTGGTCGGCGCGCGAACTGCGCGGCAAGATCGTGTCGGTGACCGCCGAGACCACCGACTCGGCGACCATCGTGATCCGTCCGGGGTGGGGCTTCTCGTTCGACTACCACGCCGGCCAGTACGTCGGCATCGGTATCCCGGTCGACGGCCGGTGGACCTGGCGCTCGTACTCGCTCACCAGTGATCCGGACACGTCCCGCGGCGACAAGACCATCGCGATCACCGTCAAGGCGCTGCCCGAGGGCTTCCTGTCCTCCCATCTGGTGAACGGCCTGGCGCCCGGCACCGTGGTGCGGTTGGCCGCGCCCGCCGGCGAGTTCGTCCTGCCCGAGCCGCTGCCGGAGAAACTGCTGCTGGTCACCGCGGGCAGCGGTGTGACGCCGATCGTGTCCATGCTGCGCACCATGCGTCGTCGCGGGCATCGCGGCGACGTGGTGCTGGTGCATTCGGCGCCCGCCGAGGCCGACGTCCTGTTCGGCGACGAGCTCGCGGCGATGGCGGAGGAGGGGCTGATCACTCTGAAGTCCTGGTACACGCGCACCGACGGCCGGCTCGACAGTCAGGCGCTGACCAAGCTGTGCCCGGACTGGGCGCAGCGGCAGACGTGGGCGTGCGGGCCGGGCGGTTTCCTGGACATGCTGACCGACGCCTACGAGGGGGCCGGCGTGGCCGACGCGCTGCATATCGAGCGGTTCGCGCTCGAGCGCGGCGCGCACGACGCCCAGGGCGGCACGGTGACCTTCGGTACCCGCGACAAGCAGATCGAGGTCGACGGCGCCACCACGCTCCTCGAGGCGGGCGAGCAGGCCGGGGTGCCCATGCCGTACGGCTGTCGGATGGGTATCTGCCAGACGTGCGTCGTGATGCTCGACAAGGGCGCCGTCCGCGACCTGCGAACCGGGGTCGAACACGTCGAGGGCGAGCGCATTCAGACGTGTGTGAGCGCAGCCGCGGGCGACTGCACGCTGGATGTTTAGCCCAGAGGCTGGACAACCTACGATCCCGTAACCTACGCTGGCGTAAGTTACGGAAACGTAGGAAGGAGCGCCTGTGGCAATCAAGGACATTCCGGAGTACGCGCATTTGAGCGAGGACGACGTGGCAGCCATTGCCCGGGAACTCGATCAGATCCGCACCGACATCGAGGCCGATCGTGGTGAGCGTGATGCCCGGTACCTGCGGAACACCGTGCGCCTCCAGCGCGGCCTGGAACTCGGCGGTCGAGCACTGATCTTCGGTTCCGGCAAGCGCAGCATGTGGTGGGCCGGTGCCGGCGCCCTCGGCGTCGCCAAGATCATCGAGAACATGGAGCTCGGGCACAACGTGATGCACGGGCAGTGGGACTGGATGAACGATCCCGAGGTGCATTCGACGTCGTGGGAGTGGGACAACGCCGGTCCCAGCGCCCACTGGAAGCACCAGCACAACTTCGTCCATCACAAGTACACCAATGTGCTCGGGATGGACGACGACGTGGGCTACGGCCTGCTCCGGGTGACCCGCGATCAGCGGTGGCGCCCGTTCTACCTCGGCAACATCGCGTGGAATACGCTGCTGGCGCTGGGTTTCGAGTACGGCGTCGCCGCGCAGCACCTCGAGTTGGCCAAGAAGCGCACCACCGAGGAAGAGAAGCTCGAGCTCAAGAAGAACCTGAACGTCGTCGGGCGCAAGATCGGTAAGCAGGCCGCCAAGGACTACGTCGTGTACCCGGCGCTCGTCGGTGCGGCCACCCGCAGCCGCCGCGGCTTCCGCAAGGCATTGACCGCGAACCTCCTGGCCAATGTGATCCGCAATGTCTGGACCAATGCGGTGATCTTCTGCGGGCACTTCCCCGACGGAGCGGAGAAGTTCACCAGGCGGGACATGGCCGTGGAGAACCAGGGTGAGTGGTACCTGCGTCAGATGCTCGGCAGCGCCAACTTCCGCTCCGGGCCCACGCTCGCCTTCATGAGTGGAAATCTCTCGTATCAGATTGAGCACCACATCTTCCCGGACCTGCCGAGCAATCGCCTGGCGGAGATCTCCGTGCGAGTGCAAGCGATTTGCGCCGAGTACGACCTGCCGTACACCACCGGCTCGTTCCCGGTTCAGTACGCCAAGACCTGGCGCACCATCGCCAAGCTGTCGCTGCCGAACAAGTACCTCAAGGCCACCAGCGACGATGCGCCGGAGACGGCCTCGGAGCTGCGCTTCAAGTCTGATCCGGAGCAGCGTTTGGTCGCGCAGGTCGATCCGCGGACCGGACGTCGGCGGGGACTGAAGTCGGCGATGGTGCGGTTGCGCGAGCGCCGCCGCGGGGGGCCCAGTGCGGTCGATTCTCAGCGCGGTCTTGCGGCATAGCGGGCGTCCGTGGCCAAGAAATCTGACACACAGGCATAATGGTTTGTAATGGCCATCTCAGACATCAATGAATACGCGCACCTGAGTGATGCGGACGTCGAAGCCCTCGGCGTCGAACTCGATGCGCTGCGTCGTCGTATCGAATCCGAACTCGGTGAGAGCGACGTGAAGTACCTGCGGCGCACCATCATGGCCCAGCGTGCCCTGGAGGTGGCCGGACGGCTCGCGCTGTTCGGCAGCCACCGCAAGTCGTTCTGGGCGGCGGGCACCGTCGCGTTGTCGCTGGCCAAGATCATCGAGAACATGGAACTCGGGCACAACGTGATGCACGGGCAGTGGGACTGGATGAACGACCCCGAGGTGCACTCCACCTCGTGGGAGTGGGACATGGTGTGCGCGGCCCCGCACTGGAAGCACTCGCACAACTACATCCATCACAAGTACACCAACGTGATCGATATGGACCACGACGTCGGCTACCGCACCCTGCGGGTGACCCGCGACGAGCAGTGGGAGCCGAAGAACCTGGCGCAGCCGCTGGTCAACATGCTGCTGGCGCTGACCTTCGAGTGGGGTATCGCGCTGCACGACCTGGAACTGAAGGAAACGCTGCGCGGTGAGAAGCCGCGCGAGGAGACGATTCCGGAGTTCAAGCGTTTCGGCCGCAAGGCCGCTCGGCAGCTCGGCAAAGACTACGTGCTCCTCCCCGCGCTGACCGGCCGGAACTTCAAGCACACCCTCACCGCGAACCTGACCGCGAACGTGGTCCGGAATCTGTGGGCATACGTGGTGATCTTCTGCGGGCACTTCCCGGACGGCGCGGAGAAGTTCACCGCCGACACGCTGAAGGAAGAGACGCGGGGCCAGTGGTACCTGCGTCAGATGCTGGGCACCGCGAACTTCGACGCGGGTCCGGTGATGGCCTTCATGAGCGGCAACCTCTGCTACCAGATCGAGCACCACCTGTATCCGGACCTGCCGAGCAACCGCCTCGCCGAGGTCTCGGTGGCCGTGCGCGAACTGTGCGACAAGTACGACCTGCCGTACAACACCGACACCATCACCATGCAGTACCTGCGGACGCTGCGGACCATCAACAAGTTGGCGCTGCCGGACCGGTTCCTGCGGGACTCCGTCGACGACGCCCCGGAGACCGCTTCGGAACGCCGGTTCGACGACCTGCCCGCGCAACCGGGCGGGCTGCGTACCGCGCTGCGTGCGCTCAAGGCCCGACGCGGCAACGGTTCGCTGCGGCATCGCCCGCTGATCTGACGCGGCGTCAGGCGTCGGGGCTCTCCGGTCCGGGATCGGCCGGGCCCACGTCGCGCACCGCGGCCAGCAGTTCCCGCACCGCCATCGCGCGTCGGTGGGAACTGTCGGTGAGCTGATCGAGTCGGCATTCGGGATCGGCCGGCGGCCCCAGGTGGGTGCAGCCGCGCGGGCAGTCCTCGATGGCCTCGCGCAGATCGCCGAAGGCGTCGATGATTTCGGCGGGCGTCACATGCGCCAGGCCGAACGAGCGGATACCCGGCGTGTCGACCACCCAGCCGGGCGTCGGCAGCGGCAGCGCCACCGACTGCGTCGAGGTGTGGCGGCCCTTTCCCACGCCGGAGACGCGGCCCACGGCGCGCTCGGCATCCGGTACCAGGCGATTGACCAGCGTCGATTTGCCGACGCCGGAATGGCCGATGAGGGCGGTGAGACGGCCGTCGAGCACACCCTGGAGTTCGGTGAGGTCGTCGTCGCGTCCGGCGACGATCACCGGCAGATCCAGGTCGGCGAAGTGGGCCGCGAACTCGGCCGGTCCGGCGAGATCGGATTTGGTCAGGCACAGAATCGGCGACAGCCCGCCCGCGTAGGCCGCGGCCAGGGCGCGTTCGACGAAGCCCGTGCGCGGCGGGGGATCGGCCAGAGCGGTGACGATCAGCAGTTGATCGGCGTTGGCCACCACGATCCGCTCGTACGGGTCGGTGTCGTCGGCGGTGCGCCGCAGGACGGTGCTGCGCTCGTCCACCCGCACGATGCGGGCGAGGGTGTCCGTTCGCCCGCTCAGGTCACCGACCACACCCACCTGATCGCCCACCACCACGGGGGTGCGGCCGAGTTCGCGGGCCCGCATCGCGACGAGCCGCCGGTCGGGGTCGCCGTCGATCACGCAGCCCCATCGGCCGCGGTCCACCGACACCACCATCGCCGTGGCGGCGTCGGCGTGGGCCGGACGCTTCTTGGTGCGCGGACGGGTGCCTTTTCCCGGACGGATCCGGACGTCGGACTCGTCGTAGGAACGGGCGGACCGGCTCATCGCGTTCCGGCGCCGACCAGCGCCGCCCACTGGGCGGGGAAGTCGGGCATGGTTTTCGCGGTGGTCTCGACGTTCTCGATCAGCATTCCCGGCACCACCAGGGCGAGGGCGCAGCCGGCCGTGGCCATCCGGTGGTCGGCGTAGCTGAGCCAGGTGTCCGGCCGCAGGTTCTCCGGTGCGGTACCGACGATCACCAGGCCGTCGGGAGTTTCGGTGGCGTGGCCGCCGAGGCGGTTGATCTCGGTGGACAGCGCCGCGAGCCGATCGGTCTCGTGGCCGCGCAGGTGCGCGATGCCGCGCAGCGTGGAGGTCCCCTCGGCCACCGCGCACAGGGCGGCGATGGTGGGGGTCAGCTCGCCCACCGCGTGCAGGTCCAGGTCCACCGCGGTCAGGCGCTGCGGACCGGTCACGGTGAGGAGCCCGTCGTCCGATCGCGTGGCGACCGCACCCATGCGTTCCAGGATGGGCACGATCTGCGCGCCGGGCTGGGTGGTCTGGGCGGGCCAGCGGGGTGTCGACACCGAGCCGCCGGTGATCGCCGCCGCCGCGAGGAACGCGGCCGCGTTCGACAGATCCGGTTCGATCTCCCAGTCCACCGCGCGGATGGGTCCGGGCGCCACCGA
This sequence comes from Gordonia alkaliphila, assembly GCF_039542465.1. Lineage (NCBI taxonomy): Bacteria > Bacillati > Actinomycetota > Actinomycetes > Mycobacteriales > Gordoniaceae > Gordonia > Gordonia alkaliphila. The sequence continues at coordinate 12,698 of NZ_BAABIE010000012.1, read as the reverse complement.
CCAGCGGGTCACCGTCCCGTCGGGACCGGCCTCGGTGACCACTGCGACTCCCGCGGCGGCCATCATCTCGACGGTCATCTCCACGTGCGGCATGGACGGCACCGGCGGGCCCTCGTGGACGATCTGCGCGCCGTGGGTGAACCGGGCCGCCGACAGCAGCAGTCCGGAGACGAACTGGGAGGAGGCGGAGGCGTCGATGGTCACCGGGCCGCCGGGCAGGGTGCCGTCGGCGTGGACGGTGAAGGGCAGTCGGTCGCCGTCGATGTCGGCGCCGAGGGTGCGCAGGGCGTCGAGCACGGTGCCCAGCGGGCGGTGACGGGCCTGCTCGTCGCCGTCGAACTCGATGTCGCCGGTGCTCAGCGCCGCGACCGCGGGTAGGAAACGCATCACGGTGCCGGCCAGGCCGCAGTCCACGGTCCGGGTGCCCGCGGGCGTATCGGCGGCAGGCGGGATCGGGGTCACGGTCACATCGGTCGGATCGTCGTCGGCAAAGGCGAGTCCCGCCCCGAGGGCGGCCAACCCGTCGAGCATCAGATCGGTGTCGCGGCTGCGAAGGGTTCCGGTCAGGCGCGACGGCCCGTCGGCCAGCGCGGCCAGGATGAGCGCCCGGTTGGTGATGGACTTGGAGCCGGGCAGTTCGACGGTGGCGGAAATCGGGAGGTCAGCGGTCGGTGCGGCCCAAGCAGTCATGGGTCCCAGTCTGTCATGATCGGTCTCGCCGACGGCCCGGCGCGTCTGCCCGGGCGGTCAGCGGAGGTCGCGCCGGAGGGGGTGATCGTCGGGAATCTGCACCAGGATCAGGCCGCGCCCGTCCGGGTCGTGGATGGTCATCTCGATCAGCCCCCACGGTTTGGTCTCCGGTTCCGCGATGATCTCGACGCCCGCGGCCACGAGTTCGGCGCGGGCGGCGGCGAGGTCGCGCACTTGCAGCCACAGCAGGTCCGCGGGGGTGGGGACGTCGCCGGCCAGGTGGCCGGGAATCTCGATCAGGCCGGCGCCGGCGTGGAAGACGGTCCCGCCGGGATACTCGCGGGCCACGGGCAGCGACAGGACGTCGCGATAGAAGTCGGTGAGGGCCGCTGGGGCGGTCGAGCGCAGCAGCACCCGGCTGGTCACGATCTCCATGTTCTCCACGGTAGTCAGGTTCTCCACGGTGGTCCGGGAACGGCCGTCCGCGGACTACCGTCGATGCCATGACCGAGCGTGGATGTCGTGGCTGAGCACAGCGCGGGCATTCTGCTGTATCGAGGCGGCGGCGACCGCCTGCGAGTGCTGCTGGTGCACCCGGGCGGACCGTACTGGGCGAAGAAGGACGAGGGCGCGTGGTCGCTCCCGAAGGGCATCATCGAGCCCGGCGAGGATCCGTTCGGCGCGGCGTGCCGGGAGTTCGCCGAGGAGACCGGACAGCCGCCGCCGACGGGGACGCCCATCGATCTGGGCCGGGTGCGATTGCGCAGCGGCAAGTATGTGGACGGGTTCGCGGTGGAAGGCGATTTCGACCCGAAGACCCTGCGCAGCAACACCTTCACGATGATCTGGCCGCCCCGCTCGGGGATCGCCGCCACCTTCCTCGAGGTCGACCGGGCGGACTGGTTCGACGTCGAGATCGCCATCCGCAAGGCCAATCCGGCGCAGGCGGAGCTGATCACGCGGCTGCGCGAGATCCTCGACCCCGACCGGTAGGGGGGGGCCACCCCGACCTTCGAGGTGCCCCCCTACCGCGGACCTGACGGTGACGGTCGGGTCAGAAGCTGAAGAACCACGGATTCGTGGAGCACACCAGCTTCGGGTAGCGCTGCGGATCCAGGGTGTGCAGGGCGATCGACAGTGCCCGGGGCGAGTACGACAGGGAGATGTGGTCGGAGGTGTCCGCCTCGCAGCCGTCCTGCAGCGTGATGTTCTGGACGTTCGAGTAGCCGCGGAGGAACGTCAGATCATAGGGAGTGGTCACCTCGTCGTAGCGGGATCCGACGATCGTGTACCGGACGTCCGGGTAGACCCGGTGGTGCCTGCTGTCGCGGTATGGAGCCTCGTTGTTGACGTACTTGACCGTCGGAGAGTCGACGGTCTGGTCGATGCCCGCGGAACCGACCAACAGGGTCACCGGGGCGAGCACGTCTAGGCCGACGTTGTTGATCGCGCGACCGAGCCAGCCGATGCCGAGCAGGGTGGTGCCGTTGTTGGTGGCGCCGTAGGTGATCAGGTTATCGACCTTGCGATGGCCGTTGAACCGCTTCATCCAGTAGCGCGCGAGGAGCCCGCCCTGCGAGTGCCCGATCAGGTCGACCTTCTCGGCGCCGGTCTTCGCCAGCACCTTGGTGATGTAGGGATCGATTTGTTCGGCGGAGCGACTCACCTCGGCCACCCCGTTGGTTCCGGGGAGGACGGTGCCCAGGCCGCCGACGTCGAGCAGATCGGTGCGGCCGTAATTCGGCGCGAAGACGCAGTAGCCGGCCTTCTTCAACGCGGGGGCGAAGGCCGCCCAGTTGTCGTAGGCGTTCTCCCAGGTGCCGTGCAACAGCACCACCGGGTTGTGTCCGGGCTTGGGCTTGCAGTTCCAGTCGTTGGCGCCCGGCGGTGCCGCCAGGGGATGGACCTGGCTGTAGGCGAACGCGGGCCAGAAGCCGCCCTGCCGCGGCCCCTCGCCTGTCGTCGACGGCACGGGCGGCAGCTTCCGGGTGGGACCGGTCCAGTCGACCTGGTGGGTGCCGGCGTTGACGGCACGACGCCCGACCGGCGAGCCCGCGTTGATGTAGTCGGTCAGTTGCTGCACCGCGGCGGCATCCGAGGTCGGATCGGCGGGCGGTGCGGCGTGCGCCGGAGCCAGCTGGGCGGCGGTGCCGCACATCGCGATCGCGGCGACGATCGCGACGATTCTGCCCCTTCGGGTGATGGACGTCATGCTCGGGTTCTCCTTTGCTCCCACGCCATAACTGGCCGGTAACTTACGGGTGAGTACGTCACCGTAGTAGTGAGATTCGGCTCACGTCAACCAACGTGGGAGTACGAGTGTTCACTTAATTGGACAATTGGGTGTGTCATATTTCCGCAGGTAATTCCGATATGCGGATGGGATGCGACCGTTTTGGTGGACGGGTATTCCGATTGTGGTGAGGGTGTGGGCGGGGGCGGCGGGCCCGTGACCGGCGAAGACCGTTATCGCCGGATCGAGCGGTATCAATCACGCCGCTGGGTAGGATCAGGCCGCGAACGGCCGCCGGGGGGGCGGCCCGGGGGAACGTCGGGGAGGACGAGAGATGGCTCGCAGCGGGGAGATCGGAGTTCCGGCGGCGACCGCCATCGGTGTCGGCGGCATGATGGGTGCCGGGCTGTACACCCTGGTCGGGCTGGCGGCCGGGACGGCCGGTGTGTGGATCTGGGTGTCGTTCCTGGTCGGCGGCGTGGTCTCGCTGTTCAGCGTCTACTCGTACGCCAAACTCGGTGCGCGGTTCCCCAGTCGCGGCGGCGCCGCCGAGTTCCTGATCCGCTGATTCGGCGACGGCATCGTCTCCGGCGGGTTGAACGTCTTCCAGTTCCTCGGCTGGATCATCGCGATGGCGCTGTACGCGAGCGGTTTCGCCGGTTATATGCAGCACCTGACCGGACTCGGAGGCAACGAGTGGGCGGGGAAGGCGATCGGCGTCGGGCTGGTGCTGTTCCTGATGGGTGTCAACTTCATCGGCGCCAAGATCGTCGGTCGCACCGAGCTGCTGGTGATCGGCGTCGAACTGGTCATCATCGTCGGCTTCGTGGCCTTCGCCGCGGTGAAGGCCCAGCCGGCCGACTTCAGCGATCAGGTGGGCGGCGACGGGGTGCTCGGCATCCTGGTGGCGGCGGGCATGCTTTACGTCACCTACGAGGGTTTCGGGGTGGTCACCAACTCCGCGGGCAACATGGCCGATCCCAAGAGGCAGCTGCCGCGCGCCATGTACTCGGCGCTGGCCATCGTGATCGCGGTGTACGTGGCCGTGGCGGTAGTCGTGGTGATGGTGATGAGCCTGCAGCAGATCGACGCCGACGCCGGACACGTGCTGTCCGAGGCGGGCCGCGCGGTCCTGGGCCAGACCGGCTTCCTCATCATCAGCGCCGCGGCCCTGCTCGCCACGGCCTCGGGCGTCAACTCGACCCTGTACGGCAACGCCAACCTGGCCTACACCGTCGCCAAGTCGGGGGAGATGCCGGCGGACTTCGCGCGCGGGGTGTGGCGCTCGGGTACCTGGGGGCTGGTGGCCGCCGGGATTCTGACCTGCCTGTTCGTGCTGTTCTTCCCGCTCTCGGCGGTGGGGCAGATGGCCAGCCTGGCGTTCCTCATCGTCTACGGCTCGGTGAGCCTGGGGCACCTGCGGGTGCGCCGCCAGACCGGCGCCAAGGCGTACCTGCTGATCGCGTCGGTGGTGCTCAATGCCGCGCTGTTCGCGCTCCTGCTCTACTACTCGATCACCTCCGGGGAGGCGAGCACCTGGATCGCGCTGCTCGCGGTCCTGGTCTTGAGCTTCGTCTTCGAATACCTCTACCGCCGGATCACCGGCCGGAAGCTGCGGATCAGCGCGGAGTCGCTCGCGGCCGAGGGCGCGGTGACGTCGGGGCGGCCCGCACCCGCCGCCGCTCCGGCTCCCGCGGCCGCCGACGACTGAGCGGTCAGCGCCCGGCGAGGAACTCGCCGAGCCGGGACAGGCCCTCGTTGAGATCGTCCTCGCTCGTCGCATAGGAGAGCCGTACGTACCGCTCGGCGCCGATCTCGCCGAAGTCCTTGCCGGGGGTGAGCGCGACCCGCGCCCGATCCAGCGCCTGATCGCAGAACTCCGACGCCGACAAGCCCGTGCCCGAGACGTCGACGTAGACGTAGAACGCACCGTCCGGGGTCACCGGCACCGGCAGGCCGATCTCCGCCAGCCCGTCGAGCACCAGCTGTCGGCGGCCCCGCAGAATCGCGCGCCGCTCCTCGGCGAGCGCGATCGTCTCCGGTGTGAAGCAGGCCAGCGCGGCGACCTGGGCGGGCGTCGGCGGACAGATAAAGAAATTCTGGGCGAGCTTCTCGGCGACCGGGACCATTTCCTCGGGCACCACCATCCAGCCCAGTCGCCAACCGGTCATGCCGAAGTACTTGGAGAAGCTGTTCACCACGATCGCACCCGGATCCGCGGCGGCGATACTGCGCGGCGCGGTGCCGTCCGGGGCGTCGTCGGCCAGCCCCAGGTAGATCTCGTCGACGATCCGCCAGCCGCCGCGGTCGGCCACCGCGCCGGTCAGCGCCAGCAGGTCGTCGTAGGGCAGGGACGTCCCGGTGGGATTGGCGGGGGAGGCGGTGATCACCCCGCGGGTCCGGTCGGTCCACGAGGCCTCCACGGCGGCGGCGTCGAGCTGGAAGCGGGTCGCCGGGCCGGTGGGCACCAGCCGCACGTTCGCGCCGAAGCTCTCCGCGAAGCGGCGATTGCACGGGTACGAAGGATCGGCGACGAGGACCTCGTCGCCGGGGTCGATCAGGGCCGCGCAGGACAGCAGCAGCGCGGCCGAGGCTCCGGTGGTCACCACGACGCGCTCGGGAGCGATCGGGGCGCTCAGCCGGTCGCGACTGAACTCGGCGATCGCCGCACGCAATTCTCCGGTGCCGGTGGCCCCGGTGTACGGCATGGGGCGGCCGTCGGCGATCCGGCGGATCTCGGACAGGAACGCCGGGGGTGCGCCGAAGTCCGGCTCACCGATGTTCAGCTTCACCACGTGCGCGCCGCGGGCCTCGATCTCGGCGGCGCGTCGACCGTATTCCATGGCGTAGAACGGGGTGACGGCATCGGCGCGGCGGGAGAACTTCATGACCTTAGATCTTAGGTCGGCGCGGCGAGGGTCCGTCAGTCGGGAATCCAGTTGAACTGGTCCGGGTCGGGGCCGCCGCGAGCGTTCGCGTCCAGTGCCGCGATCCGGGTCATCTGCGCCTCGGTCAGCACGAAGTCGAAGAGGGCGAAGTTCTCCGCCATCCGGGTCGGGGAGACGGTCTTCGGGAACACCACGTCGCCGCGCTGGATGTGCCAGCGCAGCACCACCTGGGCCACGGTTCGGCCGACCTCGTCGGCGATCGCCGTCAGCACCGGATCGCCCAGCACCTTGCCCTGCGCGATCGGGGACCAGGCCTCGGTGACGATGCCGTGCTCGTGGCCGAAGGCGCGCAGCGCTTCCTGCTGGAAATACGGGTGCACCTCGATCTGGTTCACCGCCGGGACCGTCGCGGTCTCGGTCAGGATCCGCCGCAGGTGCGGGATCTGAAAGTTGGAGACGCCGATGGTGCGGGTCAGGCCTTCCGCGGCGAACCCCTCCATCAGGCGCCATGTGTCGACGAAGTCGCCGACCGCGGGCATCGGCCAGTGAATGAGGTACAGGTCCATCGGGCCGCCGAGGGCCTCCACCGAGCGCGCGGTCGCGGCCTTGGCGGCGTCGGCCTCGTGGGAGTTGTTGTTGAGTTTGCTGGTCACGAAGATCTCGTCGCGTGCGATCCCGGACTCGGCGATGGCCTCGCCGACGCCGCGTTCGTTGCCGTACATCTGGGCGGTGTCGATGTGGCGGTATCCCGCCTCCAGGGCAGCGAGGACCGCGGCCTTGGTCTCGGCGGGCGGAATCTGGAAGACGCCCAGGCCGAGTTGGTCGATGGCGACGCCGTTGTTCAGGACGAGGTGGGGAACCGAGCTCATGCTCTGTTCAAGCGGCGCGACCCGACGAGGTATTCCCGGGCGCGTGTTGGCGTGCCGGTGGTTCCGGGGGAACCCCGATCTTCACCCCTAGATCCCGGCTCCGGCCGTGACACCGGCGCCGATTACGGGCACGGTGGAGCCATGAGTACTTCGACATCCACCGGCACCTCGTTCTGGAAGATCCTCGCGATCGTCATCGGCGTGCTGATTCTGATCTCCATCGGCTGGTCGCTGGTCAAGGCCTTCATGTGGCTGGTGGTGGTGGCGCTGGTGATCGTGGGCGCCTTCACCGTGTTCAAGGCGTTCGCGAAAAGCTAGCGCCGGATCAGCTGTGGCTCCGGTCGCGGCCTCGGCCGGTCACGGGCGCACGACGAACTTGCCGCGCGGGTGGCGGCCGGCGACGGCCGCGAGCGCTCGCCCGGTGTCGGCGAGGTCGTAGACACCCGCGATCTCCACGACGATCCGGCCGGCAGCGGCGTCCTCGAGCAGGCCGGGGACGGCGTCGCGACGATGCCGCTTGGACTGCGGGCCGCTGCCGTCGATGACGGTGATGCCGTCGCCGGTGCGCCCCCACGCCGCGATGCTGACCACGCGGTCGGCCGGCACCAGACCCAGCGAGACGTCGATCGCCGCATCGGTGCCCGCGGTGTCGGCCACGGCCGTGACCGGTGCCGGCGCGACGGCGCCGATCGCAGTGGCCAGGTCGCCGTCGTAGGCGACCGGGAGGGCGCCGAGGCCGCGCAGATAGTCGTGGTTGGCCGCGGACGCGGTCGCGATGACCGTCGCGCCGAGAGCGACCGCCCGCGCGACGACGATGGAACCGACCGCCCCGGCGCCGCCGTGCACCAGCAGCACGTCGTCGGCGGTCAGCCCGAGGGTCGCCGCGATATCGGCGGCGGTGACCCCGGCCAGCAGCAGGGCCGCCGCACGCTCCCAGCCGAGCGCGGACGGTTTGCGGTGCACGTTGGCCGCCGGTGCGGTGACGAACTCGGCGAAGGCGGCGCGAGCCGGATACACCACCACCTCGTCGCCGATCGCGAAACCGGAGTCCGCGCCCGCGGCGTGCACCACTCCGGCCGCTTCGCCGCCCAGATCCAGGGGCAGCTTCGCGGGGTCGGTGCCCATCTGTCCGCGGACCAGCTTCGCGTCGAAGGGATTCACCCCGGCGGCCCGCACGCGCACCACCACCTCGTCGGGGCCGGGCTCGGCCACGTCGGCGGGAACGAGCCGCACCGACTCGGTGGGCTCGCCGTACCGGGTCGCGACGATCTTCTGCGCCATGCCGTCCTTCTGTGCCATGCCGTCGAGAGTAAACACGATCGACCGCGTGGGGTGGGGCCCGGCGCCCCGCGGGCCGATAGCGTTGCGGGGGAGTTCATCGAGAGAGGACGGCCATGCTGCCACTGAGTGTTCCGGGTTGGGTGCCGATCAACGCCGAGCAGCAGCGCTGATCGGGCGCGCACGGTGCCTCGTCGTCTGCTCGCCGACCTCGCCGATGTGGTCGGCGCGGGTCATGTCCTGACCGATCCGGCGATCGTCGCCGGCTACCTCACCGATTGGACGGGACGGTGGAGCGGCGCCGCGCTGGCCGTCGTGCGCCCCGCGGACACCGCCGAGACCGCGGAGGTGGTGCGCCGGTGCGCGGCGGCTGGTGTGGCGATCTGCCCGCAGGGCGGCAACACCGGTCTGGTGGGCGGCGGCGTGCCACCGGCCGACGGCGCGACGGCGATCGTGCTCTCGAGCACCCGGCTGACCCGCCTCGACGGCGTCGATGCGTCGGCCCGCGCCGTCGGGGTCGGCGCGGGTGTGACGTTGGCGCAGGTGCAGCGCACCGCGGCCGCAGCGGGCCTGGCGTTCGGTGTGGACCTGGCCTCCCGTGATTCGGCGACGGTCGGCGGCATGATCGCGACCAACGCCGGTGGCATTCACTTCGTCCGCTACGGCGGCATGCGGGCCCAACTGCTCGGCATCGAGGCGGTGCTCGCCTCCGGCGAGGTCCTGCGGCGTTGGCGTCCGCTGCGCAAGGACAACGTCGGCTACGACCTGCCCGGACTGCTGGCCGGCAGCGAGGGCACGCTGGCGGTGATCACCGGGGCCCTGCTGTCGCTGGTGCCGCCGAGCCGGAGCGGTGCGGTGGCCGTGGTCGGTGCGGACAGCGTGGCGCACGCATCGGCGTTGATCGACGCGGTGGAGCGGGCCGGGATGACCATGCAGGCGGCCGAGTTGATGACCGCGGCGGGCCTGGACCTCGTGCATCGCCACGGGCTGCGTCGGGCCCTGCCCGCGGGCACTCGCTTCGCCGTGCTGATCGAGGTCGCCGGTGCCGATGTCGGCGAGTTGGCGGCGGTGCTCGACCGGGCCGCGGCGGCCGCGGCCGTGCTCGACGACACTCCGGCGGCGGAGTTGTGGGCGCTGCGCGAACGGCACACCGAGTCCATCGCGCGCGACTCGAGCACCCCGGTGGTCAAGCTCGATCTCACGGTCCCCGCCGCCGCGATGGATGCGTTCGTGGCGACCGTGCAAGAACTGGCCGCCGCCGCGGGGGCCCGCCCCATCCTGTTCGGGCATCTCGCGGACGGGAATCTGCACGTCAACCTGCTCGACGTCGAGCCGGGGCGCGCCGAGGAGCTGACCGATCGCGTCCTGCGCGCCGTCGCCGCACTCGGCGGCAGTATCAGCGCCGAGCACGGGGTGGGGCGGGCCAAGGCGCCCTGGCTGTCGCTCGGGCGTAGCCCGGTGGACGTGGCGACCATGCGGGCGGTCAAGCGCGCGCTGGATCCGGACGGGTTGCTCAATCCGGGGGTGCTCGGCCTCTGAGATCCGGGCACCGGCCCTGTGTTCGGCGCGTGACCTGAGTTACTGTGAGTGTCTGTCACAGTAACTTTTAGGTGGGCTATTGATGGGTACAGAGAACCTCGACCACGACGCGGTCATCGTCGGCGCGGGCTTCGGCGGTATGGGTGCCGGGATCGAGTTGCGACGCCAAGGCCTGGAGAATCTGGCCATCCTGGAGCGCGAGGACGATCTCGGCGGTACCTGGCACGTCAACCACTATCCGGGGCTGGCCGTCGACATCGCGTCGGTGACCTACTCGTACTCGTTCGAGCCCAACCCGCACTGGTCGCGGCTGTTCGCGCCCGGGGCCGAACTCAAGAAGTACGCCGAGCATGTCGCCGACAAGTACGACCTGCGCCGGTTCATGGAGTTCGGGGTGGTCGTCGAACGGGCGGAATGGAACGACGACGGACAATTCTGGACCGTGTACACCGCCGACGGCCGCAGTCGCACCGCTCGCTATCTGGTCACCGCGACCGGCTTCCTGTCCCAGCCGCACACGCCGGACTTCCCGGGCATGGAGACCTTCGCCGGCAAGATCATCCACACCACCGCCTGGGAAGACGGCTACGACTTCGCCGGTCAGCGTGCCGCGGTCATCGGCACCGGTGCCACCGCGGTGCAGCTGATCCCGGAGATCGCGCGGAAGGCCAAGGCGCTCACCGTGTTTCAGCGCACGCCGATCTGGGTGGTGCCCAAGGTGGATTTCCCGATCCCCGCCCCGGTGCAGGCCGTGTTCGCCAAGGTGCCGCTCACGCAGAAGGCCGCGCGGCTGGTCAACACGAGCATGCTCGAGGCCTTGATGGTGCTGGGCGTGTTGCACTACAAGCAGGCCAAGCCGGGCAACCGGCTGGCGGTGCTGCTGGCCAAGGCACACCTGCGCGCCCAGGTGCGCGACGCCGACACCCGTCGCAGACTGACCCCAACGTACGACTTCGGATGCAAGCGCCCCACCTTCTCCAATACCTACTTCCGGGTGTTCAACCAGCCGAACGTAAGCCTGCAGACCTCGTCGATCGAGCGTGTGGAGCCGGACGGCATCGTCTGCGCGGACGGCACCAAGGTCATGGTGGACACGCTCGTGCTGGCGACCGGATTCAATCTGTGGGACACCAACTTCCCGGCCTTCGAGATCATCGGACGGGACGGCCGGAACCTGGGTCAATGGTGGCGAGAGGGACGTTTCCAGGCCTACGAGGGCATCACTGTCCCCAAGATGCCGAACTTCCTGAGCCTGAACAGCCCGTACTCCTACAGCGGGCTGAGCTACTTCACCACCATCGAGGGGCAGATGAAGCACATCGCACGGCTCTTCGGCGAGCTCCGTCGCCGCGGCGTCGACACCTTCGAGGTGACCGAGGAGGCCAACACCCGCTTCCTCGACCGCTCCACCGCGGCGCTGGACTCGTCGGTGTTCTACGCGGGCGACTGCACCGGGTCGCGCAGCTACTACTTCAACCAGCACGGCGAAGCGACGCTGCTGCGGCCCAGCTCCACCCTCGCCACCCTCCGCGAGATGGAGAGCTTCCCGCTCGAGGACTACACCTTCGCCTGACCCGGGCGCGTCCGGGCCCTAGTGCTGCTCGGGGTCCTTCGGTTCGACGATCACCGAGTCGATCACGGCCGGGTTCTGCGGCGTCGGCGGTGTCGCAGGCTGCGGGACGTCGTACGGGGCCATGGACACCTCCTGGGGTCGGTGCTGGCTCCGATACAGCGCCTCGGCCTCGGACAGCCGGACGATCGTGACCTTGTCCGCCAGCTTCGGGTCGAGCCCGTTGTTGCGCAACAGATGTCGGCGGTAGATGTTCATCAGCGCCAGCTGGAAGTACAGCAGCGGAATCGCCAGGAGCAGGATCATGCCCGCGCGGACCATCCAGCTGCCGGGCACGAAGCACAGCCCGATCGCGATCGGCAGGAACGGGATGAAGCCGCGCAGCAGGTAGCGCACGACGTGCCCGCGGCCGGTGATGTCCTTGCGCACCCAGTCGGACATCTCCGGGGGCAGCCGTCGGCCCAGCAGGTAGCCGATACGTTGCAGCGGTCCGGGCCGGGTGGCGCTCATGAGACGGGCTCCAAGAGTTCGGGGCCGTTGTTGGCGACCCGGTTGACCAGCGGGGACACCTCGCGGATCGTGATGGCCTCGACCAGCGACGCGGCGGGCGGCGCCAGCAGATCCGGATCCACCGGATGGTCCGGATCGAGCCAGGCCTGCCAGTACTCCAGCGGCATGATCAGCGGCATCCGGTCGTGCACCTGCGTCAGGTGCCCGACGGCGTCGGTGGTGAGGATGGTGGCGCTGGAGATCCAGGCGTCGTCGTCGCCGGCCTCCCGGGCCTCCGGCGACCGCCACGCGCCCCACAGTCCGCCCATGAACAGCCGGGAGCCGTCGGCGGGGGACATGTAGAACGGGATCTTCTGCGGCTTGCCGTTGGCACCGACCGGTCCTCTGCGCCACTCGTACCAGCCGTCCATCGGGAACAGGCAGCGCTTGTTCTTGGCGGCGGCGCGGAAGGCGGGCTTGGTCTGGACGGTCTCGGCGCGGGCGTTGAACAGTAGCGGCCCCTTGCCGAACTCCTTGGTCCACGGCGGCACCAGGCCCCACCGCATGGCGCGCACCCGCCGCTCGATCGGCTGGTCGGCGTCGTTGCCGTCGTGCCGGTCGACGACAGTCAGCACGGTGGTCGTCGGCGCCACGTTGTAGTTGGCGGTGCTGGCGACGTCCTCGGGAACCTCGTTGCGCGCGTCGATCTCGGCGGCCAGGCGTGCCGGGTCCGTCGTCACCGCATAGCGTCCACACATGACCCCCATTGTCCCACGTCGTCGGCCGGTCGCCGCGCCCGCTGGGAGCGGTCGCTGTCACAGAGCGGTCCACCGTGGTCATAGTGACCACGGTGCGCCCGGATATGCCGGCGAAGCTGCTCGCGAGGGGGCCTTTGGAACAAGACCGGGGGTCGGGGTGTTGGCATATCCAGAGGAACCGACCCAGAAGTGAAGGGGACGTCGTGACTGCGGCAACCGTCGACAGGCCTACAGCGCAGCGGAGTCTGCGCGGCTCGCTAGCCTCGGGCTTTCATCGCTGAATTCGCCTGGCCTGCCGTTTTCATGAAGAAAGGTGCTCTGAGCTGCAATAATTGTTGTTGCGAAACGACAATCACAAGCAGGGCAAGGAGCACCTTTCTGGTG